>NZ_JBITYA010000012.1:0-339441 GCF_044544985.1 Streptomyces sp. NPDC053427 | reverse complement strand
CTGTTGGAGCGGGGTTCGGCCGCTTCGCTTTCGCTTTTCGACCTTTCCGACTTTAGCAGATCCGAGCCTCGCCGTTTCCGGTCGAATTTCGATTCTGATTTCCCGTCGGAGGGGGTTGCCTTTCGGCTGATCCGACTTTAACAGATTGTTTTGAGTCGGAATTCCGCGACCGTTGAGGAGGCATGCCGCGCTCGTAAGCTTGCGGGGCTTCCCGTTCGGGCGGAGCCGTAAACCTACTGGAGCGGGGCGCCCGGATGCAAATCCGGGCGCCCCGCTCCTACTTGAGGACCTTCGTACGACTCTGTCCGTCAGACCTCGACGATCACGGGGAGGATCATCGGGCGTCGGCGGTAGTTGTCCGACACCCACTTGCCGACCGCGCGGCGGACCAGCTGCTGGAGCTGGTGGGGCTCGGTGATGCCGTCCTGGGCCGACTTGGCCAGGGCCTCGTCGATCTTGGGGATGACTGCCGAGAAGGCCGCGTCGTCGATGCCCGAGCCACGGGCGTGGATGTTCGGGCCGCCGACGGTCTTGCCGGTGGTGCTGTCGACGACCACGAAGACCGAGATGATGCCTTCGTCGCCGAGGATGCGGCGGTCCTTGAGATGGGTCTCGGTGACATCGCCGACCGAGAGGCCGTCGACGTACACGTAGCCCGCCTGGACCTTGCCGACGATCTTTGCGACGCCGTTGACGAGGTCGACCACGACGCCGTCCTCGGCAATGACGATGCGGTCCTTCGGTACGCCGGTCAGGGCGCCCAGTTCGGCGTTGGCACGCAGGTGGCGCCATTCGCCGTGCACCGGCATCAGGTTCTTCGGCTTGCAGATGTTGTAGAAGTACAGGAGCTCGCCGGCCGAGGCGTGGCCGGAGACATGCACCTTGGCGTTGCCCTTGTGGACGACGTTCGCTCCCCAGCGGGTCAAACCGTTGATCACGCGGTAGACCGCGTTCTCGTTGCCGGGGATGAGGGAGGACGCCAGGATCACCGTGTCGCCCTGCACGATGCGGATCTGGTGGTCGCGGTTGGCCATCCGGGAGAGCGCCGCCATGGGCTCGCCCTGGGAACCGGTGCAGACGAGGACGACCTCGTCGTCCGGGAGGTCGTCGAGGGTCTTGACATCGACGACCAGGCCGGCCGGGACGTTCAGATAGCCCAGATCGCGGGCGATACCCATGTTGCGGACCATCGAGCGGCCGACGAAGGCGACCCGGCGGCCGTATTCATGGGCCGCGTCGAGGATCTGCTGGATGCGGTGCACGTGGCTGGCGAAGCTCGCCACGATGATGCGCTTCTGGGCGTTGGCGAACACCTGGCGCAGCACGTTCGAGATGTCGCGCTCGGGCGGGACGAAGCCCGGGACCTCGGCGTTCGTGGAGTCGGAGAGGAGGAGGTCGATGCCTTCCTCGCCGAGCTTGGCGAACGCGGGGAGGTCGGTGAGGCGGCGGTCCAGCGGGAGCTGGTCCATCTTGAAGTCGCCGGTGTGCACGACCATGCCCGCGGGGGTGCGGATGGCGACCGCGAGGGCGTCCGGGATGGAGTGGTTGACGGCCACGAACTGGCAGTCGAACGGGCCCAGGCGCTCGCGGTCGCCCTCGGCGACCTCCAGCGTGTACGGGCGGATGCGGTGCTCCTGGAGCTTGGCCTCGATGAGGGCGAGGGTCAGCTTGGAGCCGATGAGGGGGATGTCCGGCTTCTCGCGAAGGAGGTAGGGGACACCGCCGATGTGGTCCTCGTGGCCGTGCGTGAGCACGATGCCGTCGATGTCGTCGAGGCGGTCCCTGATGGACGTGAAGTCCGGCAGGATCAGGTCGATTCCGGGCTGCTCCTCCTCGGGGAAGAGCACTCCGCAGTCGACGATCAGCAACCGGCCGCCGTATTCGAAGACCGTCATGTTGCGGCCGATTTCACCCAGGCCGCCGAGGGGGGTGACACGCAGGCCACCCTTGGGGAGCTTCGGCGGGGCGCCGAGCTCAGGATGCGGATGACTCAAAAGACTCTCCTCACCACACGCGCCACGCTGCCGTCGAGGCACGTGGCGCGCATGACATTCGTGCACTTGCTATGTGGCGGTTGTTGGTCGGTATTCAGTTGTGAAGTCTGTGATCAGAGCTGTACCCCGCCGGCGGCGAGATCGCGCGTGAGCTGTTCGGTCTCCTCCGGGGAGAGCTCCACCAGGGGCAGGCGCAGCGGACCGGCGGGCAGTCCCTGAAGGCCGAGCGCGGCCTTGGTGGTGATGACGCCCTGGGTGCGGAACATGCCGGTGAAGACGGGCAGCAGCTTCTGGTGGATCTCGGTGGCCTTGGTGACGTCGCCGTTGAGGTGGGCGTCCAGGAGGGCGCGGAGCTCGGGGGTGACGACGTGGCCGACGACGGAGACGAAGCCGATGGCCCCGACCGAGAGCAGCGGGAGGTTGAGCATGTCGTCGCCGCTGTACCAGGCGAGGTCGGAGCGGGCGATGGCCCAGCTGGCGCGGCCGAGGTCGCCCTTGGCGTCCTTGTTGGCGACGATCCGCGGGTGCTCGGAGAGCCGGACCAGGGTCTCGGTGTTGATCGGGACACCGCTGCGGCCGGGGATGTCGTACAGCATGACGGGGAGCTCTGTGGCGTCCGCGATGGCCGTGAAGTGGCGCAGCAGGCCCTCCTGCGGGGGCTTGCTGTAGTACGGCGTCACCGCGAGCAGGCCGTGCGCGCCGGCGTCCTGGGCGGCGCGGGCGAGCTCGAGGCTGTGGCGGGTGTCGTTGGTGCCGGCTCCGGCAACGACAAAGGCGCGGTCTCCGACCGCATCGACCACGGCGCGTACGAGCTGTGCTTTCTCGGCGTCGCTGGTGGTCGGGGACTCTCCGGTGGTGCCGTTGACGACGAGGCCGTCGTTACCGGCGTCCACCAGATGGGCGGCGAGCCGCTGGGCGCCGTCGAGGTCGAGTGCGCCATCCGCCGTGAACGGCGTGACCATGGCGGTCAGCACCCGCCCGAAGGGGGTCTGCGGTGTGGAAGTCGGAGCCATGGGTCCCACGCTACTCGTAACGCACCTCGGGATGCGCCTCTGGGGAGCAGGGATGTGGACTCCGGCACTGCCTGCTCGGGGGTTCAAGCAGTGCCGGGTCCGTTTGTTCAGAGTAGATGAACTTCTCAAAATGCCGCAATCCGGACACTTCTCGCACCGGTGCCGCACGGTGCGCTGCCCGGCCCGCCGCCTGGTGCTTTACGGGGCGATGCGGCCGTTCGCATTGAATGCGCCGTACGTGAGCGGCATGAGCTTGGCCCACTGGGCCTCCATCTGCTCGCCGACCATCTCGATCTCGCGCTGCGGGAAGGAGGGGACCTGCGCCAGCTCGTGCTGCGTACGCAGGCCGAGGAAGTGCATCAGGGAGCGGGCATTGCAGGTCGCGTACATCGAGGAGAACAGGCCGACGGGGAGGACGGCGCGGGCCACCTCGCGGGCGACGCCGGCGGCGAGCATCTCCTGGTACGCGTCGTAGGCCCGGCGGTAGGTGTCCTCCATGACGCGGGTGGTCAGGTCGTGCTGCGCCGGGGTGCCGTCGACGAATTCGTACTTGCCGGGGCGGCCCTGCTGGACCAGCTTGCGGGACTCGCCGGGGACGTAGAAGACGGGCTCCAGCTGGCGGTAGCGGCCGGACTCCTCGTTGTAGGACCAGCCGACGCGGTGCCGCATGAACTCGCGGAAGACGAAGATCGGCGCACTGATGAAGAAGGTCATGGAGTTGTGCTCGAACGGGCTGCCGTGCCGGTCCCGCATGAGGTAGTTGATCAGGCCCTTGGAACGCTCGGGGTCCTTCTGGAGCTCCTCCAGCGACTGCTCGCCGGCCGTGGAGACCCGGGCCGCCCACAGGACGTCGCTGTCCGCGGCGCTGTGCTTGACCAGCTCGACCGTCACCTCGCTCCGGAAGCGGGCGGCTGCACTGTCGGCGCTCTCAGTGCTCTCGTCGGGGGTGTGGGACACCGGCGGTTCCTTCCGTTCGATCCTCGTGCGCGCCCAGCCTACGGCCCGCCACTGACAGCCCGGGAAAGGTGAAGGGAGCTCAGGAAAGGCCGCCGCGCAACTCGTTAGGTGCAAAACGGCCCCCGCCTAGCAGGGAACGAGCCAGCGGTTGATATTTTTCACAGAAGTCACTGAAAACGGGCACCAATCGGACGGCGGAGACGTCTACCTCTGTGACAGTGCCCACTTCGAGGTTCCTAGGAGAGCCCGCTCATGTTCCGCCGGCGAGAGCCCGTCCCGTTCGCCTTCGTTGCCGAGGCAGACCGGTTCCGCAGCAATGTCACTCCCCCGCCGCGCCAGCGTGCGTCCCGTACGCAGCTGCTCGGCCAGTCCCTGATCACCCTCACCGTCGTGGGCGGCCTGGCCGGAGCCCTGCTGTTCGGCATTCCGTCGCTACAGCAGGACAGCTCCGGTACGGACCGGGTGCATCACTCCGAAGCCGCCCACCGCTGAGTGGACGGATGGGGCGCGGGACCGAGTGGTTCCGCTCCCTCCGGCCCGAGTAGCCTCACCGGTCACAGTTTCCGTTTGCGTGCCCATGAGTGAGGTTCAGCCGTGCCCCTGCCCTTCCTGACGGCCGACCGCGACCTCGACGGCCAGGGCCGTGCGGCGCATCCGGCCGCACTCCCGTATGACGAGCCCGACCACTGGCGCCGTCCCTACCGCCCCGGACCGTGGCGAGTGGGGACGGCGGCGGTGTCTTTACTGCTCGCCTCGTTCGTCCTGCTGTCGGCAATGATCATCGGCCTGGCCGGATCGCTCGCTGGGGCCATGATCTGTGTGGTGGTGGCGGCGCTGGTGATCGTCCTGGCGCTGCGTCTGTTGCGCGTGGGGGTGTGGGTGAGCGCGAGGGGCCTGCGGCAGGTGAGTCTGCTGCGTACGACCACGGATCCGTGGAGCGCCATCGCCGCGGTCCGTACGGTCCAGCAGCCGGTGCGATGGCTGGGGCTGCCGCGGACGGTGCAGGGTCAGGCCGTGATCGTCCACCGGTCGCGGGCCGCACAGCCGGACATCCTGGTCACGGACCACAACGGCGATTTCCAGTCCCGCCCCGAGGCGTTCGAGCGGGCGGCGGATGTGCTGGAGGCTTGGGCGGCGGAGTACCGCCACTAGGGGGTGGGAGAACAGATCCCTTAGGGGGTGTGTGCGCCCCCTGCTGGGCCACAACGTGGCGGGGCCGGGCGGTATTCCCGTGGTCGGCGCGGTGATCGGCGAGGCGTCCTCATCGTGGTCGCCGTCATCGTGACCGGGAAGGCGCCGTCATCGTGACCGGGAAGGCGCCGTCATCGTGACCGGGAAGGCGCCGTCATCGTGACCGGGAAGGCTCCGTCATCGTGACCGATGGGACGCCCTCACGGCAGGAAGCCGGTATCGGCGAAGCGGCCGCACCGATGGCAAAACGCCCTCACCGGCCGAGAAGCCCTCATCGGTGAGCGCCGTCACCGGCCACGCGCCAGCCGTCACCGACCGAGAGCCGTCCGGGCATGACCGCCCCCCGAAGGCCGGGACGCCCCGGAAGCCCCGTGCCCAGGAGCCCCGCGTCCCGCGCCCCGAGCCCGTGCGGATTCAGGCGCTCCGAGCCCGTGCGGATTCAGGTCCGTACGGGCTTTTTGTCGTGCAGGGCGATGGCGCACTGCATGGCCTTGCGGGCGCGTGGGGTGTCGCGGGCGTCGTGGTAGGCGACCGCGAGGCGGAACCACGTGCGCCAGTCGCCGGGGGCCTCCTCCGTCTCGGCCTGCCGTCGGGCGAAGACCTCGTCGGCCGAGTCGCGGTCGATCCGGCCGCCGGGGGTGCGCCGCAACTCGTCGACCGGCAGTCCGCCCTCGGCCTCCAGCTCGCGCGAGAGGATGCCGGCCTTGCGGGCGAACTGGGTGGTGTGCCAGAGGAACCACAGGCCGATGAACGGCAGGATCAGGACGGCGCCCCCGAAGGCGACGGTGACCGCGGTGCCCTGCTCGATGAGCAGTACCCCGCGGCTGCCGACCAGCACGAAGTAGACGACGAGAACGGCCGCGAGGACGAAATAGGTGATCTTTGCGCGCACGGTGGTATTGCCCGTCAGCCCAGGTCGAGGAAGTTTTCCAGGCCCACGGTCAGGCCCGGGGTGGTCACGACGCGGCGCACGCCGAGCAGGATGCCCGGCATGAAGCTGCTGTGGTGCAGGGAGTCATGGCGGATGGTGAGCGTCTCCCCCTCGCCACCCAGGAGGACCTCCTGGTGGGCCAGCAAGCCGCGCAGCCGTACGGAGTGGACGGGGATGCCGTCGACGTCCGCGCCGCGGGCGCCGTCCAGGGCGGTCGCCGTGGCATCCGGCTGGGGGGCGCTGCCGGCCTTCCGGCGGGCGGCGGCGATCAGCTCGGCGGTACGGGTGGCCGTACCGGACGGCGCGTCCGCCTTGTTCGGGTGATGCAGCTCGATGACCTCGACAGATTCGAAGAAGCGGGCCGCCTGCTGGGCGAACTGCATGGTGAGCACCGCGCCGATGGAGAAGTTCGGGGCGATGAGCACGCCGACCTCGGGTGAGGCGGCGAGCGAGGTGTGCAGCTGCGCGAGGCGGTCGTCGGTCCAGCCGGTCGTGCCGACCACACCGTGGATGCCGTGGCGGACGCAGAAGTCGAGGTTGCCCATGACGGCGCCGGGGTTGGTCAGCTCGACGGCCACCTGGGCTCCGGCCTCGACCAGGGTCTCCAGCTTGTCGCCCCGGCCCAGGGCCGCGACCAGCTCCATGTCCTCCGCGGCCTCCACGGCCCGTACGGCCTCGGAGCCGATGCGCCCCTTGGCACCCAGTACGGCCACGCGCAGCTTGCTCATCGTTCTCAGCTCTCTCTAGGTGGTACGGCGGTCAGGCGACGGCGTCGTCCAGACGGGCCGCCTGCCGGTCGTTCAGCGGGCCGATGACGGACAGCGAGGGGCGGGCGCCGAGGACGTCGCGGGCCACCTCGCGGACCTCGTCCGGGGTGACGGCGGCTATCCGGACGAGCATCTCGTCGACCGACATCTGCTCCCCCCAGCACAGCTCGCTCTTGCCGATGCGGTGCATCAGCGCGCCGGTGTCCTCCAGGCCCAGGACGGTGGAGCCGCGGAGCTGGCCGATCGCGCGGTGGACCTCGTCGTCGGTGAGGCCGTCGGCCGCCACCTGGTCGAGCTGGTCGCGGCAGATCTTGAGCACGTCGGGCACCTGGTTGGGGCGGCAGCCCGCGTAGACGCCGAACAGCCCGCAGTCGGCGAAGCCCGAGGTGTACGAGTACACGCTGTAGGCCAGGCCGCGCTTCTCGCGGACCTCCTGGAAGAGGCGCGAGGACATGCCGCCGCCGAGGGCGGTGTTCAGGACGCCCATGGCCCAGCGGCGGTCGTCCGTGCGGGACATCCCGGGCACGCCGAGGATGACGTGCGCCTGCTCGGTCTTGCGGTTGAGGTGCTCGACGCGTCCGGAGGTGCGGATGGCGCGGGCGCCGGCGCGCGGGCCGATCGGCGTGGCGTCCGTACGGCCGAGGGCCCCGGCCCGCTCGAAGGCGCGGCGGACGAGACGGACGACCTTGGCGTGGTCGATGTTGCCCGCGGCGGTGACGACGAGGTGGGTGGGGTCGTAGTGCTTCTTGTAGAAGCGGCGGATGCGCTCGGGGGTGAGGGCGTTGACGGTGTCGACGGTGCCCAGGACCGGGCGGCCGAGGGGGGTGTCGCCGAGCATGGTGTGCGCGAACAGGTCGTGCACGCAGTCGCCCGGGTCGTCCTCGGTCATCGCGATCTCCTCGAGGACGACGCCGCGCTCGGCGTCCACGTCCTCGGGCTCGATCAACGAGCCGGTGAGCATGTCGCACACCACGTCGATGGCGAGCGGCAGATCGGCGTCGAGCACCCGCGCGTAGTAGCAGGTGTATTCCTTCGCGGTGAAGGCGTTCATCTCGCCGCCGACCGCGTCGATGGCCGAGGAGATGTCCAGGGCGCTGCGTCGCTCGGTGCCCTTGAAGAGCAGGTGCTCGAGGTAGTGGGTGGCGCCGTTGAGGGACGGGGTCTCGTCGCGGGAGCCGACGTGGGCCCAGATGCCGAAGGTGACCGAGCGGACCGACGGCAGGGTCTCGGTGACGACGCGCAGGCCGCCCGGGAGGGTGGTCCGGCGGACCGTGCCGGCGCCCGCGGTGCCCTTGAGAAGCGTTTGGGTACGGGCGACGGCCCGCCCCTCCGAAGAGGGGCGGGCCGTCGTCGTGTGCGTACGGGACGTCACTTGGCGGCGTCGTCCTTCGTGTCGTCCTCTTCACCCTCGATGACCGGGATCAGGGAGAGCTTGCCGCGCTGGTCGATCTCGGCGATCTCGACCTGGACCTTGGCGCCCACCGCGAGCACGTCCTCGACGTTCTCCACGCGCTTGCCGCCGGCCAGCTTGCGGATCTGCGAGATGTGCAGCAGGCCGTCCTTGCCCGGGAGCAGGGAGACGAACGCACCGAAGGTGGTGGTCTTGACGACCGTGCCCAGGTAGCGCTCGCCGACCTCCGGCATGGTCGGGTTGGCGATGCCGTTGATCGTGGCGCGGGCGGCCTCGGCGGCCGGGCCGTCGGCGGCACCGATGTAGATCGTGCCGTCGTCCTCGATCGTGATGTCGGCGCCGGTGTCCTCCTGGATCTGGTTGATCATCTTGCCCTTGGGGCCGATGACCTCACCGATCTTGTCCACCGGGATCTTGACGGTGATGATCCGCGGGGCGTTCGGGGACATCTCGTCCGGGACGTCGATGGCCTCGTTCATGACGTCCAGGATGTGCAGACGCGCGTCGCGGGCCTGCTTCAGCGCGGCGGCCAGGACCGAGGCGGGGATGCCGTCGAGCTTGGTGTCGAGCTGCAGCGCGGTGACGAACTGCTTGGTGCCGGCGACCTTGAAGTCCATGTCACCGAAGGCGTCCTCCGCACCGAGGATGTCGGTGAGGGCGACGTAGTGGGTCTGGCCGTCGATCTCCTGGGAGATCAGGCCCATGGCGATACCGGCGACCGGGGCCTTGAGGGGCACACCGGCGTTCAGCAGCGACATGGTGGAGGCGCAGACCGAGCCCATGGACGTCGAGCCGTTGGAGCCCAGCGCCTCGGAGACCTGGCGGATCGCGTAGGGGAACTCCTCGCGGGTCGGCAGCACCGGCACGATGGCGCGCTCGGCCAGCGCGCCGTGGCCGATCTCGCGGCGCTTGGGCGAGCCCACGCGGCCGGTCTCACCGACGGAGTACGGCGGGAAGTTGTAGTTGTGCATGTAGCGCTTGCGGGTCACCGGGGAGAGGGTGTCCAGCTGCTGCTCCATGCGGAGCATGTTGAGGGTGGTGACGCCCAGGATCTGGGTCTCGCCACGCTCGAACAGGGCGGAGCCGTGCACCCGCGGGATCGCCTCGACCTCGGCGGCGAGCGTACGGATGTCCGTGATGCCGCGGCCGTCGATGCGGACCTTGTCCTTGATGACGCGCTCGCGCACGAGGGACTTGGTCAGCGAACGGTAGGCGGCGGAGATCTCGCGCTCGCGGCCCTCGAACTGCGGGAGCAGCTTCTCGGCGGCCACGGCCTTGACGCGGTCCAGCTCGGCCTCGCGGTCCTGCTTGCCGGCGATGGTGAGCGCCTGGGCGAGCTCGTCCTTGACGGCGGCGGTCAGCGCCTCCAGGACGTCGTCCTGGTAGTCGAGGAAGACCGGGAAGTCGCCGGTCGGCTTGGCGGCCTTGGCGGCGAGGTCCGACTGGGCCTTGCACAGCACCTTGATGAAGGGCTTCGCGGCCTCGAGACCGGCGGCGACGACCTCCTCGGTGGGGGCCTCGGCGCCGTCCTTGACCAGCTGGATGGTCTTCTCGGTGGCCTCGGCCTCGACCATCATGATCGCGACGTCGCCGTCCGGGAGGACCCGGCCGGCCACGACCATGTCGAAGACGGCGTCCTCGAGCTCGGTGTGGGTCGGGAAGGCGACCCACTGGCCCTTGATCAGGGCGACACGGGTGCCGCCGATGGGGCCGGAGAAGGGCAGGCCGGCCAGCTGCGTGGAGCAGGAGGCGGCGTTGATGGCGACCACGTCGTAGAGGTGGTCGGGGTTGAGCGCCATGATCGTCTCGACGATCTGGATCTCGTTGCGCAGGCCCTTCTTGAAGGAGGGGCGCAGCGGCCGGTCGATGAGACGGCAGGTGAGGATCGCGTCCTCGGAGGGGCGGCCCTCACGGCGGAAGAAGGAGCCGGGGATCTTCCCGGCTGCGTACATCCGCTCCTCGACGTCGACGGTCAGCGGGAAGAAGTCCAGCTGGTCCTTCGGCGTCTTGGAGGCGGAGGTGGCCGACAGCACCATGGTGTCGTCGTCCAGGTACGCCACGGCGGAGCCGGCGGCCTGCTTGGCCAGGCGGCCCGTCTCGAAGCGGATGGTGCGGGTGCCGAAGGTGCCGTTGTCGATGACGGCCTCGGCGTAGTGGGTCTCGTTCTCCACCAGGAATATCTCCTCGTCTGCGTCCGCTGCCCGTGTGGCAGCGGACCTTCTGCGGCGGAGCGCCGTACGGGCCGGTCTTCGATCGAAGCACCCGGAGATCTCCGGGGGCCACTACCGAGGACCGGCGGCCAGGAGGCGCTCCCCTGCGTTCGCTATTGCGATATGGCACCAGACTACAAAGCTTCGGCCCACCGTGCGGTGGCGAAGGTGTCCGGCGCGTACGGCAAAGGGAGCGGCCCCCGGTGGGAACCGCTCCCTTTACGGCGTCTTACTTGGCGCCCGCCGCACCACGGCGGATGCCGAGGCGCTCGACCAGCGCACGGAAGCGCGTGATGTCCTTCTTGGCCAGGTACTGCAGCAGGCGGCGACGCTGGCCGACCAGCAGCAGCAGACCACGGCGGGAGTGGTGGTCGTGCTTGTGGGTCTTGAGGTGCTCGGTCAGGTCCGAGATACGGCGCGAGAGCATCGCGACCTGGACCTCGGGGGAACCGGTGTCACCCTCCTTGGTGGCGAACTCGGCCATGATCTGCTTCTTCGTTGCGGCGTCGAGCGACACGCGGACTCCTTAAGGATCTGGTCCTTGAGCGCCCCTGGTTTGCTTCACAGGGAATCTTGGATGACTCGATCGGACCGTCACACAGCGTACCAGTAAGAAACGGCCCCCCGACCGGGTGGTCGGGGGGTCGCGAAAGAAGCGGGGTGTGACCGTCGCTAACTTCCGGTGAGGCCGCGCACCGTGGCGTACACATCCAGGACCGCGAGGCACAGCGGGACCAGGGACAGCAGGACCAGGCCGTCGAAGATGTCGAAGATCCGGCCCCAGAAGGGGGTGACGCCCTTGCGCGGGACGACCAGGCCGACGCCGACGAGGATGGCGGCGCCCGCCGCGATGCTGGCGGAGAACCAGACGGTGCGGATGTTGAGCGGTCCGGAGTCCTCGAACTTGAGCAGGTCGACGAAGATCTCCTGCGGCGGATGCAGGGCGATGCCCAGGATCAGCAGGACGATGGTGAAGATGCCGGCGATGGTGAGGCAGGCGACCTGCGCGGTGTAGTCGAAGAGCCGGGCGCGCAGCATGATCGTGATGCCGGCGGCCAGCGCGAGCAGCTGGGCCCACATGTTGTCGGAGAAGCCGAGGACGATGCCGGCGGAGCCGACGACGAGGGCGGCGCAGCCGGCGACGAGGCCGAGCAGCAGCTCGTGGCCGCGCTTGGCCTGGTTGCCGATCTTGATGAAGTCGACCGACTCGGTCTCGCCGCGCTCGCCGTCGTAGCCCTTGGCGATCTGGTCGGGCGACTTGTAGCCGATGGGCAGCCGGGCGAAGCGGGCGGAGAGTCCGGGGAGCCAGGCGACCATCGCGATGGAGACGACGGCGGTGACGGCGGCGACCTCGCTGGGCCGGGCGTCGGTGAGGATCGCGCCGAAGACGGCCAGGGTGCCGATGGCGGACAGGAACGCGGCGGCCACGAAGGGTGCGTCGCCGCGCGGCAGCAGGACCACCAGCAGGATGGAGGCGATCAGTACGGTCACGCAGCCGACGAGGAGCTGGAGCCGGCCGGGCCCGCCGCCGGGCTCGACGGGGAAGATGCCGGAGCCGGCGATCAGCAGATGCGGCAGGGCGGCGAGACCCAGGGCGATGGAGGAGCCGTGGTCGTCGTAGACCCGGGCGCGGACGCCGGCCAGGGCGACCAGGACGATGCCGGTGACGCCGGCGATGATGCCGGGCAGGCGGTGCATGTCGCGGTTGATGGGGTTCGAGAACCACAGCGCGAAGGCCATCATGGTGAGCAGCAGGACGCCGGCGGTGAGACCGACGAAGTTCATCAGGTCGTCGGTCCAGCGGCTGCGGTTCTGCTTGACCGCGGAGGCGACGGCGTCGGAGACGTCGTCGAAGACCGGGAGCGGCAGCGACTCGGCGAACGGCTTGAGGAGCAGGAGGTCGCCGTCGAGGATCTGCTGCTGGGCGAGCGACTGCCCGGCGTCAAGTACCGTGCCGTCGCGGCGAACGAGGTGGTAGCCGGTCGGAGCGCCCTCCGCCTGGGACTGCCCGGAGAGCCGCAGGATCTCCGGGTAGATGTCGACGAGTGCGACGTCTTCCGGTAGAGCCACATCGATCCGTGCATCCGGCGCGGCGACTGTGACCCGGCAGAAGCCGGTGCCAGTGCTCGTGCTCACCTGGCGGTTCCCCCTATCCGTTGGGCGTTTTGTCGCGTCACGCGCCCTATATATAAAGCCGTCACTACGGGGCTGTGGCACGCTCGCGGTGCGTCAGCGTACCGTCCGATCAGGGGGCTGCCCCACCCACCCCGTCACTTGACCCGTAACAGTAGGATCAACGCCTGCGTCGGGCCAAGGACTTGTGCCCGGGGGACCGTCGAACCAACGGGGGCGGTCCGAGACTGCGAGATGCATGAAGGACTGATGCCTCGGTGAGCGTTGTCATCGTCAAGCGCCCGCCCCGCGCGCTGCCACCTGAAGTACCCGCGGAGGAGGTGACACTGGAGGCCCCTCCGGAGCTTCCCCGCGAGGGCGAGTCGGAGAACATGCTGATGACCCTCATGCCCATGATGGGCATGGCGTCGTCGGCGGGCTTCCTGTTCATGGGCAACCAGCCGTTCATGAAGATCATGGGCGGCTTCATGGTGGCCTCCACCCTGGCGATGGCGATCGTGCAGATCGTCAAGGCCCGCCAGGGGCCTTCCGGACAGATGCTTCAGGAACGGCAGGACTACCTCAAGTACCTTGCGCAGAAGCGCAAAGAGGTGCGCCGTACCGCCCGCAAGCAGCGGGACGCCCAGCTCTACATCCACCCCGATCCGGGCCAGCTGTGGTCGGTCGTGGCCGAGGGCAAGCGGGTGTGGGAACGCCGGGCGACCGATCCGGACTTCGGGCAAGTACGTCTGGGGCTGGGGCCGCAGCAGCTGGCCACTCCCCTGAAGGCTCCGGAGACCGCGCCGATCGATGAGCTGGAACCGCTCACCGCGCATGCGATGAAGGAGTTCCTGGACAAGCACGGACAGCTGGACAGCCTGCCGCTGGCGGTCTCGCTGCGCGCCTTCTACCACCTGACCGTCTCGGGTGACCCGGACACCGTCTACGGCGCCTCGCGCGCCATCGTCGCCCAGCTGTGCACCCTGCACTCGCCGGAGGACCTGGTCGTGGCGGTCGTCGCCGCGCCCGGTGCGCAGGCGGAGTGGGAGTGGACGAAGTGGCTGCCGCAGGTCCAGCACCGGACCACGGACGGCGCCGGCACCCGCCGGCTGGTCGTCGGCGACCTCGGCGAGATCGAGGAGTTGCTGGTTGACGAGCTGGAGGGCCGCGGGCGGTTCAACCCGCAGGGCACTCCGGTGACCGACACCCCGCACGTGGTGATCGTGCTGGACGCCGGCGAGGTCCCGATGGACTCGGTGATCGCCGGGGCCGAGGGTCTCCAGGGCGTCACCATCCTCGAGGTCGTGCCGGGTGACCTGGACGAGATCCGCGGTGGTCTGGCCGTACAGGTGTGGCCGGGCAAGCTGGTGCTGGAGTCGGCGAGCGGTGCGGTCTACCACGGCATCTGCGACACCCTGTCGATCCCGGAGGCGGAGGCGCTGGCGCGCCAGCTCGCCCCGCTGCGGGCCGGTTCCGGCGCGGACGGCGAGGAACCGCTGCTGTCCAACCTGGACTTCACCGACCTGATGAACATGGGCGACGCCGGTTCGTTCGACGTCGCGCGTACCTGGCGGCCGCGCACGCTGCACGAGCGGCTGCGGGTGCCGATCGGTGTCGACAAGGACGGCCAGCCCGTCATGCTCGACATCAAGGAGGCCTCGCAGGAGGGCATGGGCCCGCACGGCCTGTGTGTCGGTGCCACCGGTTCCGGTAAGTCCGAGGTGCTGCGCACCCTGGTGCTCGCGCTCGCGGTCACGCACTCGTCGGAGACGCTGAACTTCATCCTCGCGGACTTCAAGGGTGGCGCCACCTTCACTGGTATGTCGGAGATGCCGCACGTCGCGGCCGTCATCACCAACCTCGGTGAGGACGTCACGCTGATCGACCGCATGCGCGACTCGATCACCGGTGAGCTCCAGCGCCGTCAGGAGCTGCTGCGCTCGGCGGGCAACTACGCCAACATCACCGACTACGAGAAGGCGCGTGCCGCGGGTGCGCCGCTGGATCCGCTCCCGTCGCTGGTGATGGTGCTCGACGAGTTCTCCGAGCTGCTGACCGCCAAGCCGGACTTCATCGACATGTTCATCCAGATCGGCCGTATCGGCCGATCCATGGGTGTGCACATGCTGCTCGCCTCGCAGCGTCTGGAAGAGGGCAAGCTGCGCGGTCTGGACACCTTCCTGTCCTACCGGCTGGGTCTGCGCACGTTCTCCGCGGCCGAGTCGCGGACCGCGATCGGTGTGCCCGACGCCTACCACCTGCCGAACGTTCCCGGTTCCGGCATCCTGAAGTACGACACCGAGACGATGGTCCAGTTCAAGGCCGCGTATGTCTCGGGTCCGTACCGCGGTCCGGGCGGCCGGGGCGGCGGCGGTGCCGGCGGCTCGAGCTACCGGATGCCGGTGCCGTTCACGGCGGCCCCGGTCATCGAGCAGATCATCGAGGAACCCGTCTCCGTCGAGCCGGACGAGCCGGAGCAGGACGACGCGCTCGCCGACACCGTTCTGGACGTCATCGTCCAGCGGATGCAGGGTCAGGGCCCGCCGGCGCACCAGGTGTGGCTGCCGCCGCTGGAGGAGCCGCCCACGGTCAACCAGCTGCTGCCGACCCTCGCGGTCACTCCCGAGCGGGGTGTCCACGCGCCGGAGTACACCGCGCTCGGCAAGCTCGTGGTGCCGGTCGCGCTGGTGGACAAGCCGTTCGAGCAGCGGCGTGACGTGATGTACCTGGACTTCTCCGCCGGTGCCGGTCACGGCCTGGTCGTGGGTGGTCCGCAGTCCGGTAAGTCGACGCTGATCCGGTCCGCCATCGCCGCGTTCGCGCTCACCCACACCCCGGCCGAGGTGCAGTTCTACTGCCTCGACTTCGGTGGCGGCGGCATGCTGACGATGGAGGGGCTGCCGCACGTCGGCGGGGTCGCCTCGCGTCTGGATGCCGAGAAGGTGCGCCGTACGGTCTCCGAGGTCGTCGGCATCCTCAACGAGCGCGAGGAGTTCTTCCGCTCCAACAGCATCGACTCGATCTCGACGTACCGCCAGCGGCGGGCCGCGGGCGCCTTCCCCGACCAGAAGTGGGGCGACGTCTTCCTCATCATCGACGGCTGGGCGACGTTCAAGACCGACTACGAGCAGCTCGACCCGGTGATCCTGGACATCGCCGGCCGGGGTCTCGGTTTCGGTGTCCACCTGATCATCGCCGGCTCGCGTTACACCGAGGTGCGTCCCGCCCTGCGTGACCAGCTCCTCAACCGCGTCGAGCTGCGTCTGGGTGACGCCATGGAGTCGGAGTTCGACCGCAAGCGCGCGGAGAACGTCCCGATGGGCAAGCCCGGCCGTGGTCTGTCGCCCGACAAGCTGGACTTCCTGGCGGCGCTGCCGCGGCTGGACGGCATGTCCGACCCGGAGACGATCAGCGACGGCATCGCGAACCTGGTCTCGACGATCAGCGAGAACTGGCAGGGCGAGCCCGCCCCGGCGGTGCGGATGCTGCCGACGATGCTGCACGTCAACGAGCTGCCCAAGGGCAGCGACTACCCGGAGCACGGCATCGCCATAGGTGTCGACGAGATGACGCTGTCGCCGGCGTTCATCGACTTCGAGACCGACCCGCTGCTGGTCATCTACGGCGAGAGCGAGTCGGGCAAGTCGGCGCTGCTGCGTCTGATCGCCAAGCAGATCGCGGAGCGGTACCCCTCGGACAAGGCGCTCATGGTGGTCTCCGACTACCGGCGCGCGCATCTCGGGGAGATCCCGGAGAGCCATCTCTACAAGTACTGCGCCGCGGGCCCGCAGCTGCAGGAGGTCATCAGCGGTCTGGCCGGTTCGCTGAGCCGGCGGATGCCGGGTCCGGACGTCACGCCGGAGCAGCTGCGCAACCGCAGCTGGTACGACCTGCCGGACGCGTTCGTGATCGTGGACGACTACGACCTGGTGGCGACCAGCAGCGGCAACCCGCTGCAGCCGCTGCTGGAGCACCTGCCGTTCGCCCGCGACCTGGGCCTGCGCCTGATCATCGCGCGCAACTCCTCGGGTGCCGGCCGGTCCTCGTTCGAGCCCGTGATGCAGCGCACCAAGGAGCTCGGTGCGCAGGGTCTGATCCTGTCCGCCGACCCGGCCGAGGGTCCGCTGATGGGCAACATCAAGGGCCAGAACCTGACGCCTGGACGGGCGACGTTCATCACGCGTAAGCGCGGTGCGCAGCTGGTCCAGACGGGCTGGCTGCCGCCCAGCAGCTGACAGGCAACGGCGGTACGACAACGGCGGTGGGGCGTCCCTCTCAGGAGGGGCGCCCCACCGCCGTTTGCCGGAGACCGTGCCGGGGTCCCGTGCCCCGTCAGCCGAAGGCGCCACCGCCCGACGCCGGCTTCGCGTCCTTGGCCTTGGCCTTGCCCTTGGCCTCCTCGGCTTCCTTGGCCGCCTGTTCGACCGCCGCGGCCGGGGCGGTCCGTACGCCCTTGGCGATGTTCTCGCCACCGCGTACCGGGCCGTCGCCCTTCGGCCCGAAGGGGTTGGCCCCCTGCACGGCCGTGGAGGTCTCCCACCGGTGCGTCGCGGTCGGCCCCTGCTGGCCGCCGCCCCCGCCGCGTTTTCTGAAGGCGCCGCCGAGGCCGTTGGCGAGCTGGCCGAGCGCCATGAAGCCGTAGGCGAAGTTGGTGCCGGACTGCTGCCCGCCGGAGGTGTTCGCCGACGCCTGGCTCCGGTCCCCGCCGTCGTCCTCCTTGTCCTTCTCGGAGGGCGGCGCGGCGGCCAGCTCCAGGTCCGCGGCGGCCAGTTCGAAGGCCGGCAGCGAGTCGTCGACGGAGGTCTTGAGCCGGTGCCACTCCCCGGCGAACGCCTCGCCCGCCGGCCCCTGCCAGTGGGCGGCGGCGGCACTGCCGACGTGCCGGTCCAGATCGCGTACGAGTCCGTCGAGGTGTTTGCCCATGTCCCGCCAGCCGGCCGCCGCTTCGTGCAGGGCCTCGGGGTTGCGCCGCTCGCTCACTTGACGCTCCGCATCATCTCGACCAGTTCTTCCTCGGCCGCCTGCGCGTTCGCCGCGGTCTCCTTGATACCCCCGCCCACCTGGGCGAGCCGCTCCTGCAGCAGGACGAGGGCGTGCTCGGCCTGTTCGTACCGCTCCAGATGCGGGCGGGCCTCCTCGCTGCTGTGGCCGAAGCCGTCGCGCAGCGCCTCGGCGTCCGCCCGCCGTCTGAATGCCGCCAGCTGCCGGCCCAGTTCTTCCGCGCGTATCTCGAAGGTCGCACCGAGCTTGTGCAACTCCTCCGAACTGAGCCGGACTTCGTCGGACATCATTTTCTCCCCGAATTGAATAGCGGCTGGCCGCTGTACTTCTTGTCAGGTCTAGCACACCCGCAATCGGCCCGGACCCCGCTACGGAGCGGGCACCCGGCGCGCTGCGGAATACATACGGAGCAATACGCGGCAATACCGACAACCCCGCCTTGACGCGTTGTTCACGCCGGTCATTAGACTCGGGAGGCCGGTGCAGCAGACGGTTGCTGTGCCACCACATCAAGGGGGACGCAGATGAGCAACGACCGGGAGATCCGCGACGAGGACCTGATGGACGTCGCCGCGGATCCGGAGCAGGCGTACCGGCTGCGCAAGGCCCTCAAGACGCTGTCGGACAACCCCAACGTGGGCGGCAAGCTCAAGGAGATGGCCCAGGAGGTGCTCTCCGGCCGGATCGGCATGAAGGAAGCCATCGAGACGCCGAGCTACATGGACGCCATCGGCGACCGCATGAACGAGATGCGGCGGGCGGCGGAGAACCAGACGATGGCGGAGCGGGAAGAGTCGCGCGAGAAGTACGCGAAGTGGCAGCAGGAGCAGGAGGCGAAGGAGGCCGAGGAGCGCGCCGAGCGCGACGGTCCCTCCGCCAACATCGTGACCGGGCCGCGGCGCGGCGGCCGGGCCGGCGGCCACCGGGGGTGACCCCGCGGCCCCTGCGGTCGCCGGGGCGGCTTCCGTCGGCGTACCGCTGTTCCGTGGACGCACTGCGGCTCGCATGGCCGCGGTGCGGTTCCCGTACCGCATCCGGACGGGCCACGGATCTCCGAACGGGCCGAAGCGCGCAGCGAAGTACGCGGCGAAGTGCGGGGCGAAGCGCCTAACGGACCGCGGAACGGACCGCATAACGGACCGCGGAACGGGCCACGGACAAAAGGAAGTGGATCACCGGCCGGGCCGTCGCCGGAATCCGCTCTCTTTCCGCGCGCAGCGACCGCAATTTCTCCACAAACGGCAACCTGTGTCACACGTCGTCACACACCCCCCACCTGCCCCGGCCTCGATGTTCCGGTTACGGAACAGCCGGGCCCCGGCGGCTCGGCACAGGCACGCCGGATCATAAGATCGACCAGATAAAGACGCAGGAATCCACGTGAGTGGAGGGCGGGATCGATGGGGGACGAGGAAGTCATGAGCGCCGCAGCAGAAGGCAGTGCCACACGGCCCGTGTACGAGCCGCATCCGTTCATCGGCGGGCGCACCGCCGCGCTCCGCGCGCTCGCGGCCTGGCGCATGCGGTGGCCCGGTGCGCCCCGTGTCATCGTGCTCACCGGAAGCCAGGGCAGCGGCCGTTCGCGGCTGGTCACCGGCTTCCTGATGCTGTGCGAGCCCGAGTACCGCAAGACGCTGCCGCTGGACGACATGGACCCGGCGACCGTCCCCCCGGACCTCCCGCCGCCCGCCGTGCCGAGCCCCGCGCTGCGTACCGCCGGCCAGCTGCAATGGCTGATCGCGGACCACTTCGGGCTGCGGGCCACCCGCACCGACGAGATCTTCACCGAACTCGCCGCGCTGGAGGAGCCGGTCACGATCGTGGTGCCGGACGTCGATGCGGCCGGTCCGGTACGCGCGACGGGCGAGCCGGCCCGGGTGGTACGGGACGTCCTCAAGCCGCTCGCGGCCACCGAAACGGTTCAGCTGCTCGCCGACGTACCGCGCGAGCTGGCCGCCGAGCTGGCCGGTGCGCTGCCGCGCGGACAGGTGCAGGTCATCGACCTCGACGAGCCCGAGTGGGCCGACCCCGAGGGGCTGCTCCTGCACGCCGAGACCGCGCTCGACCCCGGCGTCGGGGCGCCCGAGCTCCCGTACACCAGCGACCCGGACGCCCGCCGGGCGCTCGCCGCGGCGATGGCGCGGCGCGCGGGCACCAACCGGCTGACCCTGCAGCTCGCCGTGCAGTCGCTGCTCATGCAGCCCGAGGGCTTCGACCCGGCCGACGAGTCCCAGCTGCCCGCCGACGTCGGCGAGGCGCTGGACCTGCACGCCCGCCGCCTGGGCGCCGATCCCCGGACGCTGCGGCTGATCCTGGCGCCGCTGGCGTTCGCCGAGGGCGAGGGGCTGCCCGTCGAGCTGTTGGGCCTGCTGTCCGGCGCCATCGCCGGACGGGACATGAGCCAGGACCTCGCGGACGGCATGCTGCTGGCCGCGCCGTTCATCGAGCCGGTCGAGGTGGCCGACGAGCCGGACGAGGACGGGACGGACGCGACCGCGGAGGGCGGCAGCCGCCGTACGCTGCTGCGCCTGATGCACCCCGGTGTCGCCGAGGAGATCCGCGCCGGTCTGCCCGACGTCCGCGAGGCCCAGACCGAGATCGCCATGGCGCTGCTCGAGGCGGTGCCCGAGCAGAACTGGGCCAAGGCCGATCCCTACATCCGCGACCACCTCGCGGCGCACACCCTCGAGGCCGGTCTGCTGCCCCGGCTGTTCACCGACCCGGGCCTCTTCGCGCACGCCGACCCGGTGACGCTGCGGGCCGCCGTGGAGTCCGTACCGCTGGAGGAGCTGGACGCGCCGGCCCGTACGTATCTGCGGACCGCGCCCCTGCTCACCCGCTCCCAGGCACCGGCCGACGTGCGGGCGGCGCTGCTGGAGACCGCGTTCGTCGAGGACGGGCTGGCCCCGTACGCGGACGCGCTGCACGCCCTCGGCTTCGCCCTGCCGTGGCGCACGCTGTGGAGCGTGCCGCTCGCCGGGGTGGGCGCGGTGCGGACGGGGTACCTGCCGGGCGACGAGGCCGACGGGTCCGTTCCCCGCCAGGTGGCGGCCTTCCTCGTACCGGAGGGCACGCCCGGCTCCCGTACCGCGCAGGGAGCCGACGGCGGCCCCGCCATGCTCATCCACGACCTGCTGCAGCCGGAGTACGTCGACGCCGCCCCGGAGCAGGTGCTGCGGCCTTCGGAAGCGACGCTGGAGGCGGCTCCGTTCGGCATCAGCCGGGGCTCCGACTATCTGCGGGTGTGGGAGCGGCAGAGCCGGGAGGTGGTGGCCGCGCTGATCTCCGACGTCCCGTTCACCGGCGCCGATCTGTCGCCGGACGGCGTCCTCGTCGTCGCCACGGAGCGCGGGGTGACCGCCCGTCAGATCCTCGCGCCCGTCCCCGCGGCGCCCCCGGCCGTGCCGGCCCAGCGCACCGACAGCACCGACCCGGACGCTTCTCACGGCCTCGAAGGAGACCACTCGTGATCACCCAGGCGCAGGCACACGCCACCGCCGCCCGCTGGCTCAACCCCGAGGGACATCAGGGTCCGCCCCGCGAAGTGGCCATGCAGGAGTTCGACCTCGGCTGGGTGGTGTGGGCCGTGCCGCCGCCCCCGGAGGTCGACCCGGAGACCGGGCAGCGGCGCCCGCCCGCCGACGTCGGCGCCGCCTGCGGCGTCGTCGACCGCGCGTCCGGTGAGCTGACGGTCTGGCCGTCCGTACCGGTCGAGGAGGTCGTGCGGATGTACCAGCACAAGCACGGCGCCGGTGCGGCCTCGGGCGCGGCGGCCCCCGCCGACCGGCCGCCGGTCACCGGCCCCGGCAACACCGCCGTCGCCACCTACAACGACCCGGCCACCGGCGAGGAGACCAGCCTCGCCCAGGTCTCGGGCCCCGGCCTGCCGCCCGCCGAGTACCAGCTGTCGGCCGAGCTCCAGCGGCTCGGCGTGCGCGGCGAGGACGTCCGGGCGGTGCACACCGACCTGCGCCCCGCGCTGCTGCCCGGCGGCTACCCGGGCGACTTCATCTTCCGCGCCTTCCCCAACGCCCAGTTCTCCTGCACCGAGGGCTACGGCATGCGGCCCGAGGAACGCGCCGAGGGCATCGCCGGACTGCTGCGGCACGTCGAGATGATGCACCAGGTCATGGGGCAGCAGGCGCCTCCGCGGCCGCACCGGCTGCCGGTACCGGAAGGCGTCGAGGCCGCGCCGGCGATGCGCGATGTGGCGCTCGGCAAGCACCTCGCGGAGGTCTTCGGCCCCCAGGGTGTCATCCGTCCGGACGCCGACGACATCGCCCCCACCCAGCTCCCCGAGGCCACGAAGAAGACGCTGACCTGGGCCGGACTGCCGGTCGAGGTGCCGTACTTCTTCACCGCCGACCGGGCCGATGCCCCGCCCGCCGGTGGCCTGTTCACCGACGTCGCCGGCTACCTCCGCCAGACCGGCACGGAGGCCCGCGAGGAAACCCTCGAAACCCTCTCCGGCTACGTCCGGTTCGGCTCCGACGGCCTCTACACCATGGCCGTGCAGTGCGTCGCGCCCGAACAGAACCAGGGCCTGATCGGCACCGTCTGGGCGGTCCAGCCCACCTCCGGCGGCGGCCGCTTCACCAACCGCACCCTCAGCGCCTACCTGCGCTGCCTCGCCCTGCTGTCGACCACCCGCCGGCAGATGCAGGGCATGGACCCGCACGCGGCGGGCACGGCGGTGGCCGCCTTCCAGGAGCAGATCGCGGCGATCGACTCATGGGCGCTGGACGACGAGGGCAACTGGTGGTCGCTGATCATCGAGCAGATGTGGCACGGGCTGTTCTGAGGCGGTGACATGAGGGGGCGGGCGTCGCCCTCCGGGGCGGGTCCGTCCGCGGCGGGTCCGTCCGCCGCCTCGCCCGCCTGCTCCTCGCGTCGGCTTCTCCCGCCCGTACGCGGGGCGTTGGGCCGTGGCCGGGCTCGGTGCGCGGACGGGCTTCGTGCGCGTACGGGCCGGACCGCCGTCGCGTACGGGCCTGAGCCACCGTCGGAGGGCCCGGAAACGGTAAGCAGCCCGCCGACCGCTGACCGCTGCGAGTCCCTCCACCAGGGGCGGGAGCCGGGCCAGCTGGCCTCAGGGCAGCAGCAACCAGTCCGCCGCCAGGGCCGCCGCCAGGCCGATGCCCAGCAGCCAGGTCCCCAGCCGGGTACGCCCGTTCCGGCTCAGCTCGATCACCACGCCACAGAGCACCAGCGCGGCTCCATAGACCCCGACCACCAGCACCGAGTGGCGAGACGCCAGGCGTATCACGAGCACCAGCGCCATCGCGCCCATCAGGACCGAAGCCACGACGATGCGTATTCGTCTGGCCTGGCGGGGAGTCAGCCCAGTGGGATCGTCGGGAACTGACTGCTCATTGCCGGTTGCTTCCATGAGCGGAAATGCTACGGGAACGGAGATCACCCGCGCCCCCGATCCGCGGGCACCTCTCCCGCACACACCATTGCGCCCCCTTCCCCTCCCTCGACGCCCTCTCCGCGACGCCCGGAACAGCTCAGCTCAAGCTCGGAACTGAGCCTCCATCAGGCTGCCGCTATGACCGGTCGTTTGGGCGCTCACCGCAGTGCCCCCGCCTTGACATGCCAACACCCGGATCGCCTAATGTAGAGCCGTTAAAAAAGTGTCAAGTACAGCGCATGACACAGTGAATACGGGGGCAACGGGTGGCAGGCAAGGCATTTGACGTCGATCCGGACGTACTGAAGACGCAGGGCAATGCATTCGTCCACATCGGCAACGATTTCTCCAAAGCGGCGAAGAAGCTGAAGGACGACGTAGGAGACGTCAAAGAGGCATTCGACGGCTGCGACTTCGGCGAAATCTTCATCACGTTCTACGAGCCCATCTCGAAGGGCATGTTCGAGTCGATGGAGTCCCTGGGCGAACGCATCGAGGGCATCGGCGACAAGCTCGAGGCCATTGCCCAGAAGTACGCCGAATCCGACGAGCAGGGCATCCACACCATCAGCGCCGTGGGCCGGCCGCAGATCTGACGTTCACCCGGCCCCGCGTGGAGACCGAGCTCGCAGCCTGAGCCGGCCCCGCCTGCCTCGCCACCTCTTCAGCACCACCACGCCACCTGAATTCAGTCACAACTGCACGGGGGACAATCACTGTGTCACTGATGCTGCCGGACGCACTCGTCGAGGTCCTGAGCCTCATCGGCTACGACTGGCCGAACGCCGACGAGGACAAGCTCTTCGAATGCGCCTCCACTTGGCGCACGTTCGCCGAACAGTGCAATCAGACGCTGGCCGACGGCTCGTCGGCGGCCAATGAAGTCACCGGCTCCAACTCGGGCGAGGCCATCGAGGGCTTCTCCAAGGAATGGGGCGGCTTCGCCGGCAGTGGCGACAGCGGCGACCACTACCTCCGTGACGCCGCCGTGGCGGCCGAGGTAATCGCCGCCGCCTTCGACGCGGCCGCCCTCGCCGTCATCGCGGGCAAGATCGCGGTCATCGTCCAGCTCGTCGCGCTAGCCATCGAACTCATCGCGGCACAGGCGGCCGCGCCCTTCACCCTCGGCCTCTCCGAACTGGGTGCGGCAGGCGCCACGCAGGCGACCCGGGTGATCATCCGGCAGATCCTGGACAAGCTCAAGCGCGAGGTCATGCAGGCGGCGACCAAGGCGGCGGAGCACGCCACCATGGACGCCATCAAGAACATGGCCAAGAAGGCGGTTTCCAAGGAAGCTCGCCAGATGGCCATGAACTACATCAAGACCACGGTCAAGGACGAGGTCAAGCAGAAGGTCGTCGAGGCGGGCAAGGACTTCGTCAGGGAAGAAGTCGTCCAGGGCGCCAAGGATAAGGCCGTGGAAGCCGGCCAGGAAATGGCGGCGAACGTCGCCGAACAGGGCATCGAGAGCCACTTCGGCGCCCGCGACGGAATCGACTGGGGCGAAACCGCCGACATCGCCAAGGAAAAGGCCGGCGAATACGTCGACGATGTCAAGGAAGGCGCCCAGAACTACGTGGACGGCGTCACCAGCCTGGCCGACCCCCAAACCTGGGCGGACCGCGCCAAGGCCGACGCCGCCAACGCCGCGGAGCACCACACCAACCGCGGCCTGGACGCCGCCCAACGCCACGTCGACCGCCACACCGGCGGCGCCGCCACCCGCCACCAGGACGTCACCGACGAGGGCCGCAACGTCGTCACGGACCACGTCCGCTCGGTCTTCGGCTGACCGCACAATCCTTTGATGCCCTCGTCTTCTTCGTGGATGGACCACGAAGAAGACGAGGGCATCAAGGCGCTGGGCTCAACGCACTGAGGTCCGCAGCCTTCGTTCCGGCTGCGGACCCCAATTCCGTCTTTCGCTGCGACTAGGCCTTACTGGCCCGGCGGCTGCGTGGGCGGCGCCGGCGGATACGAACCGGGCGCACCACCGGGCGGCTGCTGAAATGCGCCAGGCTGCTGCTGATAGGGACCGGGCTGCTGCGGCATGAATCCGGGACCGCCAGGACCGCCATAGCCACCGGGGCCACCCGGCGGCGGGCCGTTGCGGCCCTTCTTCTTCTGCATCACCACAACGATGACAATGATCGCGACAACGAAGAGAACACCAGCGGCAATACCGACAATGGCCCCGGTACCGAGCCCACTGTCCTTCTTCTCACTTGCCTGGTCACCGCCCGATGCGCCGGGAGCGGTTGCTCCACCGGTGCCAGCGGACGGGTCCTTCTTCGGAGTCTTCAGCGGGCCGTTCTTGGAACCAGCCGGGATATCCTGCGTCAACGCGCTGTACGGACGGATGAAACCGTACCCATACTGCGGATCGGGCAGCTGGAGCTTCTTGCCCTTGGGGAGAGCAGCCGTCTTGACGAGGCGATTGGCGATCTGACCGGCGGTGAGGTCAGGGAACTTCGAACGCAGGAGTGCTGCGGCAGCTGAAACATAGGCCGTGGAGTCAGACGTACCATCAGCCAGCCGATAGGGGTAGTCCGACCTCTCCGCAGAAGCAGACGTGATCTTTACACCGGGAGCTGTAACCATCATCTGGCTACCCGAGTTGGACTTCGACCAGATTTCCCCGTTTTTGTCCACAGCCCCCACGGTGACGACTCCGGGGAATGAAGCCAAGGGTCCTAGCTCGGTCTTCCCGTCGTTCCCTGCCCCCGCTACAACCAGGACATCCTTCTTGATCGCGTAGGTCAGCGCTTCCTTTTCATTATCGAAGAGGGACGTAGGTTCAATCGACAAGTTGATGATTGATGCACCCTGATCGACTGCGTACCTAATCCAATCACCAAGGTCGGTACTTCCGTCTCCCTGTCCGAAATCTGGCCTCCCAACGGGAAGGATCTTTGCATCCGGCGCTAGGCCCATCACGCCATCGGAACTGCCTGCACCATGCCCATGCCCGGCGATGAGTGACGCCATCCCAGTTCCGTGATCATTTTTGCTCTCCTGATCACCACGCCCACCATCAATGAAACTCTTCCCCGGAAGCACATTCCCTTTCAGGTCCGGATGGTTGCCGTAGATGGGATCATCGATTACCGCGACCGTGACGCCCTTGCCCGTCGATTCCTTCCATACGCTCTCAGCGTCAAACGCCTTCAGCGGCCATTGAGCGTCCCTGATCTCGTCTGCCAAAGCGGTCGGGGCGGCGCCGAAGAGCAGTGCTCCCGCCACCACCGCGCCGCCCACCGCACGCAGCGTTCGCGTGAAGCTCATGCCGTACACCTCTCCCTAACACGGTGGGGCCCGCAACCCGAAGACTGCGGGCCCCACTTCGATTCCGCCGATCACTTGATCTTGGCTGACAGGTCCCTACTCGATGACCTTGGGCGCCACATTACGCTCCTTGGTCCAGGTCTCCTCATCCTCGACCAGGTAGTCAGGACGCTGCCCGTTCTCTCCCTTGTTGTCCTTACCCTTGCCTCCGTGGGCCCCAGGTGCACCAGCCATCCCCGCCGGACGGCGACCGCCAGTCACACCCTTCTGCGTGCCGCCACGGCTGCGGTGCAGGCCGGATCCGCCCTGCCCGCCGACTCCGGACTTGCCGCCCTTGCCCCCGACGACACCGCCCTTCTGCCGTGCCAGGGCACCGCCGCCGCCAGCGCCCTTGGCTCCGGCCCCCTTGCCTGCGCCTGCGCCAGCGCCACCAGCCATGCCTGGCATACCGGCACGGCCGCCGCCCCGCGCACCCGCTCCGACGCCGCCCCGGGCACCCGCTCCGGCGCCGCCACCACCACGACCGGCGGCGCCACCTCCGACCATGCCTGGCATGCCTGGCATGCCGCCGCCACCGATGCCCGAGGTTGAACCTCCGCCGACACCAGAGCCAGAAAGACCGCCAGTGCCTACGCCGCCACCGGCACCGCCGCCGATTCCGCCGCCGATTCCGCCGCCGCCAGTCCCAAGTCCACCTGAGAAGCCGTCAAGTCCCGTCCCAACGTGAGGCACGGGGCTCTTGGGGATGCTGCCGATTCCGCCGTCGATTCCGCCCGGACGTGGCGGTTCCATCGGCTGCGGAGTCGTGTATCCGCCGCCCTTCATGCCCGGGATCTTCGGTACGGTTGCACCGCCCTTTGGGCCGGAACCAGGCGGGACGAATGGGGTAATTCCCCCAATATCCCCACCGCCGTCAGTGTTGTCTGGCCGCCTGATTCGACCATCGTCATCAATCCCACCGACGCCCCGCAAGGCCTTCGACCCGGCCCGATACGTCGTCGCCAGCTGCTCCATGTAGTGACCAGCCAACAGCGAAGCCTGCTTGTCAGGATCGATGTTGCCTGCGTTCCTCTGAGCAGCTTCCCCAATAGTCATGTTCGGGTTCTTGAGGTCAGCCTTCAGGCCCGAGTCATCGCGCCCGCCGGTGAAGAAGCCCACGACACCACCGACCACCGTGCCGGCCCCTGGGCCGCCGGCGAGGGTTCCGACTGCTGAGCCCTTGACAACAGACTTCGCCGAGTCCCCGATTTTGTCTCCGAGGTCATCCAACCAGTCAGGCTCTTCGATAGCTTCGACGGCTGTCTTCGCTGCCCCGAGGTTCTCGCTGATCTGGTGCAGGACGTGGCCGGTGACGTGCGGGTAAGACGCAAGGTTCCCGAAGTCGTCGCTGATCCCTTGTGCCGTCTTGGCGAACTGATCAGCAGAGGGACCATGCCAGGTTTTCAGGACCTTCGTCACTGCATCATCGAACTGCTTCTTGATGCCGGTGTGCCAGTCCTCGCCGACGAGGGAGACGCGGACCTTCTTCCAGCCCTCGGCGACGTTACCTACTTCGCCCGGGTTGGACCCTGCCACCATCGCCTTGAGATCGCCGAGCTCCTTTTCAGTGAACTGCGGGCGACTCTGGAGGATTGCGGGACCTTGTTCTTGGGCCTCACCCGACCCCTTGGCCGGCGTCGTGCTTGTCTTCGGCACATGAACTTGTCCCGGCTTGAAATCAGTTTCCTTCGATGCCATCTGCTGTCCCCCACTCCATCATCGAACATGTCCCATCTGTCACCTGCGATCCGCCGGGTGATGTCACTTCACTTCATGGTGTTGTCTGCTTCCGCGTCCTGGTACGCGTCCCTGACCTTGGCCGACTTCTTCCCGAACGTATCGACGAGGCCCTCGACCCTTTTCATCATCTTGTTGATGTCGGCCTTCACCTTCGTGTGAGCGCCATAGAGCTCGCTCACCTCGGTGAAGTTGTCTCCCAGGGACCCCTTCGGCAGGTAGGTGCTGCTCTCGGCCGTGCTCGTCTCGTCGCCCATCTGCTTGAGGACCTTGTTGAGATCCCTTACGACGTCTTCCAAGGCGTCCAGATCGACGCCGTACTCACCTTTGCCACCCATGATTAAGCCTCCCCGTGTGTGCTGAAACCAGTTTTACGTCGCCAGTCGCGCAGCGCGACGGCAGAGCCAACTACCGTGCCGACGGCCAGGAGTGCGCCGCCGACAATGTAGATGGCGAAGCGGATGCGCCGGTCCGTCGGGCTTTCGCCGATGGTGAGAGCGGCTGCTTGCACTCTCATGCCGGCGGATGAGTCGTCGTTCTTGTCCGGCTGTGGGGGCTCGGTGGGCCGGCTCATGTCGTTGAGGGCCGCTACCGGGTCGACGACGCCCCAGCCGATGAACTTGTCGGGACCCTTCTTCACGCGCTCCGCGGTCTGCTCGAGGTGCCAGATGACTTCCCTCGGCTTCCACCGGCCGTCGTGGTCGTTCTTGTGCTTCGCTATGAGGAGGGCCGCGGCTCCCGCGGCATAGGGTGAGGCGAAGCTGGTGCCCTGGTCGACGCAGTTGCCGCCCTGGGGGACGGTGGAGACCATGTTGACGCCCGGAGCGGCGATATTGACCCAGTCCCCGGACTGGGAGAACGGCGCGCGCTCGTTGTTGCGGTCCGAGGCGGCCACGGCCAGGACGTTGTCGTACTTCTTGGAATAGGCGGCCGGCCACATCTGCTTTTCTCCGCCGTTGGAACCGCCGTTGCCTGCCGAAGCGACGATCAGGACGTCTTTGCTCCGCGCGAAGGCAACCGCGGCCTCAAGGGTGGGCAATTCCTCCGGCTTGGCGTCGGTGCCCTGCGAGATGTTGATGACGTCGACCTTCTCGCTGACGGCCTTGTGGATGGCCATGGAGAGACTCTCGGCCGTGCCGGGCTTTTCCTTGTCCGTGTTCTTGAACGGGATGATCTTCGCATCGGGCGCGAGGCCGAAGAAGCCGGAGCTGCGCTTTGGGCGGGCGGCGATGATGCCTGCCACCTTGGTGCCATGGCCGACCTGGTCGATGGTCGGCTTACCGCCGCCGCCCACCTTGTCTCCTACGAAGGACTGACCGCCGGAACCGATCACGGGCTTGAGCTGACTGTTGACCATGTCGACGCCGGTGTCGATGACGGCGACCTTGACGCCCTGGCCCTTCATACGGTGGGCCCACATCTGCTCGGTCAGGAGGCGCTGGAGAGACCAGGGGGTCTCTTTGATGTCATTGGTGCCGAACTTGCAATCGCCGCTGTTGAGCGACGTGTTGTCGTCCGCAACCGCCGGTGCGGCAAAGAATCCGGACATGCCGACGACGCACACCGCAGTGGCCAGTGCGCCCGCGGCTCGGCGTCGGTGCCCGGCTCGGTGACCAATGGTGCGAGATCCCACGGGTTGTCTGCTCTCCATGTGCGGGGTGACGGGCGGAGGGAAAGGAAGCGGAGGAGGCGAGTGTGCGGAGGAGCCGTGGGGGCGGCTGGACGGCAGAAGGGCGAGCGCACTGATGCAGCGCGCCCGCCCTCATTGACCACTGTGCGAGCCGTCGGGGCTGCTCAGCCGTAGGCCATCCGTACCTTCGCCGACGCGAGGTCAGCCCGCCCAGATACCGGCGTTCTTGTGCTCGGTGCTCTGGTAGTTCTGAGCGGCCTGGTCCAGCGCCTTGGCGATGGCCTCGAGCGTCGAGTGCAGAGAAGCGGCGCGCTGGTCCCACTCGCGCTGGCGGGCCTGGTAGCCCTCCTGCGCGGCACCTTCCCAGCTCGCGGCGATCTTCTTGACGCCCGCCTCGAGGTCGTCGAGCTGCTGGCGGATGTTGTTGGCCGTACCGCGCACGTCGGAACTGGCCTGCTGGATCGTCGCAAAATTAACGAGGATCTGGCCTGACATGGTGTCTCCTCAGAGGTTGATGGTGCCTGGTCGAATCGCATACCGCAGAGGCTCACCGGCCGTACCGCGGCGAGGTCGGCGCGCCACCGGAAGCGGCGCGGGCCTCATCATCCGAACGGCGAGGCCGAGGCGGAGATGTGCGTGATCGACTGCGCCTGCTCCTCTTCGGAGGCGGAGTAGTTCTTCGTGGTCGAGTCGATCGCTTCCTTGATCTCAGCCAGGAGCTGGTTGAGACGGTTGGCGTCGTCGTTCACCTGCGACTGCAGCTGGTTGTACGAGGAGGCCGCAGCACCCTTCCACCCGGACGTGATGGTGTCGACGACCGTGTTCAGGCGCCCGATCTCGCTCTGGATCGACTGGTTGACCGAGGAGATCTTGCCGCTGAACGCGACCATCTCCTCCTCAGTGGTTGTGTACTGCTGACCAGCCATAGTCAACGTCCCCCATGAGACTTGTACGTCGTGCCGAGCCGCGCCGTCGCCGGCGCCTGCGCGGTAGGCGTCGCCTGCTGACGCCCTCGACCACTTTAACCACTCCACACGTCTGTTCCCAACAGAGGGTGGATAGTTGTGACGGGATCACAACATTGTCAACTCCCCCTCAGCGAGGGGTCGTTCGGTAGAATCGGACGGATATGGCCGTTTAAGGCGGTATCGGACACTCGAGGGGTGGGTCCGGCGAAGGCCGCGCCGGCGCCCTGCGGGGGTCACCGACGCGGCCTTCGGCAGGTCACGACGACTGCAGCTTCTCCGCCGCGTGGACCTCCAGGGACGGACCCTCGGAGAGCAGATTGGACCAGGCCGTCAGGATGTCCGGCGGGTGCGTCCCCTTGTAGCCGAGTCGGAGCATCGACTTGCCCTGCTCCTCCTTGTCGTTGCCGGCCTTGCCCTTGCTGTCGTTGTTGTTCGGGACGTTGTAGCGCAGGCCGGTGTCGGTGATCAGGAACGTGCTGCCGGACGACGCGGTCGGGTTGGAAACCGCCCGGTACAGCAGCCCACTGCCGGGGGTGACGTACGTGCTGGAACCGGACGCGATCTTGGCCGGGTAGTCCGTGCCGACCCAGGTCGCCATGTTCGGCACGCCCTTGGGGTAGCCGAGGGCTTCCGCACCCGCGTACTTGGAGTTGGTGCCCAGGTAGGCGCTGCAGGACACGCCCTTGTCCGTGGCCGAGCCCAGACCGCTGTCCTGCGCCGGCTTCTCGAAGTTGTTGGCCATCTCGAGGTCCTGCGTCGGCCACGGGTTGGGCACCTTGCTGCCTTCGGCGATCGTGCCCATGAACTCCTTGACCTGCCCGGTTTCGGGGTCGTCCTCCAGCTTGTGGAAAGACGCCGTGGCCAGGCTCTTGACCTCCAGCTGGTTGCTGGTGCCGGTGACCTTCCTCGCGTTCGGCCCCAGGGTCAGGAGCTTCGCGATGAAGTCCGACACCTTCTCGACGCCGTGCTGGGTCACGACGTACTTCTGAGACGTCGAACCGTCCTGGACGACATTGCCGACCTTGTTGTTCGCCTGCGGCAGGTCGTCGTTGTTGAGCTGTTGGCCCGCGCCGGGGATGCTCGGCATGAAGATCGAGTACTGGCCGTCGATCAGCGTGTCCAGCCACTCCTGGGTGACCGGCTGCGGAGTCTGGTCACCGAAGATGATGCGGCGGATGTCGCGGTCGGCAGCCGCCTTCGACATGCCGTCCGGCGGCTGCTGCCGTCCGCCCAGCGTGGAGTCGAACGTGAACTTGATGCCGTACTGGTCGACCAGGTAGCGCACCCCGTCGGGGCCCTCGACGTAGAGCGCCTTGTGGAGGTCGACCCGGCCCTTGTCCAGGTCTTCGATGACCTTCTTGTCCTTGCCCGAGAGGAGGAAGACGGCCTGCTGGGGCTTGCTGCCCACGCCGCTGCCGGGGCGGTTGCACACCGCCCAGGTCTTCGCCTTGTCCACATCGGACTTGCCCGGCAGCCGGTCGGGCGCGTACGGGATGCCGACGGCCGGGCCGTGCGCGATCTTGCTGTCCAGCTCGGACTCCTTGACCTGCACGATGTTGAACTTGTCGGGGTCAAGGAGCAACTTGGCGGACGCCAGGTTCAGGATGGGGTGGAGCATTTTCTGGTCGTTGCCATCGGCGTCCGGGTGCTTCAGGACGACATAGCGAGTGGTGGAGTCGGCGCCGACGACGACATTTGCCTCCGGCGTATCCCACCCCTGCGGCGCAACGGGCTTGATAATGCCGCACGCTCCGAATCCCACAAGGATCAGGACGCTCACCACGATGCCGGGCACCACCGCCTTCAGCGGTTTGGGGGCGCTCTCGATCGACCCATTCGGTAGCGGCTTCAAAAATGACGCATTCGTACGCTTTCGCGCAAATGAATACGCATTCAGCTCGTCCCGACGTGATGCCATTGCTACTTTCTCTCCCCGCCTGTCGGATCCACCAACGACCGCCCCCGGCACTCACGCCGTAGCGCCCTCTACTATGCCGTGTGTCGATCGACCCGTACCGTACGGGTGCCACCTTCCAACGCACCAGTCTCAGCGGCGGCGATACGCCTAGAGGCCACACCACCAGTAGAGGAGCAGGCCGGGGGATGTCCAGCGCCACCAGGGCTCGACGCCGCAACGGGCGGCAACAGCAGCAACAGCCGTCCGCTGCACCGCAATCCGCGGGAAATGCTGGCCAAAACGGCACAGCTCGGGGCAATAGAGGAAATCGCGGCCGGGGTTCGGCGCCTCGTCCGTCCGGCCCGGTGTCGCCGCGCTTGCGTCAACAGGCCGGGAATATCGGCGGTGTTCGGGTCCAGCAGCTGGCCATTGTCGAAATCGCCGCCGCGCTGGTATTGGTGGGCCTGTCGATCCACCATCCGGTCGCGCTGGTTGTGGCCGTCGTGCTGGCGGCCGTTCTGATCGTCTTCGCGCTCGGCCGGCGCCGCAAGATTCCGCTGCCGGAGTGGATCACGACCGTGCGCGCCATGAAGCGCCGCGGCAAGGACAACGTGACCGCCCTCGCCGCCACGCAGGGCGTCGACCCGGCGATCGCCCCGGTCGTGGAGTGCGAACCGGCGCTGCGGACCTACGAGTACACGACGGACGCGGATCAGCGCGCCATCGGCTTCGTCGGTGACGGGACGTTCCTGACCGCGCTGGTCCAGGTGGACGCCCGCGACGAGCCGCTGCGGCCGCAGCGCGGCAGCCACATGATGCCCCTCGATGTGCTGCACACCGCGCTCGACGTGGAGGACATCCACCTGGAGTCGGTGCAGTTCGTGCAGTACACCCAGCCGGCGCCGGCGCCGCATCTGCCCGAACAGGCCGTCGCGGCACGGTCGTACGCGCCGCTGCAGGCGCAGTCGCAGACGCCCGCCGTGCAGCTGACCTGGATCGCCCTCAAGCTGGATCCGGAGCTGTGCCACGAGGCCATCGAGGCCCGCGGCGGCGGCCTGGAGGGCACCCAGCGCTCGCTGCTGCGCGCCGCCGACCAGCTCGTCAGCCGGCTCACCGCGCACGGCGTACGGGCCAAGGTGCTCGCCGAGCGCGAGGTCGTGGCCGCGATCGGCACCGCGGTGTGCGTCAGCCCGCGGGCCGCCAACGGCGCGATGGGGCGGGACGGCCGCGCGGCGCGTCGCACCCAGGAGACGACGCGGGCGATGCGCTGCGACGACCGCTGGCACTCCACGTACTGGATCGGCCGGTGGCCCCAGCTGGGCCCGGGCGGCGCGCCGTTGGCGGCCGTCACCCAGCTGCTGACCAGCACCAGGGCGATGGCCAGCACGTTCTCGCTGACCGCCACGCACGGCGGCGGCCGCGCCCCGGCGATCTCCGGTTACGTCCGGCTGTCGACCCGCAGCGAGAACGAACTGTCCGCGGCCCAGGATGAGTTGGAGCGCCGTTCCGGCTCGGTGAAGGTCGGCCTCGTACGGCTCGACCGCGAGCAGCTGCCCGGCCTGCTGGCCACGCTTCCCCTCGGAGGTACCCGCTGATGGCCACTCCCACCTATCAGCCCCGCGTCAATGTCCAGGGCAACGGCTGGCGCAACCCGCCGGTCGGCGCCGACCCCGGCCGCCGCCTCAACCACCAGCCCCGGCCGGAAGAGGAGGAGTCGGGCCCGACCGGTCCGAAGCCGAGGCCCGGTTTCGGACTCCGCGGTCCGCGTCGCAACCCGCACGTCCTGACGGCCGAATCGCTCGGCTCGCTGACCCTGCCGGTCGGCGACGACGGCGTGGTCATCGGCATCGACCCGCAGAACCAGCCCGCCGTGCTCAGCCTGCTGCGCCCCGCGCCGCTGGACATCGCGCTGGTCGGCAGCATGTGGATGACGCAGGTGCTGGCGCTGCGTACGGTCGCCACCGGGGCCCGGGTCGCGGTGGAGACCGCGCGGCCGCAGGCCTGGGGCCAGATGGCGCAGGCCGCGGGCGGCGGACAGCAGTGTGTGTCGATCCATGAGGTGCGCCAGATCGCGCCACAGGGACCGTCGGTTTCCAGCCCCGTCCTGGTGGTCCGTGACATGGGTGCGCGGCCGCCGCGCAATCAGCTCGCACCCAGCCCCTGGCAGTCGGTCCTGACCGTGCTGCCGTTCCTGGGGCCGCGGTCGCCGCAGATGCTCGCCCGCGTCGATCTGGTCGGTCTGCAGCGTCTGTCCCCCGAAGAGGCGGAAGTTGTGACGCGAATCATGCGGCTGCCCGAGCAGGTCGGCGCGGTGCTGCCGACGCTCAGCGACAACGCCATGCTGTGGTGCTCGCGCGACGGGCACCAGTTCGTCATGACCCAGCCGACGGAGGCGGAGACCAACCTGCTCGGCGGGCCGCGCCGGATGGACTGACCGCAGCCGCGGGCCGGTTGTGCGCGCCGCGCACGTGCCACCGGCCGAGGTCACTCTCACGGGCGCATCCACGGGTGCGCCCGTAAGCGTGCCGACGGGGCTGGAAGACGACATGACATCGACTGCCGATATGGGCCGACTCTTGATTAGGCTGTGTTGAGAGCGCAGATGCGCATCGGGACGGCAGTGCACGACGGCAGTCGACAGGGGGATGGAGACAAGCAGTGTTGGCGCAGCCCCGGGTGGTGCGTTCCGACGTCCGTTACATCCGATCGATCCGCCTGTATCCGGTCCTGCCGTTCAGGTGCGTTGCAGCAGTAGACCAGGAGGCACAGTGAGGGACCAGGAGGCTTTCCGTCCGGACGGGAACGATCCTGACGATGACCAGTCCGAGTTCGACCTGACCGGCGAATTCAAGATCGATTTCGCCGCCCCGGACTGGTATGCGAGCAACGACACCATGGGAGGCGGTACGAGTGCCGCCCCCGCGCAGCCTCCCGCTGCCACGCCTGCGCCCGCACCCGTCACTCCGCCCCATGGAGCAGCGCCGCCCGTCGGACAGCCGCTCCAGGGTCCCGCTCAGGGCGCGCCCGGTATGCCGCCGCAGGGCATGCCCGCCCAGAATGCGCCGGCGCCGATGACCCCGCCCGCGGAGGCCGCGCCGCCCGGGTTCCCGATGCTGCGCCCCAACGACGCCGGCGACGCACCGGTCGCTCAGACTCCCCCGCAGGCGCCCGCCGAGCCGGTGGCGCCGCTCGCGAAGGAGCCGGAGGCCGCGACACCGGCGCCGTCCGGTGGTTCCGGCGACCCCAATATCCGTTCCGGCAGCGGTGTCGATCCCTCGGCCTCGCTCTGGGACGACGACGATGACGACGACGAGCCGGCGGAGGAGGCCGCTCCGGCGGCCGAGCCCGAGGCGTCGGCGCCGCAGCCGGAGGCCACCGGGGGCGGTGCCGCGGCCGCCGCTCCGGCACCGCAGGCGCCCGAGCAGCCCGCACCGGCCGAGGCCCAGGCCGCGGTGCCCGCACAGGGCCAGCCGCAGCAGGGCGTCCCGCAGCAGGCGCAGGCCCAGCCGCAGCCCCAGCAGGACGTCGCACAGCAGGCGATGCCCCAGCAGGGCGTCCCGCAGCAGGTGGCGCCGCAGGGCGCTCCCCAGCAGGGCGTACCGCAGCAGGGCGCTCCCTGGGGTGCCGCCCCGGACGGTCAGCAGCAGGCCGGACTGCCGCCGCTGCCGCCGGAGTTCCCGCCCGCGGACCCGCGTGCGGCCCAGGCACAGCCCCAGGCCGCCCAGCCCCAGCAGCAGGCGCCGCAGCAGCACGCCCCGCAGGCCCAGCCGCAGCCCCAGCAGCAGGCTCCCGCCCAGCCCCAGCAGGCGCAGCCTCAGCCGCAGCCCCAGGCCGGGTACCAGCAGCAGCCGCAGCAGGCCTACCCGCAGCAGGCCCAGCCCGGCCAGCCGCAGCCCGCCTACGGCTATCCGCAGCCCGCGTACGGCTACCCCCAGCAGGCCCAGCAGCCGCCGCAGCAGCAACACCCCAACGCGGCCGCGCAGCAGGGTGCTTACGGCTACCCGCAGCAGGGCGTCCAGGGCTACCCCCAGCAGGGCCAGCAGGCGGCTCCCGGGTACGACCAGCAGCAGGCCCAGGCTCAGCAGGCAGCGCAGGCCGCCCAGCAAGCGGCCCAGGCGCAGCAGGCAGCCCAGGCCCAGCAGGCTCAGCAGGCGGCCCAGGCCCAGCAGGCTCAGCAACAGCAGGCCCAGCCGTTCCCCGGTCAGCAGGCCGCCGACCCGAACGCCGCGGCGAACTACGCCCAGTACTCCCAGCCGGGCCAGCAGCAGCCGCAGCAGCGGGCCGCTCCGGGCGCGCCGCTCGGCTACAGCGCCGCCGTCGAGCTCACCTCCGACCGGCTGCTGCGCAACCAGCCCAAGAAGCGCAAGCCGGGTGCCAATGCGCAGCCGTCGAAGTTCAAGCTGGGCGCGAAGAAGGAAGAGGCCGAGCGCCAGGCGAAGTTGGCGCTGATCCGTACGCCGGTGATGTCCTGCTACCGGATCGCGGTGATCAGCCTCAAGGGTGGCGTCGGCAAGACCACGACGACCACGGCCCTGGGCTCCACCCTCGCCTCCGAGCGCCAGGACAAGATCCTGGCGATCGACGCCAACCCCGACGCCGGCACGCTCGGCCGACGGGTCCGCCGCGAGACCGGCGCGACCATCCGTGACCTGGTGCACGCGATCCCGCATCTGCACAGCTACATGGACATCCGCCGGTTCACCTCGCAGGCCCCCTCCGGCCTGGAGATCCTCGCCAACGACGTCGACCCGGCCGTTTCGACGACCTTCAACGACGACGACTACCGGCGCGCGATCGACATCCTCGGCAAGCAGTACCCGATCATCCTCACCGACTCGGGTACGGGTCTGCTCTACAGCGCGATGCGCGGAGTCCTCGATCTCGCCGACCAGTTGATCATCATCTCCACGCCGTCCGTGGACGGCGCGAGCAGCGCCAGTACGACCCTGGACTGGCTCTCCGCGCACGGCTACGCCGACCTGGTGCAGCGCGGTATCACGGTCATCTCCGGTGTCCGCGAGACCGGCAAGATGATCAAGATCGATGACATCGTGTCGCACTTCGAGACCCGGTGCCGCGGTGTGGTCGTCGTCCCCTTCGACGAGCATCTCGCCGCCGGTGCCGAGGTCGACCTCGACATGATGCGGCCCAAGACCCGCGAGGCGTACTTCAACCTCTCCGCCCTGGTGGCCGAGGACTTCGCGCGGCAGCAGCAGGCGCAGGGGATGTATCCCCAGCAGCAGCAGATGGGCGCCGACCCGCACGCCCAACAGCAGCAGCAGTACCAGCAGCAGTACCCCCAGCAGGGCCAGCCCGCCCAGCCGCCCGCCGGCTACCCGCCGCAGCAGGGCGGCTGGACCCAGCAGCCCGCGCAGCAGCAGCAACCGCCGGCCGGCTGGCAGCAGCAACAGCCCGCTCCGGATGCGCCGCTGCCGGACGGGGGCGGATGGACGCAGCAGCCGCCCCCGCAGTGAGCGGGGCTTAGCGCAGTAAGGGCGGGGTCCACCCTGAGGGTGGACCCCGCCCTTCTGTCTCCCGTGTGTTCGGCGTCGCGCTGCCCGGCGTCCGGCGGCCAAGTCCCGTCCTGGACGGGACCGTTCCCGTCAGGAGCGTCGACTCCGGCCGTTCCCCGGTCGTCCGTCCCGCGTGCGCGTCCCGCTCAGGACGCCGCCTCGATCAGCCCCCGCGCCTGCTTCACATCGATCGCCATCCGCTCCAGCAGGGCGTCGAGGGTGTCGAACTTCTCCTGGCCGCGGATATAGGCGAGGAAGTCCACGGCGACGTGCAGGCCGTACAGATCCAGGCCGACGCGGTCGATGGCGTACGCCTCGACCGTGCGGATCTTGCCGTCGAACTGCGGGTTGGTGCCGACCGAGATCGCCGCCGGCATCGCCTCGCCCTCGACGTGCAGCAGGCCCGCGTAGACGCCGTCGGCCGGGATCGCGGTGTGCGGCAGGGTCTCCACGTTGGCCGTCGGGAAGCCCATCTCGCGGCCGCGCTGGGCGCCGCGTACGACGATGCCCTCGACGCGGTGCGGACGCCCCAGGACCTCCGTCGCGCCCACCATGTCGCCCTCGGCGACCAGGCGGCGGGTGAGGGTGGAGGAGAACGCCTCGCCGCCGCCCGCCGCACCGCGCTCGAAGAGGTCGATGACCTCCACGGTGTAGTCGTAGGTGGCGCCGAGTTCGGCGAGGGTGGCGACCGTGCCGCTCGCCTTGTGCCCGAAGCGGAAGTTGGGGCCCTCGACGACGACCTGGGCGTGCAGCTTGTCGACCAGGACCTTGGCCACGAAGTCGGCCGGTGCCAGCTTCGAGAATTCCTTGGTGAACGGCAGGATCAGCACGGCGTCCACGCCCAGTTCGGCCATCAGCTCCGCGCGCCGGTGGTGCGGCGCGAGCAGCGGCGGGTGGGTGCCGGGCCGTACGACCTCGCTCGGATGCGGGTCGAAGGTGACGACCACCGCGGGAATGCCCAGCTCACGGGCGCGCGCCACGGCCTTCCCAATGATCAATTGGTGGCCGCGGTGCACACCGTCGTACGAGCCGATGGTGACGACGCTGCGTCCCCAACCCTCGGGGATGTCCTCCAAGCCACGCCAGCGCTGCACTGTGCCCGCTCCTCGCCCGTACCCTTGTCCGTCCACTGCGCCATGTCGGCATGGCGCAGGTCTAAGACTGCCATGCCGGGGGCGGCGCGTTGCGCGAAGGGTGCCCCGCCGGCGACCGGAATCGGGATTGGTGGCGCGGACGGCCCGGCGGAGCGGGACGCGGGCGCCCTCCGGACCCGCCGCATCCCCCACAAAAGGTGCACGGTCGGCCCGCCGAAACCACCGAGGGCCGGTTCCGACGCGCAGGTCACGCGCCGGAACCGGCCCTCGGCGAGTGCCGTCCGCGTCAGCAGAAGACGGCCAGGCTCTTCGCCTTCCCGCCCTGGTTCTCCACCAGCGCAAGGAACGTGCCGTCCGGCCCGAACGCCGCCACCGGGCCGCTGCCCTCGAACCGCGGGATCGGGATCCGCGCGCCGTTCATGAGCAGCCGCGCCTGCGGCTCGGCGACGTCCCAGCGGATGAACGCCGCGGCGGCCGCCTCACCGATCGGCATGACCGGCAGCCCGGGGCCCTCGGTGTCGTCCACCGCCGCCTGCAGCTGCTCCAGGGTGCGCGCCCGGTCCAGCTTGTACGGGCCCACCCGGGTGCGGCGCAGCGCCGTCAGATGGCCGCCGACGCCGAGCCCGTCGCCCAGGTCGCGGGCCAGCGCGCGGATGTACGTACCGGACGAGCACTCCACGGAGACCAGCAGATCGGTCACCGGGGTGCCGTCCTCGGCCTCCGTCTCCGTCGCCGAATACACCACGAACGAGGAGACGGTCACCGGCCGGGCCGGGATCTCCACGTCCTCGCCGTCCCGGACCCGCGAGTACGACCGCTTGCCGTCGATCTTGATGGCGCTGACCTTGGACGGCACCTGCATGATCGCCCCGGACAGCTCCGCGACACCCGCGTCGATGTCCTCGCGGGCGATGCCGTGCGCCGCCTTCGACGCCGTGATCTCGCCCTCGGCATCGTCCGTGACGGTCGCCTGGCCGAGCCGGATCGTGCCGACGTACTCCTTCTCCGTCAGCGCGAGGTGGCCGAGGAGCTTGGTGGCCCGCTCGATGCCGAGGACGAGCACGCCCGTGGCCATCGGGTCGAGCGTGCCGGCGTGCCCGACCCGGCGGGTGCGGGCCATGCCGCGCATCTTCGCCACGACGTCGTGCGAAGTGAAGCCGGCCGGCTTGTCGACGATGACCAGGCCGCCCGGCTTGTTGCTCTCACGCTTCATTCTGCCGCTCGGCCCTCGTCGTCCTCGTCCTCGCCCGGCTTGCGGTACGGGTCGGCCTCGCCGGCGTACTGGGCGCCCGAGGACACCTCGCGCACCTTGGCGTCCGAGGCCCGCGCCTTGTCCAGGAGGTCCTCGATCGTCTTGGCGTTTTCCGGCAGCGCGTCCGCCACGAACGCCAGGGTCGGCGTGAACTTCGTGCCGGCCGCCGCGCCGACCGCGGAGCGCAGGATGCCCTTGGCGCTCTCCAGGCCGGCGGCCGCGCTGGCACGGTCCTCGTCGTCCCCGTAGACCGTGTAGAAGACCGTCGCCTCCCGCAGGTCGCCGGTGACCCGGGTGTCCGTGATGGTCACATGCGTACCGAGCCGCGGGTCCTTGATACCGCGCTGCAGCTTCTGGGCGACCACCTCCCGGATGAGGTCCGCCAGCTTCTTCGCCCGCGCATTGTCGGCCACTGGTCCGTCTCCTTCTTGTCTTCCACAATTGTGCTTCCACCGGCGGCGACCTGCCCGGTCGGGGTCAGTCGTCGTCGCCGTGCAGCCGTCGGCGCACCGACAGCAGCTCCACTTCGGGCCGCGCGGCGACCAGGCGCTCGCAGCGGTCCATGACATCGGTGAGATGCCCGGCGTCCCCGGACACCACCGCCAGGCCGATCAGGGCCCTGCGGTGCAGATCCTGGTCCCCGACCTCCGCGACGCTCACCGCGAACTTGCGGTGCAGCTCGGCGACGATCGGACGGACGACGGAGCGCTTCTCCTTCAGCGACCGTACGTCGCCGAGAAGCAGGTCAAAGGACAGCGTCCCTACGTACATGCAAGACGGGTCAAGCCACCCGTGGGGCCTTAGGTGTACGAGTCCCTGGAACCGTACGAGTCCTTGGAACCGTACACGCAACGGCCGGGGCCGATCGACGGAATTTCCTCCGCCGACCGGCCCCGGCTACGCACTGCGTGATCAGCCGCGCGGCTTCTCGCGCATCTCGTACGTCGCGATGACGTCGTCGATCTTGATGTCGTTGAAGTTTCCGAGGTTGATACCGCCCTCGAAGCCTTCGCGGATCTCGGTGACGTCGTCCTTGAAGCGGCGCAGACCCTGGATGTTGAGGTCCTCCGCGACCACCTTGCCGTCGCGGATGAGGCGCGCCTTGGTGTTGCGCTTGACCTCGCCGGAGCGGATGAGCACACCGGCGATGTTGCCGAGCTTGGACGAGCGGAAGATCTCGCGGATCTCCGCGGTACCGAGCTCGACCTCCTCGTACTCCGGCTTGAGCATGCCCTTGAGGGCCGCCTCGATCTCCTCGATCGCCTGGTAGATGACCGAGTAGTACCGGACGTCGACGCCCTCGCGGTCGGCCATCTGCGTGGCACGCCCTTCGGCGCGCACGTTGAAGCCGATGACGATCGCGTCGGAGCCGGACGCCAGGTTGATGTCGGACTCCGTGACCGCACCGACGCCGCGGTGCAGCACGCGGATGTCGACCTCTTCGCCGACGTCGAGCTGGAGCAGCGAGGACTCGAGAGCCTCCACCGAACCGGACGCGTCGCCCTTGATGATGAGGTTGAGCTGCTGCACCTCGCCGGCCTTGAGCACCTTGTCGAGGTCCTCGAGGGACACCCGGCGGGTGCGCTTGGCGAACGCGGCGTTGCGCTCACGAGCGGCGCGCTTCTCGGCGATCTGGCGGGCCGTACGGTCCTCGTCGACCACCAGGAAGTTGTCGCCGGCACCCGGGACGTTGGTCAGACCCAGGACCAGGACGGGGGTCGAGGGACCCGCTTCCTCGACGTGGTTGCCCTTGTCGTCGAGCATCGCCCGGACGCGGCCGTAGGCGTCGCCGACGACCATCGTCTCGCCGACGCGCAGCGTGCCGCGCTGGACCAGGACGGTCGCCACGGCGCCACGGCCACGGTCGAGGTGGGCCTCGATCGCGATGCCCTGCGCGTCCTGCTCCGCGTTGGCGCGCAGGTCGAGCGAGGCGTCCGCGGTCAGGACCACGGCCTCGAGCAGCTGGTCGATGTTCAGACCCTCACGGGCGGAGATGTCGACGAACATCGTGTCGCCGCCGTACTCCTCGGCCACCAGACCGAACTCGGTGAGCTGGCCGCGCACCTTGGTCGGGTCGGCGCCCTCGACGTCGATCTTGTTGACCGCGACCACGATCGGCACGTCGGCCGCCTTGGCGTGGTTCAGCGCCTCGATCGTCTGCGGCATGACACCGTCGTTGGCCGCCACCACGAGGATCGCGATGTCGGTCGACTTGGCACCACGGGCACGCATGGCGGTGAACGCCTCGTGACCCGGGGTGTCGATGAAGGTGATCCGACGCTCTTCGTCGTTGACCTCGGTCGCGACCTGGTAGGCACCGATGTGCTGGGTGATGCCGCCGGCCTCGCCCGCGATGACGTTCGTCTTGCGGATCGCGTCGAGCAGCCGGGTCTTACCGTGGTCGACGTGACCCATGACGGTCACCACCGGCGGACGGGAGACGAGCATCTCCTCGCCGCCCTCGTTCTCGCCGAACTCGATGTCGAAGGACTCGAGCAGCTCGCGGTCCTCCTCCTCCGGGCTGACGATCTCGACGACGTAGTTCATCTCGTCGGCGAGCAGCTGGAGCGTCTCGTCGGAGACGGACTGGGTCGCGGTGACCATCTCGCCCAGGTTCAGCATGACCTGGACCAGCGACGCCGGGTTGGCGTTGATCTTCTCCGCGAAGTCCGTCAGCGAGGCACCGCGCGACAGGCGAACCGTCGCACCGTTGCCGCGCGGCAGCATGATGCCGCCGACCGACGGGGCCTGCATGGCCTCGTACTCCTGACGCCTCTGCCGCTTCGACTTGCGGCCACGACGGGCCGGACCGCCGGGACGGCCGAAGGCGCCCTGCGTGCCACCACGGCCACCGGGACCGCCGGGACGACCGGCAAAGCCCGGACGACCGCCGCCGAAGCCGCCGCCGCCACCGGGACCGCCGCCACCGGGACGACCGGCGAAACCGCCGCCGCCACCCGGACGACCGCCGCCGCCACCGCCGCCGGGACGACCGGCGAAGCCGCCGCCGCCACCGGGACGACCGCCGCCGCCGGGACGACCGGCACCGCCGGGACCGCGACCGCCGCCGCCACCGGGACCCGGACGCGGGCCGGCAGCCGGACGCTGCGGCATCATGCCCGGGTTCGGGCGGTTACCGCCGCCGCCGGGACGCGGGGCGCCACCAGGAGCGGCACCCTGCGGACGGGGCATGCCACCGGGGGTCGGACGAGCGCCGCCCTGACCCTGGGGACGGGGAGCACCCTGGCCGCCGCCCTGCGGACGCGGGCCACCGGGACCCCCCTGGCCACCGGGACGCGGGGCGCCGCCGGGACGAGGGGCCTGCGGACGGGCCATGCCCGTGGAGCCACCGGAGGTGAAGGGGTTGTTGCCCGGACGGGGTCCGGACGGACGGGCACCGCCGGGGCGGCTGCCCTGGCGGTCGCCACCGGGACGCGGCGCGCCGCCACGGCCCTGACCACCCTGTGCGGGCGCCGGACGGGCCGGACGCGGGCCGGGGGTGGCACCGGGACGGGGAGCCGACGAGCCGGCGGCGGGAGCGGCCGGCGCGGACGGCGGAGCCTGGAACTCGGGCTGCGCGGGGGCGGCCGGAGCGGGCTTGGGTGCCGCGGCCTTCGGGGCCGGCGCGGGGCGCGGACCCGGCGTCGGGCCGGCGGCGGGAGTGCTCTTGGGTGCCACGGGGGTCACCGGCGCCTCGGGGGCGGCCGGGGCCGGAGCCGCGGGGCCCGGCTTGGGGGCGCCCGGCTTCGGGGCAGCGGGACGTTCCCCGGCTGCCTTGGCGGCAGGGGAGGTGCCCCCGGCCTGCGCCGGAGAGGGCGCCGACGGCTTCGCGGGGGCCGACTTGCGCGGCGCCGCGGGCTTCCCGGCGGCGCGGCCGCTGCCGCTGCCTGCCTGGAATGCGTCGGTCAGCTTGCGAACAACCGGCGCCTCGATCGTCGAGGACGCCGAACGGACGAATTCACCAAGTTCTTGGAGCTTGGCCATGACGACCTTGCTCTCAACACCGAACTCCTTGGCGAGTTCGTATACCCGGACCTTAGCCACTTCGCTCCTTCTAGGTCCGGGTTGTCTACCGGACCGTCGCTACTTCATGGGCGTACTCATCGCGTACTCATCGAGTGCTCATCGCAATCTCGACCTACTTCCGACTCGCGAGGTACCTGACCGCACGGTTTTCCGTGCGCTGTGCGTTCTTGCTGTGCTTCTACCGCTGTGCGTCATAGCCATAACGGCTGCTCAGGGCGCCTCCCGCTCGATGACCCGACGCAATTCCGTCGTGTCGAACGGCCCTGGGCCCCGAAAAGCCCGGGAAAACGCCCGGCGGCGAACCGCCAGATCGAGACAGACCAGTGTCGGGTGCACGTAAGCACCCCGGCCGGGCAGCGTACCGCGCCGATCGGGGGTGCACTCACCCTCGATCGTCACGATGCGCAGCAAATCGCCCTTGGCCGCTCGCTCCCGGCACCCCAGACATGTGCGCTCAGGGCATGCGCGGGCATGCGTCCGGCCAGACACTGCTTAAGTCTACCTCCCCGCGACGACCCGACCCCGATGGGGTAAGGGCCGAACGCCCGCTCAATATTCCCGTCGGCGGCCGCGACACCCCTACGGGGGAGCCGCGGCACCGGCGGTCCGGTTCAGTCCTGCGGAGCCTGCTGCTCGGTATCCGGCCGGATGTCGATCCGCCACCCGGTCAGCCGGGCCGCGAGCCGGGCGTTCTGCCCTTCCTTGCCGATGGCCAGCGACAGCTGGTAGTCGGGAACGGTCACCCGGGCGGACCGGGCCGCCAGATCCACGACCTCGACCTTGCTGACCCGGGCCGGCGACAGCGCGTTCGCCACCAGATCGGCCGGATCGTCCGACCAGTCCACGATGTCGATCTTCTCGCCGTGCAGCTCCGCCATGACGGCGCGCACCCGCCCGCCCATCGGGCCGATGCAGGCGCCCTTGGCGTTCAGGCCGGACCGCGTGGACCGCACCGCGATCTTGGTCCGGTGCCCGGCTTCCCGCGCAATGGCGGCGATCTCCACCGAGCCGTCCGCGATCTCGGGAACCTCCATCGCGAACAGCTTCTTCACCAGATTGGGATGCGTACGCGACAGCGTCACGGACGGCCCGCGCACTCCCTTGACCACCCGCACGACATACGACCGCAGCCGCGTCCCGTGCGCGTAGTCCTCACCGGGGACCTGCTCCTGCACCGGCAGCATGGCCTCCATGCGGCCGATGTCCACCAGGACGTTCTTGGGGTCCTTGCCCTGCTGGACGACGCCGGTGATGACGTCGCCCTCACGCCCGGCGAACTCGCCGAAGGTGATCTCCTCCTCGGCGTCCCGCAGCCGCTGCAGAATGACCTGCTTGGCGGTGGTCGCCGCGATCCGCCCGAACCCGGACGGGGTGTCGTCGAACTCGCGGGGCTCGGCGCCCTCCTCGAGGTCGGCGGGGTCCTCCTTCGCCCACACCGTGACATGCCCGGTGGCGCGGTCCAGCTCCACCCGGGCCTGCCGGCGGCTGCCGTCGGTGCGGTGGTAAGCGATGAGGAGGGCCGACTCGATCGCCTCGACCAGCAGGTCGAACGAGATCTCCTTCTCCCGCACCAGTCCCCGCAGGGCACTCATGTCGATATCCACGGCTACGCCTCCTCCTTGTTCTCGTCGTCTTCGTCGGTCTTCTTGCGGCTGAACTCCAGCTCGACCCGCGCCTTGGCGATCTCGTCGAACTCGACCCGTCGCGCGGTCGGCTTGCGGCCCTTCACACCCGGCACCTCGAGATCCAGCCCCGCCTCGTCCACGGAGACGATCCGCGCGATGAGCTCGCCGCCCTCGTGCAGCTGGGCCTTGATCAGGCGGCCGGTGGCGCGGCGGTAGTGCCGCAGCTCGGTCAGCGGCCGGTCGGCGCCGGGAGAGGTCACCTCAAGGGTGTACGGAGCGCCGCCCATCGCATCGGACTCGTCCAGCGCCTGCGAAACCTCGCGGCTCACCGCGGCGCAGTCGTCCAACTGGACGCCGTCGTCGGAATCGACCACGATCCTCAGCACCCGCCGCTTGCCCGCGGGGGTCACCTCGATCTCTTCCAGATCCAGGTCTCGCGCGGCGACGAGCGGTTCAAGCAATCCGCGCAGCCTCTCGCTCTGGGTGGTGCTCATCCGGGTGACTCCTCGGCCGCGTGTGCTGTTGTGGGTAGGTCGCGTGTCGGGTCAAAGCCTATCGGTTCCGGCGGGGTACTGACGATTCGGTGGCCGGGCACGGATACTCTCGCCAGCGGTGATCACTACGGAAGACCCCGGGAAGTGGAACGTGCCGAACGTGGCGCTCACGCGTAGAAGGACCCTGCTGGCCGGCGCCGCCCTCGGGGGCGCGGCCCTGCTCACCGGCTGTTCCGAGGAACCCGGCCCCGAGCGGGCCGAACACTCCTCGGCCGCCGACCGGCTGCGCCACCGCGCCGCCGATGACAGCACCGCCCTGCTGGCCCGCTACGACGCAACCCTGGCCGCCCACCCCGCACTGGAGTCCGCCCTACGCCCCCTGCGCACCGAAGTCGCCCGCCACGCCGAGGCGTTCGGCCCCGACGGCACCGCCCCCTCCCCCGGCAGCACCCCGCCCCGGGGCACGCCCGCGCACGCCGGCACCGGCGTGTCGGACCGCTCCCCCGCCCCCGCCGGACACTCCGGCCCCCCGGTCCCCGAGGACGAGAGAGCGGCCCGCACGGAGCTGGCCCACGCGGAACGCACCCTGGCCGACCGGCGCACCAAGGCCCTGGCCACCGCCCCACCGGAACTGGCCCGCCTGCTCGCCTCGGTGGCCGCAGCGGGCGCGGCACACGCATATCTGCTGGTGGGGGCATGAGGCCACAGCTGCCGCAGACGCACATCGACCAGCGAAGAGGCGCGCACACCATGACGGGAACGACCCGCGGCAAGGCCCCTGAGAAGACCGCCCGCGAGAGGGAACTGGGGGCGGTCCAGGCGGCCCTGGCGGCCGAGTACGCGGCCGTCTACGGCTACGGCGTGGTCGGGGGCCGCATCGCCCGCGCCCGGCGCGGCGAAGCCCAGGTGGCGTACGACGCCCACCGCGCACGCCGGGACGGGCTGCGCCGCACCGTACGAGACCTGGGCGGCACGCCACCGGCCTCGGCGGCCGCCTACGAGCTGCCCTTCCCGGTCCCGGACGCGGCGGCCGCGGCCCGGCTGGCGGCGGAGCTGGAGGACCGGCTGGCGGCCGTCTACGCGGATCTCGTACGGGCCGCGGAAGGGTCCCGGCGGATGGATGCGGCGGCCGCGCTGCGCGAGGCGGCGGTGCGGTCGGTGCGCTGGCGCGGCAGCGGCGTAGCCTTCCCTGGTCTCGTGGAGCGGGCCGCAGCCGGCGCGCCGTCGAGCTCCGCCGGCGCGCCCTCCGACGCGCTGTGAACGACCGGCCCCCGCGGCCACCGCCCCAGGAGAGGGACAGCTCAGGCATGGCAACGGCACCCATCGAACCGCCGCAGCGGTTGGTGAGTTCGCTGAGCGGCGATCCGGAAGGTCCCGTGCGGGAGTGGCTCGCGGCACTCCCCACGCTGGTTCAGCACCAGCTGGAGGCCTGGGAATTGACGCTGGAACGGGTGGACGCGCCCGGTGGCCGCAGCAGCCTGCTGGCCCTCGTACGGCAGAAGGACGGCACCCCCGCGGCCCTGAAGTTCCCGGCGCCGGGCCGGGCATCGGTCCATGAGGCGGCGGCGCTGGAGATATGGGACGGCTGGGGCGCCGTGCGACTCCTGCGCTCCGACCGCACCGGCGGCGCCCTGCTGCTGGAACGCCTGCGCAGCGCCGTGTCGCTGCGCTCCCTGCCCGAGGCCAAGGCGCTTCTGGAGGCGGCCGGCACGGTCCGCCGTCTCTGGGTCCCCCCGGAGCCGGGCCATCCCTTCGACACGCTGGCCGAGCGCACCGAGCAGGCCGCCGAGGCACTCCGCGCGGCCGGCGCGCTCACCCCCACCGCGGCCCCCCTGGTGGACGAGGCATGCGAGCTGCGCGAGGCGCTCCCCACCACCTCCACCGAGGAGTTCCTGCTGCACGGCGCGTTCCGCCAGGGCAAGGTGCTGGCCGGTGAGCGGGCACCATGGCTGGCGATCGGCCCGTCCCCCGTGGTCGGCGAGCGCGCATACGACCTGGCGGCTCTCGTGCTGGACCGCTTCGAGGACCTGATGGCCGGTTCCGGCGCAACCGCCGCGGCCCGCCGCCGGGTGACGAAACTGGCCGACTCGCTGGACGTGGACCGGGACCGCCTGCGCGGCTGGACGCTCTACCGCGCCGTCGACGCGGGCGTACGGGAAGCGGCAAGGGGAGACCGCCGGCGCGGCGAACTGCTCCTGGAGTTCGCCGCCTGGCTCTGAGGCCGCCCGCCCGCACCGTCACCGGCCCGAGGCGCACCGCACGGACAACAAAAAGTCGGCTGCGGCGGGTCCGGCGGCACACACCGCCGGACCCGCCGCAGCCGACACCTACGCGTCAGGCGCTGAGCCGGGCCACCGCTTCCTCGACGGTCAGCTCCTCGCGCTCCCCGGTGCGCCGGTCCTTGACCTCGACCACGCCCTCACCGGCGCGCCGCCCGGCCACGACGATGGTCGGCACCCCGAGCAGCTCCGCATCCGTGAACTTCACGCCGGGCGACACCCCGGGCCGGTCGTCGACCAGCACCCGCAATCCGGCCGCACCCAGCTGCTCACCGATCTCCAGCGCGAGCTCGGTCTGCTTGGCCTTGCCCGCCGCGACGACGTGCACATCGGCCGGCGCCACCTCGCGCGGCCAGCACAGACCCGACCCGTCGTGCGTCTGCTCGGCGAGAGCGGCCACCGCGCGGGAGACGCCGATGCCGTACGAGCCCATCGTGACGCGGGTCGGCTTGCCGTTCTGCCCGAGGACGTCCAGCTCGAAGGCGTCCGCGTACTTGCGGCCGAGCTGGAAGATGTGGCCGATCTCGATGGCGCGGTCGATCTTCAGCCCCGTGCCGCACTTCGGGCAGGGGTCGCCCGGCTCCACGACGACCACGTCGAGGTAGTCGTCGACCTCGAAGTCGCGCCCGGCGACGACGTTCTTGGCGTGCATCCCCTGCTTGTTGGCGCCGGTGATCCAGGCCGTACCGGGGGCGACCCGCGGGTCGGCGATGTAGCGGAACGCCTTTCCGGCCAGGCCCTGCGGGCCGACATAGCCGCGCACCAGGTCGGGGCGGTCGGTGAAGTCCTCGGCGGTGACCAGCTCGACGGTGGCCGGCGCGAGGTGCTCGCCGAGCTTGCCGAGGTCGACCTCGCGGTCACCGGGCACGCCGACCGCGACGATCTCGCCGTCGACCTTGACCAGGAGGTTCTTCAGCGTCGCGGAGGCCGGCACGTTCAGGTGCGCGGCAAGCAGCTCGATGGTGGGCGTCTCCGGGGTGTCCAGCTCCTCGACGGGGCCGTGGGCGGAGCCGTCGGCCGGCTCGACCTTGACCGTCACGGCCTCCGTGTTGGCCGCGTAGTCGCACGCCGGGCAGTCGACGAAGGTGTCCTCGCCGGCCGCGGCGGGGGCCAGGAACTCCTCGGAGGCGGAGCCGCCCATCGCGCCGGAGACGGCGGAGACGATGCGGTAGTCCAGGCCCAGCCGCGCGAAGATCTTCTCGTACGCCCCGCGGTGCGCCGCGTAGGCCTCCGCCAGCCCCTCGTCGGTGGTGTCGAAGCTGTACGAGTCCTTCATCTGGAACTCGCGGCCGCGCAGCACACCGGAGCGCGGGCGGGCCTCGTCGCGGTACTTGGTCTGGATCTGGTAGAGGATCACCGGCAGGTCCTTGTAGGACGTGCACTGATCCTTGACCGTGAGGGTGAAGATCTCCTCGTGGGTGGGGCCGAGGAGGTAGTCCGCGCCCTTGCGGTCCTTGAGCCGGAAGAGGAGGTCGCCGTACTCCTCCCAGCGGCCGCTGGCCTCGTAGGGCTCCTTGGGCAGCAGGGCCGGCAGCAGGACTTCCTGGCCGCCGATGGCGTCCATCTCTTCGCGGACGATGCGGGAGACGTTCTCCAGGACCTTCTTGCCCAGCGGCAGCCACGTCCAGATGCCGGCGGAGGAGCGGCGGACGTACCCGGCGCGGACGAGCAGCTTGTGGCTGGCGGTCTCGGCGTCGGCCGGGTCCTCGCGCAGTGTCTTGATCATCAAGCGGGACATGCGCTGGACCTGTGCGGCGTTGGCCATGGGAGATTCTCCTGCGTAAGAAAGGTGACTCCCAGGAGGTTAGCCGCACGGGTGTGGAGCAAGGAAATGCGTTACCCGCCGGCGCCTGCGCAGCGCCGTATCAGCGGCAGCGGCGCACCCATCACCGCGTAGGGCGTGGGTGCACTGGGGAACAGCACCCGCCGCGCGATGTCCTGGTAGCCCAGCGACCGGTACAGCCCCCGGGCGGGGCTCTCGACGTCGAGGGCGGAGAGGATGGACCGCGGCTCCTGCGCCTCGTCCGTGATCCTGGTGATCAGTGTCCGGCCGATCCCCCGTCCCTGGTAGGCGGGGTGGACGTGCAGCTCGGTGATGACGAAGGAGTCGTCGAGCCAGTGATCCAGCCGGGCACTGCGCAGATACGGCTCGACGACGGTCGACCACCAGTGGGCGCGGTCGTTGGGCATCCCGTACACGAAGCCGATGAGCCGCCCCGCGGGAGTGGTGGCGCCCAGCGCACGCGCGCCGCGGCAGCCGAGGTGGCGCAGCACGATGTGCCGCCGCACCGCGATCTCGTCATCGCTCAGTCCGAACGCGAGTGCCTGCACCGCGAGCGCGTCATCCACGCGGGCGGCGAGATCGAGAGGGCCGACCGCGACGTCATCCATGGTCGCGAGCGTACAAGGCGGTCCCCCCGGAGGGCACGACCTTGCCGGGCACGATCGCGAAGAGACCGCCCCCGGGCGCGGACGCCGGGGAGACGTTCAGAACAGGACGCTCATGAACGCGCCGACTTCCTCGAATCCCACCCGCCGGTACGAGGCGCGGGCGGCGGTGTTGAAGTCGTTGACGTACAGGCTGACGACCGGCGCGACATCGCTCAGCGCATACCGCAGCACGGCGGCCATGCCGGTCTCGGACAGGCCCCGGCCCCGGTGGGCCGGATCGACCCACACCCCCTGGATCTGGCAGGCCCGGGGCGTGGCGGCGCCGATCTCGGCCTTGAAGATGACCTTGCCGTCCTCGATCCGGGCGAAGGAGCGGCCGGATCCCACCAGCTCGGCGACCCGCGCCTGGTAGAGCAGCCCGCCGTCGCCGGCCATCGGGGAGATGCCGACCTCTTCGGTGAACATGGCCACGCACGCCGGCATGATCGTGTCCATCTCGTCCTTGCGGATCCGCCGGACGTGAGGATCGGGCGCGATCTCGGCGGACGGTGCGGACGTGACCATCAGCGGCTGGCGGGCCCGGACCTCCCTGGCCGGCCCCCAGTGCGGTTCCAGCAGCGACCACAGCTCGGCGGTGGGTCCCGCGGGCCCCACGATGGAGGAGCACCGCCGTCCCTGCCGGCGCGCCCGCTCCGCGAAGCCGTGGACGGCCTCGGTGGTGGCGCAGACCGGCACGAGGTTGGCGCCGGCGTAGCAGAGGGACTCCAGCCGCCCGCCGACGTACCAGCCCCACATCTCGCCGCCGAGTCGCCAGGGGTCCAGTCCGGCGATCTGTACGCGGGCGGCGACGAATGCGTTGGCGACCGGGTCGCGGTCCAGGACCGCGAGGGCGTCATCGAGCTCCCCGGGCTCGAGGACCTTGATGGTGGTGGTCGTCAGCACGTGTCGGAAAGCCTCACCGTTACGGGCCTGGGAGGCCAGGCGGGAGCAGGTCTTGGCACTTTACCTCCCCCCGCGCGGGAGCACCCGGCCCGCTGCGGGGACCGCCGGCCGCGGAGGCGCGCGAGCCCCGCGGCCCGGGTGGGGCGGCGGGGCTCGGCGGTGGTGGTACGGAAGGTCAGCCGGCGGCGGAGACGACCGGGGCGCCGGACTCGACGCCGTCCTTCTCCATCTGCTCGGCGATCTTCAGCGCCTCCTCGATCAGCGTCTCGACGATCTTCGACTCCGGCACGGTCTTGATGACCTCGCCCTTGACGAAGATCTGGCCCTTGCCGTTGCCGGAGGCGACGCCGAGGTCGGCCTCGCGGGCCTCGCCGGGGCCGTTGACGACACAGCCCATGACGGCGACGCGCAGCGGCACCTCCATGCCCTCCAGGCCGGCGGTGACCTGGTCGGCGAGCTTGTAGACGTCGACCTGGGCGCGGCCGCAGGAGGGGCAGGAGACGATCTCCAGGCGGCGCTGCTTGAGGTTGAGGGACTCCAGGATCTGGAGGCCGACCTTGACCTCCTCGGCGGGCGGCGCGGACAGCGACACCCGGATCGTGTCGCCGATGCCCTCGCTGAGCAGCGCGCCGAAGGCGACGGCCGACTTGATCGTGCCCTGGAAGGCGGGGCCGGCCTCGGTGACGCCCAGGTGGAGCGGGTAGTCGCACTGCGCGGCCAGCTGCCGGTAGGCGTTGACCATCACGACCGGGTCGTTGTGCTTGACCGAGATCTTGATGTCGCGGAAGCCGTGCTCCTCGAAGAGGGACGCCTCCCACAGCGCGGACTCGACCAGCGCCTCCGGCGTCGCCTTGCCGTACTTCTGGAGCAGGCGGCGGTCCAGGGAGCCGGCGTTGACGCCGATGCGGATCGGGGTCCCGGCGTCGGCGGCCGCCTTGGCGATCTCCTTGACCTTGTCGTCGAACTGCTTGATGTTGCCCGGGTTGACGCGGACCGCCGCACATCCGGCGTCGATCGCGGCGAAGACGTACTTCGGCTGGAAGTGGATGTCCGCGATGACCGGGATCTGCGACTTCTTCGCGATGACCGGGAGCGCGTCGGCGTCGTCCTGCGTGGGGCAGGCGACCCGGACGATCTGGCAGCCGGAGGCCGTCAGCTCGGCGATCTGCTGGAGCGTCGCGCCGATGTCGGACGTCCGCGTGGTCGTCATCGACTGCACCGAGACCGGTGCGTCTCCGCCCACGGCGACCGAACCGACGTGGATCTTGCGGCTGACCCGGCGGTCGGCCAGCTTGGTCGGTACGTCCGGCATTCCCAGCGCAATGGCAGTCATCTGACGAGCAACCCCAAGGTGTGGATCAAGGTCCCGAATTTCGGCGGGCTCCGGCTTCCGAGATTACGGCACACGGGTTGCCGTGAGCACATCGCTCCCCTGAGGCCCCCCGAAAGGAGACGGCCGGGCACCTCCAAACGCCACGGAGGTGCCCGGCCGTCGCCAAACCCGCTTTCCGGCCAAACACGCGGTCCGGCCGGAAGCGCCGTCAGGTCAGTTTCACCGGATTCACCACGTCGGCGACGAGCACCAGCAGGGTGAAGCAGATGAAGATCCCGGCGACGACATACGCGACCGGCATCAGCTTGGCGACGTCGAAGGGGCCGGGGTCGGGCCGCTTGAAGACCTTGGCGAAGGCCCGGCGGACGGCCTCCCAGGCGGCGCCGGCGATGTGGCCGCCGTCCAGCGGAAGCAGCGGCAGCATGTTGAACAGGAACAGCGAGAGGTTGAAGCCGGCGACCAGGAAGAGCATGGTCGCCACCCGCTGCTCCGGCGGGATGTCGAGGGAGAAGACCTCGCCGCCGACCCGCGCCGCGCCGACCACACCCATCGGAGAGTCCTGCTTGCGCTCGCCGCCGTTGAACGCGGCGTCCCACAAATCCGGGATCTTGGCGGGCAGGTGGACCAGCGAGGCGACGCCCTGCTCGACCATGTTGCCCATCCGGTCGACGGACTGGCCGAAGGACTGCTGGACGACGCCGCTGGCCGGCGTGAAGCCGAGGAAGCCGGCGGTGACGAACTCGCCGGGGACGTACCCGCCGTGTCCGTCGGTCTTGGCGACCTTGTTCTCTATCAGGTCGGCGTGGAGCGTCGTCCGGGCGCCGTGCCGCTCGACGACGATCGTGGCGGGCCCGGTGGTGTCACGGATCTGCCCCTGGAGGGCGTCCCAGTCCGGTACCGCCTGCCCGTTGAACGAGACGATCTTGTCGCCGGCCTTCAGGCCCGCCGCCTTGGCCGGGGAGTCCTTGGCGGCCTTGGGGCACTTGTCGGTCTTGGCCGAGGCCGAGATCACACAGTCGGAGACGGACCCGACCTGCGTCGTCTGCGTATTGATGCCGAAGCCCATCAGCACGCTCATGAAGATCACGACCGCGAGGATCAGATTCATGAACGGCCCGGCGAACATCACGATGATGCGCTTCCAGGGCTTGCGGGTGTAGAACAGCCGCTTCTCGTCGCCGGGCTGGAGCTCCTCGAAGGCCGCCGAGCGGGCGTCCTCGATCATGCCGCGGAACGGCGAGGTGGAGCGGGCCTGCAGCTTTCCGTCGTCGCCGGGCGGGAACATCCCGATCATCCGGATGTAGCCGCCGAGCGGGACGGCCTTGATGCCGTACTCGGTGTCGCCCTTCTTGCGGGAGAAGATCGTCGGCCCGAATCCCACCATGTACTGCGGCACGCGGATACCGAACATCTTGGCCGTGGAGAGGTGGCCGAGTTCGTGCCAGGCGATGGAGAAGAGCAGGCCGACGACGAAGACGACTATGCCGAGGATGGTCATCCAGGTCGTCATGCGCGAGCCTCCGAAGGTGTCCGTGCCGCACGGGCGGCCAGTTCACGGGCGCGAGCGCGCGCCCAGGTTTCCGCCTGCAAGACGTCCGCCACGGTCAGGGAGGTTCCCTGCGCCGGGACCCCGTGCTCGGCGACCACTTCGCCGACCGTATCCACAATCCCCGTGAACGGCAGCCCGCCGCTGAGGAACGCATCCACGCATTCCTCGTTCGCCGCGTTGAAGACGGCGGGCGCGGTGCCGCCGAGATCACCCACATGGCAGGCGAGCGCGACGGACGGGAAGGCCTGCGCGTCGAGCGGGAAGAACTCCCAGTTCCGGGCCTGCGTCCAGTCCACGCCGGGTGCCGCGTCCGGGACGCGCTCGGGCCAGCCCAGCCCCAGCGCGATCGGCATGCGCATGTCGGGCGGGCTGGCCTGGGCCAGGGTGGAACCGTCGGTGAATTCCACCATCGAGTGGATATAGGACTGCGGATGGACCACGACCTCGATGCGGTCGAAGGGGACGTCGAACAGCAGATGCGCCTCGATGACCTCCAGGCCCTTGTTGACCAGGGTCGCGGAGTTGATGGTCACGACCGGGCCCATGGACCAGGTGGGGTGGGCGAGGGCCTGTTCGGGGGTCACATCGGCCAGTTCGCGCTTCGTACGGCCGCGGAAGGGGCCGCCGGAGGCGGTGACGACGAGCTTGCGGACCTCGGCGCGGTCGCCGCCGGCCAGTGCCTGGAAGAGCGCGGAGTGCTCGGAGTCGACGGGGATGATCTGGCCGGGCGCGGCGACGGCCTTGACCAGCGGGCCGCCGACGATCAGCGATTCCTTGTTGGCGAGCGCGAGCACCCGGCCGGCCTTGAGGGCGGCGAGGGTGGGGGCGAGGCCGATGGAGCCGGTGATGCCGTTGAGGACGGTGTGGCAGGGCGAGCCGGCGAGCTCGGTGGCGGCGTCGGGGCCCGCCAGGACCTCCGGCAGCGGCTCCCCGGTCCCGTAGCGGTCGGCGAGGGCCTCGCGCAGGGCGGGGACGGCGTTCTCCCGGGCGACCGCGACCGTGCCCACCCGCAGCCGGTGCGCCTGGTCTGCGAGCAGGTCCACCCGGCCGCCGGCCGCCGAGAGGGCGGTCACGCGGAAGCGGTCGGGGTTGCGCAGCACGATGTCGATCGCCTGCGTGCCGATCGAACCGGTCGAGCCGAGGATCACGATGTCACGCGGTCCCGCCGGATCGCCGGCGGCCGGCTCGAAGCGCAGGTGCGGATGTGCGAGGGAGTCCGTCATGCGGTCCATTGTTGCCGGTCGGCGGCGCTCCTCGTACGGGGGACCCGGAGGCCGCCCGTACGAGGCCGCGGGCCGGCCGCCTCAGCGGATGGGCCGGCGCACGTTGTCCTTCGCGCTCGGGCCCGGGGTGGCGTCCGCGATCCAGGGGCCGTCGCCGCTGGGGTCGATGACGCCCTCCTCCAGCCAGGTGTAGCTGCCGCCCAGCACCCCGTTCACGATCTTGCGGTCGAGGTCGTCGGTGTTGGTCCACAGCCGGCCGAAGAGTTCCTCGACGCGGATCCGCGACTGGCGGCAGAAGACCTCGGCGAGCTGATGGGCCTCGCGGCCGTGCTCGCCGGTCACCCGCAGATGCTCCGCCCGTACGCAGGCCGCGCTCATCGCGAAGAGTTCGGCGCCGATGTCGACGATCCGGCCGAGGAAGCCCTGCTTGGTCTCCATCCGGCCCTGCCAGCGGGACATCGCGTAGAAGGTGGAACGGGCGAGCTTGCGGGAGGCCCGTTCGACATAGCGCAGATGTCCGGCGAGTTCACCGAACTCCTGGTACGTACGCGGGAGTTGGCCCGGTCCCGCGACGAGTTTGGGCAGCCAGCGGGCATAGAAACCGCCGGCCTGGACGGCCGCCCGGCCCTTGTCCGCGAGGGACTTCTCGGGGTCGATGAGATCGCCGGCGACCGACAGATGGGCGTCGACGGCCTCGCGGGCGATCAGCAGATGCATGATCTCCGTGGAGCCCTCGAAGATCCGGTTGATGCGCATGTCGCGCAGCATCTGTTCGGTGGGGACGGCGCGCTCGCCGCGGGCGGCGAGCGAGTCGGCGGTCTCGAAGCCGCGGCCGCCGCGGATCTGCACCAGCTCGTCGGCCATCAGCCAGCCCATCTCGGAGCCGTAGAGCTTGGCGAGGGCGGCCTCGATGCGGATGTCGTTGCGGCTTTCGTCGGCCATCTGGGAGGAGAGGTCGACGACGGCCTCGAGGGCGAAGGTGGTGGCCGCGATGAAGGACACCTTGGCGCCCACGGCCTCGTGCTCGGCGATCGACTTGCCCCACTGCTCGCGGGCCGCGGACCACTCCCGGGCGATCTTCAGGCACCACTTGCCGACACCGACGCACATCGCGGGCAGCGAGAGCCGGCCGGTGTTGAGCGTGGTCAGGGCGATCTTCAGGCCGGCGCCCTCGGGGCCGATGCGGTTCGCGGCGGGGACGCGTACCCGGTGGAAGCGGGTGACGCCGTTCTCCAGTCCGCGCAGGCCCATGAAGGCGTTGCGGTTCTCGACCGTGATGCCGGGCGAGTCGGCCTCGACGACGAAGGCCGTGATGCCGCCCTTGTGGCCCTCGGAGGCGGGGACGCGCGCCATGACGACGAGCAGGTCGGCGACGACGCCGTTGGTGGTCCACAGCTTCACGCCGTCCAGGACGTACTCTCCCCCCTCCTCAGGGACGGCGGTGGTCGCCAGCCGGGCCGGGTCGGAGCCGACGTCCGGCTCGGTGAGCAGGAACGCCGAGATGTCCGTGCGGGCGCAGCGCGGCAGGAAGGCGTCCTTCTGCTCCTGGGTGCCGAAGAGCTTGAGCGGCTGCGGCACGCCGATGGACTGGTGCGCGGAGAGCAGCGCGCCGATGGCGGGGCTGGCGGAGCCGGCCAGCGCGAGGGCGCGGTTGTAGTAGACCTGGGTGAGGCCGAGGCCGCCGTACTTCGTGTCGATCTTCATGCCGAGCGCGCCGAGCTCCTTGAGCCCGTTCAGCGTCTCGTCGGGGATCTGCGCCTCGCGCTCGATCCGGGCCCCGTCGACCTGGGTCTCGCAGAATGCGCGCAGAGTGGCCAGGAACTTCTCACCGCGCCGCACGTCGTCGGCCGCCGGGGTGGGGTGCGGATGGATGAGGTCGAGCCGGAAGCGTCCCAGGAACAGTTCCTTGGCGAAGCTGGGCTTGCGCCAGTTCTGCTCGCGGGCCGCCTCGGCAACCTGCCGCGCTTCGCGCTCGGAAACCTTGCGGATGGACGGAGCGGTCATCAGGAGCTCACCTCGCCGCGGTCGGGAGTGCAGCATCGGCCACCAGGCAGTGCGTCGGACGGCCGCCGGACAGTGCTACTTGTGAGGGTTACCCGATCCATGGGGGTTGCACCAGTGGTACCGCGGGGATCCGCCGGGCGGGCGGACGCGTATCCGCCATGGGCCATATGGGGTGCGGATCCGGCCACGCGGCGGGCGGCGCTATCGGCCGTTCGGGGGGTGCGGCGTACCGCGCCGGGAGTACGCGCGGCCGCGGCTCCACCCTGGGGTACAGGCCCGGCTCCGTCTCAGACAGGAGGAGCGGGCCCGCTGCGCGCCGTACCGTCGAATTCCGGCATGGCGGGCGCCCGCATGCCGGGAAAAGGGGACGCGGCGCGCTCCGGAACAGGGTGCCGGAGCGCGCCGCGGCCAGGGGCCGGCGCCGGGGGGTGCGCCGGCCGGAGCCTGGACGGCAGTACGGCCCAAGGGATAGCCGTCGCTGTCCACCAATCCAGGCCGGTCCGGAATGGCGCGCTGTAACGGGGTTACAGGCTGGATCAGAGCGCCAGGCCGGTCAGGACCAGCACCCGCTCGTAGGTGTAGTCGTCCATCGCGTACCGCACGCCCTCGCGGCCCACGCCGGACTGCTTGGCGCCGCCGTAGGGCATCTGGTCCGCGCGATAGGACGGCACATCGCCGATGATCACGCCGCCGACCTCCAGGGCGCGGTGGGCGCGGAAGGCGGTCTGCGTGTCGTGCGTGAAGACGCCGGCCTGGAGGCCGTACTTGGAGTCGTTGACCGCGGCGAACGCCTCGGCCTCGCCGTCGACCTTCTTGAGGGTCAGCACCGGGCCGAAGACCTCTTCGGTGGCCAGCGTCGTACCGGCGGGCACGTCCTCCAGGACGGTCGGCGCGTAGGAGGCGCCGTCGCGCTTGCCGCCCGCGAGCAGCTTGGCGCCGCGCTGAACGGCCTCGTCCACCCAGTCCTCGACGCGCTTGGCGGCGGCCTCGTTGACCAGCGGGCCGACCTCGGTGGCGTCGTCGGAGGGGTCGCCGGTGACCTGGGCGTTGACGGCCGCGACGATCTTGGGGACCAGGCGGTCGTAGACGGAGGCGTCCGCGATGACCCGCTGCACCGAGATGCAGGACTGGCCGCCCTGGTAGTTGGAGAAGGTGGCGATCCGCTGCGCCGCCCAGTCCAGGTCCGCCTCGGAGGACCAGTCGGGCAGCACGACGGCCGCGCCGTTGCCGCCGAGCTCCAGGGTGCAGTGCTTGCGCGGCACCGAGTCGAGGATGTCGTAGCCGACCTTCTCGGAACCGGTGAAGGAGATGACGGGCAGGCGCTCGTCCTGGACCAGCGCCGGCATCGCCTCGTTGCCCACCGGCAGGATCGACCAGGAGCCGGCCGGCAGGTCGGTGTCGGCGAGCAGCTCGCCGATGATCAGCCCGGAGAGCGGGGTGGCCGGGGCGGGCTTGAGGATGATCGGGACGCCGGCCGCGATGGCCGGGGCGATCTTGTGGGCGCACAGGTTCAGCGGGAAGTTGAACGGGGCGATGCCCAGCACCGTGCCGCGCGAGAAGCGGCGGGTCAGGGCCAGGCGGCCGGCGCCGCCCGCGTCGGTGTCCAGGCGCTGGGCCTCGCCGCCGTTGAAGCGGCGGGCCTCCTCGGCCGCGAAGCGGAAGACGGAGATGGCCCGGCCGACCTCGCCGCGCGCCCACTTGATGGGCTTGCCGTTCTCCGCGGAGATCAGCCGGGCGATCTCCTCCGTACGCTCCACCAGCTGACGGCCGACGTGGTCGAGGGCGGCGGCGCGCACATGGGCCGGGGTCGCGGCGAGCTCGTCCTGGACGGCGACGGAGGCGGCGATGGCCTCCTCCACCTGATCCTCGGTGGGCACGCTCACCGTAGCGACGTGACGTCCGTCCCAGGGGGAGGTGACATCGAAGGTGGCGTCGCCGGTGGCCTTGCGGCCGGCGAGCCAGAAGGCGGTGGGGGCTGCAGCAGAGTTCGGCACAGTGGATCCCGGCCCTTCCGAAGTGGTGGAGTGATGCGTATGGCGCCGCGAGCGGCTCCGCTGCACCCACGGTAGGGGCGCGGCGCCGTCGTGGCGTTTGTCCGAACCGGAGCAATCGGCGGGCGCCTCTCTCCGCGGTGGAGGAGGTATTGCCGCCGGGGGCGCCGTCTCCTCACTCCTCCGGCGGCGTCGAGGTCGCCTTGAGCGCCAGCCACAGCTCCATCCGGACATCCGCGTCGTCCAGCGAGCGGCCCAGGATCTCCTCCACCCGCCGCATCCGGTAGCGCAGCGTGTGGCGGTGCACGCCGAGGTCGGCGGCGGCCGCGTCCCACTGGCCGTGCCGGGCGAGCCAGGCGCGCAGCGACGCCACCAGATCGCCGCGCCCGGTCGCGTCGTGCTCGCGCAGCGCCCGCAGCAGTCCGTCCGCGAAGGCCCGTACCGCGTCGTCGGCGAGCAGCGGCAGCACGGATCCGGCCGCCACGTCCTCGTGCTCGACCAGCGCCCGGCCGCGGCGGCGGGCGACGTACAGCGCCTGTTCGGCCTGGCGGTAGGCGTTCGCGGCGGCGATCGGGCCGGTCGGCGCGGACAGCCCGATCGCCAGGCCCTCGCCGCGGGCCGCCTCGCCGCGGGCGGGCCGGCCGCGCGGCCGGGACGGCGCCCCGGAGCGGGCCTCGGCCTGGGCGGCGAACCCGGCACAGGCCTCCGCGGCCGCACCGCCGTCCGCGACCAGCACGATCAGCCGGGTGCCGTCCGGGACGGCGAGCACCGCCTCGCCGGTCCTGGCGGCGGCGGAGTCCATCGCATCGGCCAGCGCATCGAGTACGGCCGGCGTGGAGGGGGCCGCCGCGGCGGACGGCTCCTCGTCGGCGGCCACCGGCTCGGCCACCACCATCCGGAACGGGGCGTCCAGCAGTCCGCCGTAGAGCCGCCCCGCCACCGCCCGCGCATGGTCCGGCTCCCCGGCCAGCAGCATCTTCAGCACCGCCGCGCCGAGGCGCTGCTCGGCGTCCTGCAGGGCGCGGGACCGCTCCGTGGTGAGGGTGAGCAGGGCGACGGCGGAGTGCACGGCGTACCGTTCGGCGGTCCCCAGCGACGCCCCGGTCCCCACCGCGAGCACGCCGCGCGCCCGCCGCCCCGTGCCCAGCGACTGGAGCTCGACCCGGTCGTCACCGTCCGTATCGCTGACCACCGAACTGGCGGGCGCGGGCCGCTCCCGCAGCCGGCCCACGTCGTCGGCCAGCCGCGCCGCCCGCCGGGCCGCCCAGTCGGGGGCGGCGGCCACCACGGACCCCGACGCGTCGTACAGCGCGGCCCAGCCGTCCAGGTGCGCGGCGAGCCGGGCCAGCAGTTCGGCCGGCCCCTCGGCGCTCAGCGCGGCCCGGGTCAGCTCCCGCTGCGCCTCGAACCCGGCGGTCACCGCGCGGTACTGGTCGGCGGCGACGGCGGCCGAGACGGCCTTGCTGAGGGCGATGAAGGGCGTCCGACGGGGCACCCCGAGCAGCGGCAGCCCCTCCTGCCGGCACGCCTCCACCAGCGCCTCGGGCACCTCCTCGTAGTTCACCCCGACCGCGAAGCCCAGCCCGACCACGCCCGCCTGCGCCACCCGCCGCACATACCGGCGGCTCGCCTCCGCATCCTCCGCGTCCAGCTTGAGCGCGGTGATCAGCAGCAGCTCGCCACCCTCCATGTACGGCACCGGGTCGATCAGCTCACTGGCATGCGCCCAGCGCACCGGGACGTTCAGCCCGCCCTCGCCCGCGAGCACGGTCAGCTTGAGCGCGGTGTGGTTGACCAGGGAAGCGAGGGTGTGGGGCATAGGACCTTCGATGACGACGGGAGCGAGGGCCGCCCGATGGAGGTTTGCGCCGCCCCGTATGAACGGCCGCTTCCGATTCTGCCTCAGCGGAGGAATACGGGAACACCGTTCGGGCGGAACGGCGCCCTCGGAACGCAGAAACGACAAGAAGGACACCGGCAACGCTGCGCTACAGGGCGTCACCCGGCGGATGCGGTGTGCACCGTCCGGCGGCCGTCCCCTCCCTCACTTCCGCAGATCCACCAGCACCGGCGGCGCGTGCTCGCCCTTCACCGACGTCACCGACAGCACCGCATGCCCGGCCGGGACCGAGTTGGCCAGGTCGGAGGCGGACCAGCGCTCCCGCTCCACCGTCCGTACGGTGACGGCCTTGGCGGTGGCCGCCTTGCCGGTGACCAGGTGGCGGAAGATGTGGAACGCCTTCCCCGCGGCGCTCTCCGCGATGATCTGGCGGTCCGTCACATCGCGGGTCTCCACCCACTCCTTGCCCCACACCTCGGCGAACCGCGCCCCGTCCCAGGTCGTCACGCCCGCGAACGCCATCCGGCAGCCGACCGCGCCGAGCAGCGCGCCGCGCAGCGCGTCGGGCACATCGTCCAGCGAGCGCAGGGTGAGCACCGCGCCGGCGTTCGCCGAGCGCAGCCGCTGGAGGCCGCGCAGCGCCTCGGCGGTGATGGTGTGCGCCGCCTCGTCGAGCACCAGGCAGGCGAAGAGCGAACGGTCGGTGCGGGCCACCGCGCACTCGGTGAACTGCGCGAGGACCAGCCGGGCGAGGATCCGTGAGGCCTCCGCATGACCGCGTTCGGGCAGTTCGATGCGGACCCGCAGCGGGTGGTCGAGGGCGCGCAGGGAGACCTGGCGGGTGCCGCCCGTGGGGTCGAAGAAGTCGGCGAAGGCGGGCCGGTCGAGCAGCGCGATGCGGTCGGCGAGCAGGACGCCCACATCGCCGGCGCGCTCCGACTGCCGCGCGCGGGCGTCCAGTTCGCGCAGCAGGGTCTGCTCGCGGGCGCCCTCCAGGGCGGCGCGCAGCGCGCCCATCGCCTCCGGCGCGCCGTCCAGCAGCTCGCGCAGCTCGGGAACCGTGGGGAACCGGTCGTGGGCGAACCGGAAGGGGCCGAGCAGCTGGGCGAGCGCGGTCGCGGCGCGCCGGCTGTCGCCGCCGGGCAGCTGCTCGGCGAGGTCGCCGACCAGCGCCTCGGCGAGGATCCCGGCCGCCTCGTCGGGGTCGGTGGTGCCGCCGTAGAGGTCGAGATCGCATGCCGAATCGCGGCGGCCGAACCTGATCACGGCATCAAAGGAGTCCTCGGTTCCGGGGGCCGTTCCGGCCGCTCCGATGGTCACGATCGCAGCACGCCCGGCAAGCGCCTGGAGACACAGGGACTCCACCAACGGGCGCACCAATCGAGTCGACTTTCCCGATCCCGACGGACCCACCGCCAGCAAGGAAGTGCCGAGCACGTCTGGTTCCAGTGCAAACCCCGCGCCACGACGGTCGTATGGATTGCGAGCATCTTCGGACGTCGTGCCGATACGTACCTGACAGGTGAGGAGGTCGTGCCGTGCAGTGCGCGTCACCAGATCACGCGCGCCGGACGGGTGCAGGCACGCCGCGGCGCCGCTTTCCTGAACGTCGTCAATGAAGGCCGGGAGACGGCCCGGGTGCACGCGGACAGACTCCCAGGCACGCGTGAGCCGCGCATGATCGACATCATTCATAAGCCCGGACCGTGCTTCGCGTGCCAGACGATCAGCGGCCGCCGGAGCGCCGGCAGCCCGCAGGCTGGCCCATTCCGCCTGCTCCACCTCGAGCACTCGTACGGTGGTTTCGTCCGGCGTTCCCGCATCGGATTTGTTACGGCGCCCCTTCGAGCCGTAACGATGCCACAGCTCGGGAATGCAGGCGAACCTGCCGAAGAAAGCCAGAAGAACTCCGAGGTCGATAAGGGTGAAGCTGGCGGTGATGTTGAAATAAGATTTCCCCGGCGCCGATTCCGGCGCGAGGTTCTCCAGCTGCAGCATGAGCAGGGATGAATCGGTCGAGGTGTCGGTGCACCACTGCCACAGGAACCAGACGATCACCAGAGTCAGGACGGCCCGCACGATCAGCTCTCCGGCAGCGAGCAAGCCTGGGTCGTTGGGAGCCAGCCATGAGGGCAGCCTAGCCCACACCCTGTTCAGCAGCGGGGCGATCAGCCGGCGGAAAAGCTCGGCCCATCGCCCCACCCGCGCAAAGACGATGACGATCACCCCGAGAATCAGCGCCATATACACGAATGACGAGACAACACCCGAGTTTCCCGTCTGCCAGGAATTCGGCAGCATTACCTGACGCGGCCACTCCCAGTACGGGCCGAGTGCATTCGCCATCAACAGCGACCAGACCAGCCATGCACAAAGGAACGAAATCACGGCGCCGACGATGAGCTGGGTTACCGCAATCTCATGCGGCTCGTCTTTCGGTTTGGGTTTGTATTCAAAGGCCCATACGCCTGGTCCGGCCAGGACACGCGGAGCACTCAGCCATGCCATGAACGGCGACTGCGGAGCATCGCCTGGCCTCGTGGACGCACCGGAGGCCGCTGCCCCTCCGTCTGCCCGCGCGTGTTCGGTGAAACGGGGCGGCACGCTGGGCCGCGGCGGGGCGTCCGGCGGTGTCGTCGGCCGCGGGACCAGTTCGGAGCGGGTGTTGCGTGCGTCCTGCGTGCCCTCGGTATCCATCCGCTGCCCTTGTCCCCCTTGAACCGTCAGCTGCTGCCGCCGTTCAATCTACTGGCCGCGCTCCGTCGCTATGTCCGGTGCGGACAACGCAACACGCGCACTTCTCCCGAACGGAACATGCCAGGGCCCGTCCACCGGCCCTAACCTGCGAGAACAAGACCCCTGTACAACCCTGTACGTCGCCGTCCAACCCAGGAGACTGCCATGACCGAACTGTCCGGAGGGCCCGCCCTCCCCCAGGAGCGTCGCGTCGTCACCGCCATCCCCGGCCCGAAGTCGCAGGAGCTGTGGGCCCGTAAGCAGGCCACCGTGGCGGCCGGCGTCGGTGCGGTGCTGCCCGTGTTCGTCAAGCGCGCCGGCGGCGGTGTCCTGGAGGACGTGGACGGCAACTCCCTGATCGACTTCGGTTCCGGTATCGCCGTGACCTCGGTCGGCAACAGCGCCGAGGCCGTGGTGCGCCGGGCGACCGCGCAGCTCAACGACTTCACCCACACCTGCGCGATGGTCACGCCGTACGAGCCGTACATCGAGGTCTGTGAGGCGCTCGCCGAGCTGACCCCGGGCGACCACGCCAAGAAGTCCGCGCTGTTCAACTCCGGCGCCGAGGCCGTGGAGAACGCCGTCAAGGTGGCCCGCGCCTACACCAAGCGCCAGGCGGTCGTCGTCTTCGACCACGGCTACCACGGCCGTACGAACCTGACGATGGCGCTGACCTCGAAGAACATGCCGTACAAGAACGGCTTCGGCCCGTTCGCGCCCGAGGTCTACCGCGTACCGGTCGCCTACCCCTACCGCTGGCTGACCGGCCCGGAGAACTGCGCCCAGGAAGCCGCGGCCCAGGCCATCGAGCAGATCAACAAGCAGATCGGCGCGGACAACGTCGCGGCGATCATCATCGAGCCGGTGCTCGGCGAGGGCGGCTTCATCGAGCCGGCCAAGGGCTTCCTGCCCGCCATCGCGAACTTCGCGAAGGAGAACGGGATCGTCTTCGTCGCCGATGAGATCCAGTCCGGCTTCTGCCGTACCGGCCAGTGGTTCGCGTGCGAGGACGAGGGCATCGTCCCGGACCTGATCACGACGGCGAAGGGCATCGCCGGCGGTCTGCCGCTGGCCGCCGTGACCGGCCGCGCCGAGATCATGGACGCCGCGCACGCGGGCGGCCTGGGCGGCACCTACGGCGGTAACCCGGTGGCCTGCGCCGCGGCGCTCGGCTCCCTCGAGACCATGCGCGAGCAGGACCTCAACGCCAAGGCCAAGCACATCGAGTCGGTCATGAAGGCCCGGCTGACGGCCATTCAGGAGAAGTTCGACATCATCGGCGAGGTCCGCGGCCGCGGCGCGATGATCGCGATCGAGCTGGTCAAGTCCGGTTCCAAGGACCCGAACCCGGAGGCCACCGGCGCGCTCGCCAAGGCCTGCCACCAGGAGGGCCTGCTGGTCCTGACGACCGGTACGTACGGCAACGTGCTGCGCTTCCTGCCGCCGCTGGTCATCGGCGAGGACCTGCTCAACGAGGGTCTGGACATCCTCGAGGCGGCGTTCGCCAAGCTCTGAGCGAGAACGGACACGGGATGACCCGGGCGCGGCCCGGGGCACGGCTCATGTCGTGCCCCGGGCCGCGCCGTTCCCCGCTCCGCGCGCGGGGGCGTACGCGCGTAGCTGGAAGGGCGGCGTGAAGAAGATGTGGGGGGCCGATGGCGGCAGGGTGATGCGCCTGTCGGGCGTGCTCCCGGTGCCGTACGGTTTTGACAGATGAGTGAAACACCCCGTCCGCAGGGGACTGCGGGCGACGCCCGGTCGGCGCTTCCCCGGCTCCGATCAGGCCGTGCCCTCGCGCACGACACCCGGACCCCTGCTCTGCGGGGCTCCGGAAATCCTCACCGATCGGATGTCCGCCCGCCCCATACCCCCCGGGGCGCGCGGGACACCGGTCAGCGCGGCCGCCTCGGAACCACCCCCCCTGTTCCGAGGCGGCCGACTCTCTTTCTCCCCCGCACGGTCTGCCTGGTCAGCGCGCTGCTCTTTGCCGCGATCAGTTGGCAGGTGGCGGTCCATGGGCCGCTGCGGTCCGTCGACGAGAGCGTCGGGCGGGCCGTTGCCGGCAGTGCCGTTCCCGTCGGGGCCGCGGAATTCTTCGCTGATCTCGGCAATGCGGTGGTCGCGCTGCCGGTGCTGTTGGTGGCGGCGGGGTGGGCCGCCCGGCGCGGCTACCGGCGGCGGCCGCGACGGGGTCCGGGGGCCGGCGGTCCGGCGCGCTGGTGGCTGCCGCCGCTCGCCGCCGCGCTCGCGCCGGCCGCGGTGCCCGCGCTGGTCGTCCCGCTCAAGCTGTGGTTCGCGCGGCCGGGACCGCCGCAGATGGCGGGCGGCGTGCACGACGGCTTCTATCCGTCGGGGCACGGGGCCACGGCGGCGGTGGCGTACGGGGCGGCCGCGCTGCTGCTGATCCGGGTACGGGAGCGGGCGGGCCGTCGGGCCCGCGCCGCCCTGGTGGCCGGTGTCGCGCTGCTCAATGCCGGCGTGGGCATCGGGCTGGTGCGCCGCGGCTATCACTGGCCGCTGGATGTGCTCGGCAGCTGGTGTCTGGCCGGGGTACTGCTGGCGGTGTGGTGGGCGGTGTGCGACCGGTGGGCGGACAGTGACCGGTGGGTGCGCGACGGTACGCGGCGGGTGGAGCCGTAACTCCGCACGGGCCCCTCACGCTCTGCCCGCCGCCAGTGAAGCCGCCGCCTCGTGCAGGGCGAGCTCCAGGACGCACGGGTCGGTGAGCGTGCCGGCGGCGTCCGGGGGCACCAGCCAGCGGACGCCGCCGGTGGCCCGGCCCGGGTACGGGACCGCGATCCAGGTGCCGCGCCCGGCGCCCCGTACGCCGGTGCCCAGCCAGCGGCCGGTGGTGCCGGCCGGGACGAAGAAGCCGGTGCGGCAGTCGCCGGAGCCGGCCAGGACGGGGCCGGGGCGGGCGAGGACGCGGCGGAGGACGGCGAGGGCCGGGGCGCCGAGCGTGCCGTCGACGATGAGTACGTCCCAGAGCCGGCCGGCCGGCAGGAGCGTGACGCCGAGCGGGTTGCGTTCCCATTCCCACCGGCAGGCCCCTGGGTCCGCTGCCGCCGATACCAGCCAGTCCACTGCGTTGTTCGCCCCCGGCGCGCTCATGCCGTCCCTCGCTTCCCCGGCGGCCCGGTCGGGCGGCCGTCTCTCCGGGAAGGGAGGGCACACGGGCCGGATCCTTACACGGATGCCGGGGGTGTTCGCGGCACGAGGGGGGCGTGCGACTCCCGGTCGCCCGCCCCCCGTTGCGGCTCAGCTGTCGAAGCCGAGGCCCACCTTGTCCATGGCCTTCAGCCACAGATTCCGCCGCCCGCCGTGCGTGTCGGCGCGGGTCATCGACCACTGGGTGATGCCGATGCCGGCCCAGCGCAGCGGCTCCGGCGGGAAGGGGAGCGGCTTGCTGCGCACCATCTCCAGCTCGGTGCGCTCGGTGCGCTCGCCCGCGAGCAGGTCGAGCATCACCTCGGCGCCGAAGCGGGTGGCGCCGACGCCGAGGCCGGTGTAGCCGGCGGCGTAGGCGACCCGGCCGGCGTGCGCGGTGCCGAAGAAGGCCGAGAAGCGGGAGCAGGTGTCGATGGCGCCGCCCCAGGCGTTGCTGAAGCGCAGGCCCTCCAGCTGCGGGAAGCAGCGGAAGAAGTGCCGGGCGAGCTTCTCGTAGGTGGCCGGGTGCTGGTCGTACTCGGCCCGTACGCCGCCGCCGTAGCGGTAGACGATGTCGTAGCCGCCCCACAGGATGCGGTTGTCGGCGGTGATGCGGAAGTAGTGGAAGTGGTTGTTGGAGTCCGAGAGGCCCTGGCGGTTCTTCCAGCCGATGGCGGCGAGCTGCTCGTCGGAGAGCGGCTCGGTCATCAGGGCGTGGTCGTAGACCGGGACGATGTACGGGCGGACCCGCTTGACCAGCGACGGGAAGGCGTTGGTGCCGAGCGCCACATGGCGGGCGAAGATCCGGCCGTAGGGGGTGCGGACGGCCATGCCCATGCCCTCGGAGGCCAGGCCGGTGGCGCGGGTGCGCTCGTAGATGCGGACGCCGAAGCCGAGGCAGGCCTGCTTCAGGCCCCAGGCGAGCTTGGCCGGGTTGAGCATGGCGACGCCGTCGCGGTCCCAGAGCCCGGCGCGGAAGGTGGGCGAGTCGATCTCGGCGCGCAGTTCGTCCCGGTCGAGGAAGCGGTGGCGGGTCAGGCCCAGCTCGGCGGCGTCCTCGGCGGCCTCCTTGAGCTCGGCGACCTGGTAGGCCTCGGTGGCGATGTCGATCTCGCCGGTGCGCTCGAAGGCGCAGTCGATGTTGTAGCGGGCGACGGCGTGCTCGATGGCGTCGAGGTTCTGGATGCCCAGTTCCTCCAGCTTGGCGAGCTCGCCCGGCCAGCGGGCCATGCCGTTGCCGAGGCCGTGGGTGAGGGAGGCGGCGCAGAAGCCGCCGTTGCGCCCGGAGGCCGCCCAGCCGACCTCGGCGCCCTCGATCAGGACGACATCGCGCTGCGGATCGCGCTCCTTGGCGATCAGCGCGGTCCACAGTCCCGAGTAGCCGCCGCCGACGACCAGCAGATCGCAGGTCTCGTCGCCGACGAGGGCGGGCTCGGCGGCCGGTCGGCCGGGGTCGGTCAGCCAGAACGGGGTGGGTTCGGCGTCGGCGAGCGCGTGGACGGGGTACGAGGGATGCGCCCCGGACGTGTACGACATGGCAGCTCGTGCCATGGTTCTCAGCTCCTCTTGCTCCTCTTACGGCGGTTTCCGGCGATCTGGCCGGTGACTACGCACAGGACGGCGACCAGGAACATCGCCGTACCGATGACATTGATCTGAACGGGCGTGCCACGCTGCGCCGATCCCCAGACGAACATGGGAAAGGTCACGGTGGAGCCGGCGTTGAAGTTGGTGATGATGAAGTCGTCGAAGGACAGGGCGAAGGAGAGCAGCGCGCCGGCCGCGATGCCGGGGGCGGCGATCGGCAGGGTGACGCGCAGGAACGTCTGCACCGGTGTGGCGTAGAGGTCCTGGGCGGCCTGTTCCAGGCGCGGGTCCATGCTCATCACACGGGCCTTGACCGCCGTGACGACGAAGCTCAGGCAGAACATGATGTGGGCGATCAGGATCGTCCAGAAGCCGAACGGGATGCCCATGTTGAGGAACAGCGTGGCCAGCGAGGCGGCCATGACGACCTCGGGCATCGCCATCGGCAGGAAGATCAGGGTGTTGACGGAGGCGCGGGCCCGGAAGCGGTAGCGCGCCAGCGCGAACGAGATCATCGTGCCCAGGACGGTCGCGCCGATGGTGGCCCAGACCGCGATCTGCAGGCTCAGCCCGAGCGAGCCGCACAGGTCGGCGACGCCGCACGGATCGGTCCAGGCGTCCGTGGAGAAGCGCTGCCACTGGTAGTTGAAGCGGCCGTTGGGCTTGTTGAAGGAGAAGACCATCACGACGAGGTTGGGCAGGACCAGATAGCCCAGCGTGCCCAGGCCCGCGATCGTGATGATGTTGCGGCGCAGCCACAGCAGGCCCTTGTTGCGGGTGCGTGGCGCGGCGGTTTCGCGTGCGGCCGTGGTTTCCCGTACGGACATCAGACCAGGTCCTCCGTCCCCGACTTGCGGATGTAGATGGTGACCATGGCGAGGATGGCCGCCATGAGGATGAAGGAGAGGGCGGCGGCGGTCGGGTAGTCCAGGACCCGCAGGAACTGCGACTGGATGACGTTGCCGATCATCTTCTGGTCGGTGGACCCCAGCAGTTCGGCGTTGATGTAGTCGCCGGCGGCCGGGATGAAGGTGAGCAGGGTGCCCGCGACGACGCCCGGCATGGAGAGCGGGAAGGTCACCCGGCGGAAGGTGGTGGATGGGCGGGCGTACAGGTCGCCGGCCGCCTCGTGGAGGCGGGGGTCGATGCGCTCCAGCGAGGTGTAGAGCGGCAGGACCATGAACGGCAGGAAGTTGTACGTCAGTCCGCAGACCACCGCGAGCGGGGTGGCCAGCACCCGGTGCCCTTCGGTGATGCCCAGGGCGCTGGTGACGTCCAGGAAGTGCAGCGAGTTGAGGACGCCGACGACCGGTCCGCCGTCCGCCAGGATCGTCTTCCAGGCCAGCGTGCGGATCAGGAAGCTGGTGAAGAACGGCGCGATGACCAGGATCATCACGACATTGCGCCAGCGTCCGGCCTTGAAGGCGATGAGGTAGGCGAGCGGGTAGCCCAGCGCCAGGCAGAGGAAGGTGGCGACGGCGGCGTACGCCACGGAGCGGACGAACTGCGGCCAGTACTCGCCGAGCGCGTCCCAGTAGGTGGCGAAGTGCCAGGTGACCTTGAAGCCCTCTTCGAGGGAGCCGGTCTGGATGGACGTCGACGCCTGGTAGACGAGCGGCGCGGCGAAGAAGACGATCAGCCACAGGATGCCGGGCAGCAGCAGCCAGTAGGGGACCAGCCGCTTACGGGTGGGCGTCCTGCGGAGCGTGAGCGGCTCGGCGTCGGTCTTCTCCGGGGACGCGGGGGCCTCGGTGGTACTCATGCGGCCTCCTCGTCAAGGTCCGCTCCGGCGGCGATGTCCTGGGCGGCGTCGAGGCCGAAGGTGTGCGCCGGGTTCCAGTGCACGACGACCTCGGCGCCCGGTATGAGGCGGCCGTCGCGTGTGATGTTCTGCTCGTAGACGGCGAGTTCGCCCAGGCCCGGCGTCTCGATGACGTACTGGGTGGAGACGCCGATGAAGCTGGCGTCCTTGATCCGGCCGGGCAGCCGGTTGTGGCCGTCGGTGACGTCCGCGGCGTCGTCGGTGTGTGCCAGGGCCATCTTCTCGGGCCGTACGCCGGCCAGCACCTTGTCGCCGCCGCGGGCGGTGGCGCTGCACCGGTGGGTGGGCAGCCGCAGCTTGTTGCCGGCGGCCTTGAGCAGCAGCTCCTCGTCGCCGGCCTCGACGACCTCGGCCTCGATGAGGTTGGAGGTGCCCAGGAAGTTGGCGACGAAGGTGCTGGCGGGGTTCTCGTAGAGGTCGGCGGGGGCGCCGAGCTGTTCGACCCGGCCGCCGTTCATCACGGCCACGGTGTCGGCCATCGTCATGGCCTCCTCCTGGTCGTGGGTGACATGGACGAAGGTGATGCCGACCTCGGTCTGGATGCGCTTGAGCTCCAGCTGCATCTGGCGGCGCAGCTTGAGGTCGAGGGCGCCCAGCGGCTCGTCGAGGAGCAGCACCTGGGGGTGGTTGATCAGCGCGCGGGCGACCGCGACGCGCTGCTGCTGGCCGCCGGAGAGCTGCTGCGGCTTGCGGCGCGCCATCGGGCCGAGCTGGACGAGGTCGAGCATCTCCTCGACCTGCTTCTTGACCGACTTGATGCCGCGGCGGCGCAGCCCGAAGGCGACGTTCTCGAAGATGTCCAGGTGCGGGAAGAGCGCGTAGTTCTGGAAGACGGTGTTGACCTGGCGCTTGTAGGGCGGCAGGTCGGTGACGTCCCGGCCGGAGAGCTCGACGGTCCCGGTGGTGGGGTCCTCCAGCCCGGCGATCATGCGCAGCGTGGTGGTCTTGCCGCAGCCCGAGGCGCCCAGCAGCGCGAAGAAGGAGCCCGCGGGGACGGTGAGGTCGAGCGGGTGGACGGCGGTGAAGGAGCCGTAGGTTTTGCTGATCCCGGTGAGGCGGACGTCACCGCCGCTGGTCTGGGGGGTCTCGGTCTTGGTCATGTGGGTCGTCCCGTGGGTCGGAGGTCGAAGCGGCTCGTACGGGCCTGGCGGGGGCGTGGGGGCGCGCCGGCGGCGATCGGGGTCAGGCGCCGGTGAGGTCGGAGAACTTCTGGCTGAACGCCTTGTTCTCCTTGGCGCTGAGGGCCCGGAAGGAGTGGGACCGGGCGGCCATCTCCTTGTCCGGCAGGATCAGCGGGTTGTCGGCCGCCTTCTTGTCGATCTTGGCGAGTTCGTCGCGTACGCCGTCGACGGGGCAGGCGTAGTTGATGTACGCCGCGAGCCGGGCGGCCGCCTCGGGCTCGTAGAAGTAGTCGATGAGCCGTTCGGCGTTCTTCTTGTGGCGGGCCTTGTTGGGCACCATCAGGTTGTCGGTGGACGTCATGTAGCCGGACGTGGGGATCGCATAGGCGATGTCCGGGTTGTCGCTCTGGAGCTGGACGATGTCGCCGGCCCAGGCGACGCAGGCGGCGAGGTCGCCCTTGTCCAGGTCGTTGGTGTAGTCGTTGCCGGTGAAGCGGCGGATCTGTTTGCTGTCGACGCCCTTCTGGAGGCGGGCGATCGCCGCGTCGAAGTCGTCACCGGTGACGTCCTCGGGCCGTTTGCCCATGTCGAGCAGGGTCAGGCCGATGGTGTCGCGCATCTCGGAGAGGAATCCGACGCGTCCCTTGAGGGCGGGGTCCTCCAGCAGCTGGCTGACGGAGTCGACCTTCTTGCCGCCGGTGGCCTTCTTGTTGTAGGCGATGACCGCCGGGATGCCCTGCCAGACGTAGGAGTGCGCGCGGCCCGGGTCCCAGGCGGGGTCGCGGTACTGCGCCGAGAGGTTGGCGTAGGCGTGCGGCAGATTGGCCGGGTCCAGGGCCTGTATCCAGCCCAGGGAGATCATCCGCGCGCACATCCAGTCGGTGAGCACGATCAGGTCGCGGCCGGTGTCCTGGCCGTTGGCCAGCTGCGCCTGGACCTTGCCGAAGAACTCGTCGTTGTCGTTGATGTCCTCGGTGTACTTGACGGCGATGCCGGTTCGCTTGGTGAAGGCCTCCAGCGTCGGCCGGTGTTTGCCGTCGTCGCTGATGTCCATGTACTCGGTCCAGTTGGAGAAGGTGAGGCGCTTCTCCGCCGCGGAGTGGTCATCGGAACGGACGGCGTCCGTCCGGCCGGCGGGCGGGATGCCGCAGGCGGACAGGGCGCCCAGGCCACCCGTCACGGCCGCCATGGCGGCGCTCGCGCGCAGCAGCGAGCGGCGGGTCATGGCGAGTCGGCCGTTGGTCGCACTGCGGCGCATGGCGGCCAGTTCGGCCGCGGAGAGGGGTTCGGGCTGCTCGTGGTGCTCCATGCGCGGTGCCCTTTCAGGGGTGTGCCCGGCGCTCGGCCGGTGGTGACGGTGCCGCGGAGGGTGGGTGCCCGCCCATGCGGCGGGGCACCCGGGGACGGGACCTAGGCGCGGTCCCCGAAGACCGTGCGGTGCCAGTCCTTCCTGGCCACTGCGGTGTTGTCGTACATGACGTGCTTGACCTGCGTGTACTCCTCGAAGGAGTAGGCCGACATGTCCTTGCCGTAGCCGGACGCCTTGGCGCCGCCGTGCGGCATCTCGCTGATGATCGGGATGTGGTCGTTGACCCAGACGCAGCCGGCCTTGATCTCGCGGGTGGCGCGGCCGGTGCGGTAGACGTCCCGGCTCCAGGCGGAGGCCGCCAGCCCGTAGGGGGTGTCGTTGGCCAGCGCGATGCCCTCGTCGTCGCTGTCGAAGGGCAGCACGACCAACACCGGGCCGAAGATCTCGGACTGCACGATCTCGCTGTCCTGCGCGGCACCGGCGATCAGCGTGGGGCGGTAGTAGGCGCCCTTGGCCAGCTCGCCGCCGGGGGCCTCGCCACCGGTGACGACGGTGGCGTAGCCGCGCGCCCGGTCGACGAAGGCGGCCACCCGGTCGCGCTGGGTGTGCGAGATCAGCGGGCCGAGGTCGGTGGACGGGTCGAAGGGGTCGCCCAGCCGTACGGTGGCCATCAGGTCGGCGACGCCGCTGACGAACGCGTCGTAGAGCGGGCGCTGGACGTAGGCGCGGGTGGCCGCGGTGCAGTCCTGCCCGGTGTTGATCAGCGAGCCGGCCACCGCTCCGTGGACGGCGGCCTCCAGGTCCGCGTCGTCGAAGACCACGAACGGGGCCTTGCCGCCCAGCTCGAGGTGGAGGCGCTTGACCGTCCCGGTGGCGATCTCGGCGACGCGCTTGCCGACGCCGGTCGAGCCGGTGAAGGAGGTCATGGCGACGGCGGGATGGCCCACCAGGTGCTCGCCGGCGTCCCGACCCGCGCCGGAGACGATGTTGATCACGCCGTCGGGGAGTCCGGCCCGCTGCGCGGCCTGCGCGAACAGCAGCGAGGTGAGCGGGGTGATCTCGGCGGGCTTGAGGACGATGGTGTTGCCCGCGGCGACGGCCGGCAGCACCTTCCAGGCGGCCATCTGGAGCGGATAGTTCCAGGGCGCGATCGAGCCGACGACCCCGATGGGTTCCCGGCGGATGACGGAGGTGTGATCGGCGCTGTATTCACCGGCCGCCTTGCCCTCCAGATGGCGGGCGGCACCCGCGAAGAACGCGGCGTTGTCGATGGAACCCGGCACATCGAACTCATTGCTGAGCTTGATCGGCTTTCCACAGTTCAGCGATTCGGCGAAGGCGAGATCACCCGCGTCCTCGGCGAGCGCGGCGGCGAAGCGGTGCAGCGCGTCGGAACGCTCGCCCGGGGTGGCGCCGCCCCACTCGGGGAACGCCCGCGCGGCGGCCTCGACGGCGGCGTCCACATCCGCCGTACCTGCGAGTTCGTAGGAGTACACCTGCTCCCCGGTAGCCGGGTCCACCACCGCCTGAGTGCGGCCCGAGGTGCCGCTGCGGAGACTCCCCGCGATGAATTGCGCGCCCTCGGCGAATCGCTCGGTGACATCGAAACGGTGATCCATGGTGCTCTCCTCCGCCGGGCTCCGGGGCCGCTCAGCGGCACAGCCAGGCGTAGCTATTTCCGGAATCGATGGCCGATCTTGACAGAGGAAAAGGCCACCAACAAGTGATTCCGTTGTTGCCTTTTGGTTACGCGACGAATTCTGCGATTTTCGTTGCCGAACCCCCGACACGTTGTCAGTGCCCGCTGACAGAATCCCGGCATGATGCACAACACGACGGGGACCGACACGCGGCGCGCGGCACATCGCGACGCGGACGGCCCGCGCTCGGTCGAAGAACTCCGCGCGGTGACGGCCGCCGGGAAGCGCCTCAAATACGTCCATTTCTGGGGCCACCGGCCGCAGCGCGACGGAGGCATCGGCGCGAGCTGCTTCAGCCAGTGGTGGCCCTCTCCCTTCACCGTCGACGGCGTCACCTACGCCACCGCGGAGCACTGGATGATGGCCGGCAAGGCCCGCCTGTTCGACGACCCGGAGGCGGAGCGGCAGGCGATATCCGCGGGCCATCCCAAACAGGCCAAGGACGCCGGCCGCAAGGTCCGCGGTTTCGACGACGCCGTCTGGGTGCAGCGCCGCTTCGATCTGGTCATCGAGGGCAATCTGCATAAATTCGGTCAGGACGCGGCGCTGCGCGCGTTCCTGCTCGGTACGCACTCCCGGGTGCTGGTCGAGGCCAGCCCGCTGGACCGGATCTGGGGCATCGGCCTGGCCGCCGACGACGAGCGCGCCGAGAAGCCGGCGCAGTGGCGGGGGCTGAATCTGCTGGGGTTCGCGCTGATGGAGGTGCGCCAGAGGCTGGCCGAGGGGGCGGGGGCGACCGGGAGCGAGAAAGGCTGAGGTGGGGACGCGCCCCGGGGAGGAGCCGCTCGTCCGGTTCAGCGCCCGGCCGCGATGAAGGTGATCATCGCGCCGCTGATCAGCAGCGCGAGACCGCCGAGGACGATCCCGGCCACGGCCGTACCGCCATTGGTGGCCGTGCCCCGGCGCTGCCGGGCCCGGCCGACGGCGCCGAAGGCGATCGCCAGGACGCCGAGGAGGATGCCGGGGACGATGCTGACGCCGAGCAGCGCACCGACGATGCCGACGACGAGGGCGGCGGTGCCGAACCCGTTGCCGGGCCGGGCGGGCAGCCAGGCGGGGTGCGCGAGGGGGCCGCGGGGGGCGAGGGATGCCGGATGGCGGGGACGGCCCGGGTGGCCGGGGTATCCCCCATGGCTCGCGGGGCCGCTGTAGGCGGGGTGGGTGAGGTAGTGGGGGCGGTTGGCGGAATTGGGTGCGGGCGGGGGCGCCGGGACGGCGTACGGGCCCCGCGCGGCATGCCGGTCCCGCGGCCGCCGCCCGTCACCCATCGCGCTCTCCTGCCCGTCACTTCCCCGCCATATTAGGCCCCGCACCGGGCCGCCGGTCCGGCCGCGCATAGCATGACCAGGCCGTTCCGCACCCCCGCCGCACCACCCGACCAGGAGGATCCGTTGTCCGATCTCGATGCATTCATTGCGGGCCTGCCCAAGGCGGAGCTGCACGTTCACCACGTCGGATCGGCCTCGCCGCGGATCGTCTCCGAACTGGCCGCCCGGCACCCGGACTCCGCCGTCCCCACCGACCCCGAGGCGCTCGCCGACTACTTCACCTTCCGCGACTTCGCGCACTTCATCCAGGTCTACCTCTCCGTCGTGGACCTGATCCGCGACGCCGAGGACGTCCGGCTACTGACGTACGAGGTCGCCCGCGACATGGCGCGGCAGCAGATCCGTTACGCGGAGCTGACCGTCACGCCCTTCAGCTCGACCAGCCGCGGCATTCCCGACGCCGCCTTCGTCGAGGCGATCGAGGACGCCCGCAAGGCGGCGGAGTCGGAGCTGGGCGTGGTGCTGCGCTGGTGCTTCGACATCCCCGGCGAGGCCGGCCTGCAGGCCGCGGAGGAGACCGCCCGGATCGCCTGCGACCTGCAGCCCGAGGGCCTGGTCTCCTTCGGGCTCGGCGGCCCCGAGATCGGCGTCCCCCGCCCGCAGTTCAAGCCGTACTTCGACCGCGCCCTCGCGGCCGGCCTGCACTCCGTGCCGCACGCCGGCGAGACCACGGGCCCCGGCACCATCTGGGACGCGCTCAACGACCTCCGCGCCGAGCGCATCGGCCATGGCACCAGCGCCACGCAGGACCCCGCGCTGCTGGCCCATCTCGCCGAGCACCGCATCCCGTTGGAGGTCTGCCCGACCTCCAACATCGCCACCCGCGCGGTCCGGACGCTGGACGAGCACCCGCTCAAGGAGATGGTCGACGCGGGCGTCGTGGTCACCATCAACAGCGACGACCCGCCGATGTTCGGCACCGACCTCAACTCCGAATACGGCGTCGCCGCCCGCCTGTTGGGCCTGGACGCCCCCGGCCTCGCCGGCCTCGCCAAGAACGCCGTCACCGCCTCCTTCATGGACGACGCCGCCAAGGCCCGGCTGACGACGGAGATCGACGCGTACGCGCAGTCGTGGCGCGGCCAGGGCGCGTCGGAAGCGCCCTGAGGCCTGTCCGGCCCTGACCCATCGGGCAGGCCCCGGGGACACCGACGCACCGCGGAACGGTATGCGGCGGGCGGTCGGCAACGGCCGGCCGCCGCCCGGTCGGCCCCTGCCGGTGGCCCGGGACCCGCTACCCGCACGGGCGGCGGCCGCTCACTCCACCCGCCACGGCGCCCCGAGCCCACCGGGAAAGCCCGCGACGAACTCCCGCACCGCCCATCGCGCGGCCGCGCCGTCGACCAGCTCCGCCGCGGGGAAGTACGCGCCCTGGCCACCGCACACCAGCCACATCGGCTCCTCCGGCGGGCCGTTCGGCTCACCGTCCAGGCACCGCGCGCCGAGCTCCTTCGGGCGCAGCGGCCGCCCCGGCCCGTCGCCGGCGCCCGCGCCCGGCTGCGGCGTCCGGCACAGCTGAAGCAGCGTGCCGTCCTCGCATTCCCCGGTCACCAGGAAGACCCCGGGCCCACCGCTGATGGTCAGCGCGCCGCCGCCGTCCTCCCACCGCTCGACCGAAAGCTCCGTGCAGACCTCGCCGTCGAGTTCGGCCAGCGCCGCCTCCAGCCGCGCACCGTCCGGCTCCCGCAGCACCCGCGACCGGCAGATCCCCGCCTCCCAGCGGCTGACCGTGGCCCTCATCAATCACCCGCCATGCGACTCATGTGCGGAGCATACGATCGCCGGGGCGGGCCTCTGGCCAGGGGGCACGACCCCCGGCCGGCATGAAGGGGCTCCTTGCCGCACCGTCCGGCGAAAGCCGCTCGGCCCCGTCCGGGAACTCCCGGTCGTCGAAGGCCTCCATGAACTGCCCTATGAAGTCCGGCACTTGCGGAACCGCTGGGGCAGCACCGGCACGCTCTCCCGGAGCCGGCGCGGCCCGAACGCCACGTCCTCCGCGTCGTGCAGCGCCCGGGCGGCGAACGGATTGAGCGTGACGGCCGGCGATATCGCGTACGCCGCCGGAACGGAGGGCGCCGAGGGAACGGAGGAATCGGACGAGGCGGCCGGAAGGACGGGCGGACGCTTCACGAGCTGCATCGTGAACGGCAAGCCCGGCACGGCAGTTGACGCATGATCACGCCGTGGCGCGCGCCCCGCGACCTCCCGGCCGCCCCTCCTCCCCCTCAGCCCCTCACAGCCCCACGATCGCGTTCCACTCCTTGGCGAAGGCGACCCGCTCCTTGGCGGTGATGTCGCGGGCGATGGCCAGCCGCTTGCGCATCGCGTCGTCGGGGAAGATCAGCGGGTCCTCGGCGAGCGCGGCGCGTTCCTTGTCCTTGGAGGAGGCGAGGACGTCGCGCGCGGCGGGGACGGGGCAGACGTAGTTGACCCAGGTGGCGAGGTCGGCGGCGACCTCCGGCCGGTAGTAGTAGTCGATCAGCCGCTCGGCATTGCGCTTGTGGTCCGCGAGGTTGGGGATCATCAGGCTCTCCGCCCACAGCTCGGCGCCCTCCTGCGGCACCACGAACTCGATGTCCGGGTTGTCCGCCTGGAGCTGGATCACATCGCCGGAGTAGGCCTGCGCGGCGAGCACATCGCCGGAGTCGAGGTCCTTGATGTAGTCGTTGCCGGTGAAGCGCCGGATGTGGCCCTTGCGGACGAGGCGGCGTATCTGGTCGGTCATGCGGTAGAAGTCGTCGGCCGTCCAGCGGGTGATGTCGACGCCATTGCCCTGCATGAGCAGGGCGAAGGCCTCGTCGAGCCCGGAGAGCAGGGTGACCCGTCCGCGCAGATCGGCCTTCCACAGGTCGGCGGTGTGCTTGATCTCCCGGCCGAGCTTCTTGCGGTTGTAGGCGATGCCGGTGATCCCGGACTGCCAGGGCACGGAGTGCTTGCGGCCCGGATCGAAGTGCGGGGTGCGCAGCAGGGGATCGAGGTTCTTGGCGACGTGCGGCTGGGCGGCGCGGTCCATCTCCTGGACCCAGCCCAGCCGGACGAACCGGGCGCACATCCAGTCGCTGATGACGATCAGGTCGCGGCCGGTGCTCTGGTGGTTCATCAGCGCGGGGCTGATCTTCCCGAAGAACTCGTCGTTGTCGTTGATCTCCTCGTTGTAGGTGACGGAGATCCCGGTGCGGCGCTGGAACGCGTCCAGGGTGGGCCGGCGCTGCTTGTCATGGTCATCGACATCGATGTACAGCGGCCAGTTGGCGAAGACGATCTTGTGGTCCCGTGCCGAGCGGTCGGAGCTCGCGCGGTCCGCCGCCTTGACGTACGCGGGCGGCACCCCGCATCCGGCGAGGGCGGCCAGGGCCCCCATCACACCGATTCCGCCCATACCTCGGAGCAGCGCACGCCGCGAATGATCAGCCATGGCGAGCACTCTCACGCGCCGCGGGCGGAGGCGGCAAGAGACAGAGCGTCCATTGCCGGGCCTCCGCCCGCGACAGTGTGCCGAGCGTTCCGTGCCGCTCGACGGTGGTGATCCCCGGGCCGCCGGGTCATGACGGCCGGTGGGTCTGCCGGATCAGCCGTCCAGCGAGGTCATCACGTGCTTGATACGGGTGTAGTCCTCGAAGCCGTAGGCCGAGAGGTCCTTGCCGTAGCCGGACTTCTTGAACCCGCCGTGCGGCATCTCGGCGACCAGCGGGATGTGGGTGTTGATCCACACACAGCCGAAGTCGAGGCTCTTGGACATCCGCATGGCGCGGGCGTGGTCCTTGGTCCACACGGAGGACGCGAGCGCGTACTCGACGCCGTTGGCCCACTCCAGCGCCTCCTTCTCCTCGGAGAAGGACTGGACGGTGATGACCGGGCCGAAGACCTCCTGCTGGACGATCTCGTCGTCCTGCTTGAGGCCGGAGACGACGGTCGGGGCGAAGAAGTAGCCCTTGTCGCCGACCTGCTCGCCGCCCGCCTCGATCTTGGCGTGTGCGGGCAGCCGCTCGATGAAGCCCTTGACCTGCTTGAGCTGGTTGGCGTTGTTCAGCGGGCCGAAGAGCACGTCCTCGTCGTCGACCGCACCGGTCTTGGTCTCCGACGCGGCCTTGGCCAGCGCGGCGACGAACTCGTCGTGGATGGAGTCCTGGACGAGCACGCGGGTCGCGGCCGTACAGTCCTGGCCGGCGTTGAAGTAACCGGCCACCGCGATGTCCTCGACGGCCTTGGCGATGTCGGTGTCCTCGAAGACCACGACCGGGGCCTTGCCGCCCAGCTCCAGGTGGACCCGCTTGAGGTCCTTGGAGGCGGACTCGGCGACCTGCATGCCCGCGCGCACCGAGCCGGTGATCGAGGCCATCGCCGGGACCTTGTGCTCGACCATCAGGCGGCCGGTCTCCCGGTCGCCGCAGATGACGTTGAAGACGCCGCGGGAGTGGCCCAGCTCGTCCAGCACGCTGCCGATGATGTCGGCGATCAGCACCGTCGAGGCCGGGGTGGTGTCGGACGGCTTGATGACGACGGTGTTGCCCGCGGCCAGCGCCGGGGCGAACTTCCACACGGCCATCATCATCGGGTAGTTCCACGGCGCGACCTGCGCGCAGACGCCGACCGGCTCACGCCGGATGATGGAGGTGAAGCCTTCCATGTACTCGCCGGCCGAGCGGCCCTCGAGCATCCGGGCGGCACCCGCGAAGAAGCGGATCTGGTCCACCATCGGCGGGATCTCCTCGGAGCGTACGAGGGCGATCGGCTTGCCGCAGTTCTCGGACTCGGCGGCGATCAGCTCCTCCGCCCGCTCCTCGAAACGGTCGGCGATCTTGAGCAGTACCTTCTGGCGCTCGGCCGGGATCAGGTCACGCCAGGCGGGGAATGCGGCCTCGGCGGCGGCCATGGCGGCGTCCACGTCGGCGGCGGCCGAGAGAGGGGCGGTGGCGTAGGCCTCACCCGTCGCCGGGTTGATCACGTCGGTGGTCCGGCCGTCGGCGGCGTCCCGGAACTCCCCGTCGATGTAGTTGCGCAGACGACGCAGTGCGGTGGTCACTGTGCGCCCCCTTCAGTCAGATGTCCGGTGGTTTGGGTCCACCCTAGCCATGTGAGCGACGTTTTCAACACACCCGCCACCCTTCAACAACGGAATCAGTGTAATTTGGATCGCGACACAACTGATTTCATCGATTTGGGGTTGCATGACTGACGAGGCTGGTGCACAGTGAGGGGCGTGGCCACTCGTGACAGAAACGGCACTCCGTCGATCGACTCCGTCTCCCTGGCGATCATCGAGCAGCTCCAGGAGGACGGGCGCCGTCCGTACGCCGCGATCGGCAAGGCCGTCGGCCTGTCCGAGGCGGCTGTGCGCCAACGCGTACAGAAACTGCTCGACCAAGGCGTGATGCAGATCGTCGCGGTCACCGACCCCCTCACCGTCGGTTTCCGTCGACAGGCAATGGTCGGCATCAATGTCGAGGGTGACCTCGATCCCGTGGCCGACGCCCTGACGACCATGGAAGAAGTCGAGTACGTCGTCATGACTGCAGGCTCCTTCGATCTCATCATCGAGATCGTCTGCGAGGACGACGACCACCTGCTGGAAATGATCAACAAGCGGATCCGCACGCTTCCCGGCGTCCGGACCACCGAGAGCTTCGTGTACCTCAAGCTCCGGAAGCAGACCTACACCTGGGGAACGAGATAGCAATGAGCCGCGACCTCTCCAAGACGGCATACGACCACCTGTGGATGCACTTCACCCGCATGTCGTCGTACGAGAATGCCCCCGTGCCCACGATCGTGCGCGGTGAAGGCACCAACATCTACGACGACAAGGGCAAGCGCTACATCGACGGCCTCGCCGGCCTCTTTGTGGTCAACGCCGGCCACGGCCGGGTCGAGCTCGCCGAGACCGCCTACAAGCAGGCGCAGGAGCTCGCCTTCTTCCCCGTGTGGTCCTACGCCCACCCCAAGGCCGTGGAGCTCGCCGAGCGCCTGGCCAACGAGGCCCCCGGCGACCTCAACAAGGTCTTCTTCACCACCGGTGGTGGCGAGGCCGTGGAGACCGCCTGGAAGCTGGCCAAGCAGTACTTCAAGCTCGTCGGCAAGCCGATGAAGCACAAGGTGATATCCCGCGCGGTGGCCTACCACGGCACCCCGCAGGGCGCCCTGTCGATCACCGGCCTGCCCGGCCTGAAGGCCCCCTTCGAACCGCTGGTCCCCGGCGCGCACAAGGTGCCGAACACCAACATCTACCGCGCCCCGATCCACGGCGACGACCCCGAGGCCTTCGGCCGCTGGGCCGCCGACCAGATCGAGCAGCAGATCCTCTTCGAGGGCCCCGAGACCGTCGCCGCGGTCTTCCTCGAGCCCGTACAGAACGCCGGTGGCTGCTTCCCGCCGCCGCCCGGCTACTTCCAGCGGGTCCGCGAGATCTGTGACCAGTACGACGTGCTGCTCGTCTCCGACGAGGTCATCTGCGCCTTCGGCCGCCTGGGCACCACCTTCGCCTGTGACAAGTTCGGCTACGTCCCGGACATGATCACCTGCGCCAAGGGCATGACCTCGGGTTACTCCCCGATCGGCGCCTGCATCATCTCCGACCGCCTGGCCGAGCCGTTCTACAAGGGCGACAACACCTTCCTGCACGGCTACACCTTCGGCGGCCACCCGGTCTCCGCGGCCGTCGGCGTCGCCAACCTCGACATCTTCGAGCGCGAGGGTCTCAACCAGCACGTCCTCGACAACGAGGGCAACTTCCTGAGCACCCTGCAGAAGCTGCACGACCTGCCGATCGTCGGCGACGTCCGCGGCAACGGCTTCTTCTACGGCATCGAGCTCGTCAAGGACAAGGCCACCAAGGAGTCCTTCAACGACGAGGAGACCGAGCGCGTCCTGTACGGCTTCCTCTCCAAGGCGCTGTACGACGCCGGCCTCTACTGCCGCGCCGACGACCGTGGCGACCCGGTCATCCAGCTCGCCCCGCCGCTGATCGCGGACCAGCCGGTCTTCGACGAGATCGAGCAGATCCTGCGCGGCGTCCTCACCGAGGCCTGGAGCAAGCTCTGATCATCGTGTCACCCCCTGATGCGATAGATCACAACTGAATATTCAACGGCTCAGATTCGCTCATTTTCAGCTATACGAGTGAATCTGAGCCGTTGTCCGTGCCGAGCGCCGAATACGGGGGGTCAGCAGTACTTACCGTGCCAGTGACCGATACCCTCCATGGTCGTTCACCCGGTTGGGGGAACGAACGGACGCGAACAAGCAAGAGGTGCGCAGATGGTGGCCCCGCCTGACAACGACGTGCTCTGGGCCCGTGGCCTGCACCACATGCACGGCAGCACCCCAGCTCTCACCGGCGTCTCCCTCGGTGTCCGCGAGGGCGAGATCCTCGCCGTCACCGGCCCGCGCGGCAGCGGCAAGACCACGCTCCTCCAATGCCTTTCCGGCCAACTTGCCCCGACCGAGGGCGAGATCTGGTTCAACAGCTCACCCGTCCACACCCTCTCCTCCCCCAGCCGGGAACGGCTGCGTCTGGACCGGTTCGGCTGGATCGACACCGAACCCCACCTCGTGCCCGAACTGACCGCCTGGGAGAACGCCGCCCTCCCGCTCCTGCTGCGCGGCACCGGCCACCGCTCGGCCAAGCACACCGCCATGGAGTGGCTCGACCGCCTCGACGTCGGCATGTGCGCCCGACGCCGCCCCGCCCGGCTCGACCAGTCGCAGCGCCAGCGCATCGCCATCGCCCGCGCCCTCGCCGCCGAACCCCAGATCCTGTTCGCCGACGAGCCGACCGCCCCGCTGCACAGCGGCGACGGCATCCAGGTCCTGCGCACCCTCACCACAGCGGCCCGCTCGCACCGGATCACCGTGGTCCTGGCGACCCACGCCCCCGAGGTCGCCACCCTCGCCGACCGGACCATCGCCCTCCTGGACGGCCGTCGTACGGGCGCCTCGGCCACCGCCGACGGTCCTTCCGACGCGGAAAGCAGGGCAGCGTGCTCGCTCTCCGTCTAGCCCGCGGCTCTCACCCCCTCGTCCTGCTGCGCCGCCTGTTCGTCGCAGCGGCAGCGTCCTGCACCGGCTTCCTCCTGCTGTCCACCCTCGGCCACGCCGCCGGCCATCCGGCCACGGCCGACGATTCGCTGGTCCGCCTGCTGTGGTGCGTTGCCCCCCTGGCGGCCACCGCGCAGCTCGCGGCGTCGGTGGCCCGCGCCGACCCCGCCGCCCGCCTGCACCGCGGCATGGCCGCCGCCGGCCTCGGCCCCCTTCGGCTCGCCCTGCTCGCCGCGGCCTCCACCACGCTGTCCTGCCTCCTCGGCGTCCTCCTCTCGCTGCTCGTCTTCCTCCGCCTGCGCGGCGACCTCGGCGGCTCCCCCGCTGCCGTCGACGCCGTGGGCCTCGACTCCGACCTCCTGGGCACGGGCCATCCGTTCCCGCTGGTCGGCGCGCTGATGCTGCTGTCGGCCGTCCCCCTGGCCGCCGCCGCCGCGACCGCCGTGGCCTTGCGCCCCCGCAGCGCAGACATCTCCTCCGGGACCGAGACCCCCGCCAAGGCGGCCAACCCCTCCGGCCTCCCCTGGGGCATGGCCCTTACCGCAGCGGGCCTGGCCATCGAGGCGTACGCGGGCCGCGGCACCGCCTCCTTTGCCGGGCAGCTGCCGTTCCCCGGCCAGCTGGTCGGCAGCCCGCCGGGCGTGCTGGGCGGCTGGGCGCTGTCCACCCTCGGCCTCGTCCTGGCCGGCCCCGGCCTGGTGCACCTGTGCGGCCGCCTCTTGTGCGGGGGGCGCCCCGGCGCGCTGCGCCTGCTCTCCGGCCGCGTGCTCCAGGAGGAATCACAGCGCCTGGGCCGCCCGCTCGGCGTCCTGTGTGCGGTCGCCTCGGGAACCTACGCCGCGGTAAGGGTGTACGAAGCCTCTCCCTCCCGTCCTTTCGGACCGCTCACCGCCATCGGTGCGGCCGTCGTCCTCGCCTGTGTCACCTCCAGCGCGCTCACCGCCGCACTGGAGTCCCGCTCGGCCCGCGCGCACACCACGGCCGCCCTGCGGCGCCTCGGCGCTCCCGGCTCCGCCCTGCGTCGCGCCGCCGCCCTGCGGGCCACGGCTCTTGTGCTCGTGCTGGGCCCTCTGACCTGGGCCATCGCGGAAATGGCCACGCTTCCTCTGATGCGATGAGGGTGCGGTGGGCCGGCCCACCGCGCCCTCTCCGGCGCCAGGGCGGCGCGCGGAGCGGGGACGCCGCCCTCAGCGGGCCAGAGCAGTGACTTCCACCTCTATGCGCCAGTCCGGCTGGGCCAGTGACGACACCTCCAGCAACGTGTCGGCCGGATAGGGCTCGGACAGGAACTCGCCCCGCAAGGCGATGACGTGCTCGAGGTCGGCCGCCATGTCCGTGACGAAGATGCCCACCTTCACCACGTCGGCGAATGAGGCACCCGCCTCGGCGAGAACCCGTGCGACGTTCGCGAACGCCTGCCGCCCCTGAGCGAGGAAGTCGTCCGAGACGGTCCGCCCGTGCTCATCGATTCCCGCCTGCCCCGACACATGGATCAGTCCGCCCGCCTTGATCGCCTGGGAGATCCTGTACGGCTCGTACCAGTCAGGTGTGGTGGCGATCCGCTCGATCTTCCGCACCCTCTGAGCCTCCGCTGCGCCGTTCATCGACATCACGCTCCCCCGCCGTTCCCTGGAAGTCCATGTACGCACATCTCTTGCATGCACATACATAAGTTTCAGATGCATGTACGCTGATGTCAAGAGCCCAGCGGGAAGAGGCGGAAGAAAGCGGAAGACGATGGACGCGGAGCACTGGGACCGGTTCGGCGCACTGCACACGCGCGTCGAGCAAGAGCTGGCCAAGGCCCTCCAGCAACACCACAGCATCGGACTCTCGGAGTACCGCGCGCTGGCCCGGCTCGCCGAGGCGGACGACGGCGAACTGCGCATGCAGGAGCTCGCCGATCTCATCGGCCTCAACCAGAGTTCCGTGAGCCGGCTGGCCTCCCGGCTCGAATCCTCCGGGCTCACCCGCCGGGACCTGTGCCCGAAAGACCGGCGCGGCGTCTACAGCGTGATCACCGACGAGGGGCGCAAGGTACGGAACAAGGCCCGTCCGACGTACGACAGCGCCCTGCGCGCCGCGTTCGACGCCGCGGCCGAGGACGGGCACCTCGGCCCGCTGGTGGAAGTACTGCGGCCCTAACATGGCGGGCGTGCAGCCGAATTCAGAGCCCTCAGCCTCCCGCCACGCCCACGCCCACGCCCACGCCGGCGACTACGAGATCGAGTCCCTGGCGGAGTTCGACCGGGTCGTCACCTCCGGCAGTCTCGCCGGACACCGGATCCAGTCGGTCGACCTGACGGACCGTACGTTCGCGCTGCTCAGCACGGACACCACCGAGTCGGTGTTCCTCGGCTGCACGATGGAGCCCGACGCCGCCGCCAAGGTGCGGGCCGGCGGCGCCCTGGTCTTCCCGCCCATACCCGGCCTGCCCTTCGATCCGTACCGCGGCAGTCTGTACGGACCGGACGAGCTCTTCGAGGGCCTTGCCGACGCCGGCTACGACGCCACCCCGGACGCCCGTACCTACCGGTGGTACCAGGCGACCAGGACGGACGGCGATGTCTTCGCCTCGATGCTGCGCAGCATCCACGACGACGCCGTCTCCGATGCCCTGGACGAACACCTCGCCGGCGCACGGGTGGTGGGCGTGATGGGCGGCCACGCCATGGAGCGCGGGTCCGCCGCCTATGCGGGTGCCGCCCGGCTCGGCCGCCGGCTCGCGCGCGACGGCCTGACCGTCGCCACGGGCGGCGGCCCCGGTGCGATGGAGGCCGCGAACCTCGGTGCGTACGCCGCTCCCTTCGAGGACACCATGCTCGACTCGGCGCTGGAGATCCTGGCCAAGGCCGCGCACTTCACCCCCTCCGTCACGGACTGGGCGCGGGCCGCCTTCGACGTCCGCCGGAGCTGGCCCGGCGGCAACACCTCTGTCGGCATCCCCACCTGGTTCTACGGGCACGAGCCGCCCAACGCCTTCGCCTCCCACATCGCGAAGTACTTCGTCAACGCGGTGCGCGAGGACGGGCTGCTGGCGCGCTCCAACGCCGGCGTGGTGTACCTTCCGGGCGCCGCCGGGACGGTGCAGGAGATCTTCGACAACGCGACCCCGAACTACTACGAGTCGCGGGGCGAGCCGACCCCGATGGTGCTGGTGAACCGCGAGCACTGGACCGAGAAGCTGCCCGCCTGGCCGCTGCTCCAGGCGCTCGCAGCCGACCGTGCCATGGATGCCCGGATTGCGCTGGTCGAGTCGGTGGACGAGGTTCCCGACGCGCTGGCCCGCCTCACGGCCGGGACGGGCTCCTGACCGGGCCGTCCACTGCCCCGGAGGGCCGGCCCGGAGCCCGTCACCCTGCTCCGCCGGCCGATCCCGAGATCTGATGGCCCACCCGAGGCAACTGCCGTCCCGAAATGTGCGTCTGCCACACCAGGTAATGAACAGGTAATGCAGGCAGTGCGCGAACGGAGCTCTTGGTGATCATCGGCCTTCTGACGGCCGTAGCGGCGTCGGCCTGCTACGGCACGGGTTCGGTCCTGCAGGCGGTGGGCTCGCGCAAATCCGCTCGCCGGGAGGCGGCAACCGCCTCCACCGCCGGTGTCACCCAGCACGGCGGTCCCAGCCTGTCCTCGACCGCGAAGGCCGCCGTGACCTGGGAGTTCATGGTCGGCACGGTGCTGGACTTCATAGGGTTCGGGCTCGGCGCGCTGGCCGCCCGGCTGCTGCCGCTGTTCCTTTCGCAGACGGTGATCAGCGCCAATCTCGTGATCACGGCCGTGCTGAGCATCAAGCTCCTCGGTATCCGGCTGACCCGCCCCGAGTGGGCCTCCATCGCGGTGGTCTGTTCGGCGCTGGTGCTGCTCGCCACGGCCGCCGGGCCGGAAGGCGGCGGCGACACACCGATGGCCGGCCACTGGTGGCTGCTGGCCGCGTCCCTCGCGGTCATCGGTGGCGGCACGCTGATCGTGCGCCTGCTGGGCGCACGGGCCGCGATCCTCGCCGGACTCCTCTCCGGCCTGGGCTTCGGCGCGCTCGGCATCGGCGTACGGGTCCTGAACGGTGTCGAACCCTTCAGCCTCTCCACCCTCCTCGCCGACCCCGCTCTGTACGCGATCCTCGTCGCGGGTATCGGCGGGATGTATCTGCACACCGTCGCCCTGCAGATCGGCTCGGTGAACGGCGCCACCGCGGCCCTGGTCGTGGGCGAGACCGTCGTGCCGGGCATCCTCGGGGTCCTGTGGCTCGGGGACTCCTCCCGGCCGGGCTTCGCATGGGTCGCGATCCTCGGTTTCGTGGTGGCTGTGGCCGGTGCCGTCGCGGTCGCCTGGTTCGGAGAGCCGGAGCCGGAGGGCGGGCCCGCGACTGCGAGCGATGCCCATTCGCCGGTGCCCGCGGAGGGCGCCGGGACCGCCGATCCGCCCCCTCACTCCCTGGCCGGCAAGCCCGTCAGCTCCTGATACGAACGGTCCCGCTCCCTGAGCGGGCGAGCAGCCGATCGGCCACCGCATACGGGCTGCCGCCGCCTCCAGGACGACGATGCCCAGCCCCTCGGCCTCGGGACCACGCCGCAGCGACCTCTCCCGAACTCCTGCATGCGGTACGGCTCGTGGCCAAGGGCGCTGCCCCGCCCGCGCCCGAGCCGGTCGGCCCGAGCCGGTCAGCGGCCGGAGCTCCACACGGCCCGGCAGCGATATTTCGCGCGGCTATCCCGCCGCAGCGTCCAGGACCACGACATCCTGCGCGGCAAAGGCAACACCCACACGGTCCCCGGTCTCCGGCGCGTTCTGCAGCGCGCAGGCCGCCTCCACCTGCGGTCCGGTGGTCGGCTGGAGCAGCAGCGCCACATGGGTTCCGCGGAACGTCCGGGCCGCGACCGTGCAGGGCAGGCCCTCCTGCGCGGAGGTCAGCCGCACGCCGGCGGGCCGTACGAGCAGGCGGCACGGCCCGTCCGCGATACCGTCCGGGACCGGCACCTTGCCCCATGGGGTGGCGGCGGCCTCGCCCTGCACCGTCGCCTCGACGACATTGTCGAAGCCGAGGAAGCGGGCGACGAATTCGGTGGCGGGGCGCTGCCAGACCTCCAGCGGGGTGCCGGTCTGGGCGATCCGGCCGTCCTGCATCACCACGACACGGTCGGCGAGCGCGAAGGCCTCGCCCTGGTCGTGCGTGACGGCGAGCACGGTCGTGCCCAATGTGCGGAAGAGCCGCCGGAGTTCGACGACCAGGCGTTCACGCAGTCCGCGGTCGAGCTGGCCGAGCGGCTCGTCCAGCATGAGCAGCCGGGGACTCGGGGCGAGTGCGCGGGCCAGGGCGACCCGCTGCTGCTCGCCGCCGGACAGCGAGGCGATGGCGCGCCGTTGCGCCCCCGGCAGCCCGACGAGGTCCAGCAGTTCGGTGACTTTACTTTCCTGGTCGCCGCGCGAGGCGCGCCGCATCCGCAGCCCGAAGGCGACATTTCCCGCGACATCGCGCTGAGGGAAGAGCTGGTGGTCCTGGAACATCAGCCCGACGCCACGCCGGTGCGTCGGCACCCCCGCCTGGTCCCGGCCGTCCAGCACCACATGCCCGGCATCGGCCTGCTGAAGTCCGGCCACGACCCGCAGCAGCGTGGATTTGCCACTGCCGCTCGGTCCCAGCACACACACGATTTCGTGTGCGGCGACGTCCAGGTCCACCGCGTCGAGCGCGGGGCGCGCTCCGGCCTCGGCGAAGCGGACGGTCACCCCGCCCAGCCGCAGCAGCCGCCGCGCCGCGGTCCCGGTCCCGGTCTCGATCTCGGTCTGTGCCGTCATCTAGAACTCCCCGGACTGATCGATAGGGGTACCCGCGGCCGAGCCTGTTCGAGGGTGCGGGCGGATGCGCTCCAGAGCCAGCAGGGCTCCGGCGCACACCACCATCAAGAGGGTCGACAGGGCCATCGCCTGCCCGTAGTTGGCTTCGCCGGCGCGCCCCAGCAGCCGTGCCACGGCCACCGGCAGGGTCGGGTGGTCCGGCCGCGCGATGAAGACCGTCGCGCCGAATTCCCCGAGGGATACGGCGAACGCGAAGCCGGCCGCGATCAGCAGCGCCCGTCGCACCATCGGCAGGTCCACCTCGCGCCACACCCGCCACGGCGAGGCGCCCAGCACGGCGGCCGCCTCCCGCAGCCGCCCGTCCACCGCCCGCAGGACCGGCAGCATCGTCCGGACCACGAACGGCACCCCTACCAGGGCCTGGGCCAGCGGCACCAGCCACCACGAGGAGCGCAGGTCCAGTGGCGGTGTGTCGAGCGTGATCAGAAAGCCGAAGCCGACGGTGACCGCCGACACCCCGAGCGGCAGCATCAAGAGGGCGTCGAATCCGCGCACGAGCCGGCCGGCACGGGGGTACCTCCCGCTCGCGCGAAGCCGGGAGTCGGGGAGGGTGAGGGCGGCCGCGGCCAGCCCGCCCACCACCAGAGCGATCGCCGTCGCCGCTGCTCCGTAGGTGAGGGAATTCCACAGGGCGTCGAGGGGTGCGACGACGAAGGTGCTGTCGGCGGACGCGGCCGAGCTCAGCGCGGCGTAGAAGGTCCCCCCGTAGCCGTCCGGACCGGCGAAGGACCGCTCCACCAGCACCAGCAGCGGCACGACGAGCAGGACGGCGATGACGGCCAGCGTCCCCCACAGCAGCGCCCACTGGCCGGCGCCGCGGGGCCGGCGAGCCGCCGTCGATGCGTCCACGAGCCGCAGGGTGGATTCCCGTCGGCGCACCGTCCAGGCGTGCAGCGCCAACAGCCCCACCACCGCGGCGAATTGGAGCAGCGTGAGGACGGCGGCCGTCGGCAGGTCCAGGAAGTCCGCCGTCTGCCGGTAGATCTCGACCTCCAGGGTCGAGAAGGTGGGCCCGCCCAGGATCTGGACGATTCCGAAGGAGGTGAAGGTGAACAGGAAGACCATCAGCGCCGCGGCGGCGACGGCCGGTCCGAGCGCGGGCAGCGTCACGCTCCGCCAGGCCGCGAACCGTCCGGCGCCCAGCACCCGCGCCGCCTCTTCCTGACGCGGATCGAGCTGTCCCCAGAGGCCGCCGACGGTCCGTACGACCACGGCGTAGTTGAAGAAGACGTGTGCCAGCAGAATCGCCCACACCGATGTGTCGAGGCGGACACCCCACAGGTCGTCCAGCAGCCCGCCCCGCCCGACCAGCGCCAGGAAGGCCGAGCCGACCACGACGGTCGGCAGCACGAACGGCACCATCACGACCGCCCGCAGCAGCTGTTTGCCGGGGAAGTCGAAACGCGCGAAGACATACGCGCCGGGCAGGGCGATCAGCAGCGTCAGCGCGGTCGAGGCCGCCGCCTGCCAGACGGTGAACCACAGCACATGCAGGACATCGGGATCGCCCAGCACCGCACCGATCCGGCCGAGCTGCCAGCGCCCGCCGTCCTTGAGGCCCCGCCCGACGATCGCCACGACCGGATACGCGAAGAACAGCGCGAAGAAGACGAGCGGCAGGGCCATCAGGCCGAGCCGCACCGCCGTTCCCCGTACGGGCCTCCGGCGCAGGCCGCGGGTCACTTCAGAACGAGCGAGGACCACTGCTTGATCCACTGTTCGCGGTTCTTGGTGATGGTCTCCGGGGCCAACGCCGCCGGCTTGTCGATCGTCGCGCCGTACTTGGTGAACAGCGCCGGCTCCTTGGCGTCCTCGAGGGCCGGGTTGACGAACATCTGCAGCGGCATGTCCTCCTGGAACTTCTTGCTCAGCAGGAAGTCCAGCAGCGCCTTACCGCCCTTCTCGTTCTTCGCGCCCTTGAGCAGACCGCCGAATTCGATCTGCCGGAAGCAGGTGCCGGTCGCGACACCGGTCGGCGCCTGCCGGGGCTCCGGCTTCTTGCCCAGGACCTCGGCGGGCGGGCTGGAGGCGTAGGAGACCACCAGCGGCTTGTCGCCCTTGCCCTTGCCGGCCGCGGAGCCCGAGAACCGCTCGGAGTACGCCTGTTCCCAGCCGTCGACGACCTCGACGCCGTTGGCCCTGAGCTTCTTCCAGTAGCCCTGCCAGCCGCTCTCGCCATACCTGGCGATGGTGCCGAGCTGGAAGGCGAGTCCCGGAGAGGACGTCGCGGAATTCTCCGTGACCAGCAGCCCCTTGTACGCGGGCTTGATCAGATCGTCGAAGGTCTTCGGCGGCGCGATCTTGTGCCGGGCGAAGTAGGCGCGGTCGTAATTGACGCAGATGTCACCGTAGTCGAGCGGCGTGACACGGTGCTTGCCCTTGTCGAGCTGCAGGTAGGCAGGCACCCCGTCCAGTCCCTTGGCCTTGTACGGGCTGAAGAGGTCTTCCTTCAGGCCGCGCGAGAGCAGGGTGTTGTCGATGCCGAAGAACACATCGCCCTGCGGATTGCCCTTGGACAGGACCGCCCGATTGACGGCCTGTCCGGCATCCCCGCCCGGGAGCACCTTGACCTTGTACCCGGTCTCCTTCTCGAAGGCGGCCAGCACCGACTTCGACGCGCGGAACGAGTCATGGCTGACGAGCGTGACGGTCTTGGCATCCGCACTGCCGCTGCCGCCCGAGCTGCCGCAGGCAGCGAGAGTGGTCATGCCGACCGCGGCGGCGAGCGCTGTCGCGGTGATCCTGCTGATGGTGCTCACTGATTTCCTCCTGGCTGGCCAGGAAGAGACGCGGCCCCGCCCGGTGTCCACGGCCTTCGACGTCGGGCGACGCAAGGCAAGCGGACGCGGGCAGGGCGCAACAGCATGAGTGACGACCGAACTTCCTACCCGGAATGACCCGGGCGAGGTTCAAGGGTCTGCGGGCACCGTAGGTCTACGACGCTTCCGCACTCTCAGCGCTGTGGCGCTCCCCTGTCGGATTGTGCATTTGTTCGATCACACGGTACCAGCGAGCGGTCAGCGTTCCGAGGCCGCGAGCTGCCCGCAGGCGCCGTCGATCTCCTGGCCGCGGGTGTCCCGGACGGTCACCGGCACGCCGTGCGCCTCGATGGCCCGCACGAACGCCAGCTCGTCCTCGGGCCGCGAGGCGGTCCACTTCGACCCCGGCGTCGGATTCAACGGGATGAGGTTCACATGGACCCGCTTGCCCTTGAGCAGCCGACCCAGCAGGTCACCACGCCACGCCTGGTCATTGATGTCGCGGATCAGGGCGTACTCGATGGAGATCCGGCGGCCGGACTTCTCGGCGTACTCCCACGCCGCGTCCAGCACCTCGCGCACCTTCCAGCGGGTGTTGACGGGGACGAGCGTGTCGCGCAGCTCGTCGTCCGGCGCGTGCAGCGAAACCGCGAGCCGGCATTTGAAGCCCTCGTCCGCGAACCGCAGCATCGCTGGGACGAGGCCGACGGTGGAGACGGTGATGCCGCGCTGGGACAGCCCCAGGCCGTCGGGCTCGGGGTCGGTCAGCCGCCGGATGGCGCCGACCACCCGCTTGTAATTGGCGAGCGGCTCGCCCATCCCCATGAAGACGATGTTGGACAGCCGTGCCTGGCCACCGGGGACCTCACCGTCGCGCAGGGCACGCATCCCGTCGACGATCTGGTGGACGATCTCGGCGGTGGAGAGGTTGCGGTCCAGCCCCGCCTGGCCGGTGGCGCAGAACGGGCAGTTCATACCGCAGCCGGCCTGCGAGGAGATGCACATGGTGACCCGGTCCGGGTAGCGCATCAGGACGGACTCGACGAGCGTGCCGTCGTGCAGCTTCCACAGGGTCTTGCGGGTGGTGTCGTCGTCGCACGAGATGTGCCGTACGACGTTCATGAGGTCCGGCAGCAGCTCCGACGCCAGCTTTTCGCGCGCCGCCGCCGGGATATCGGTCCACTGCGCCGGGTCGTGCGCGTAGCGGGCGAAGTAGTGCTGCGAAAGCTGCTTGGCGCGAAACGGCTTCTCGCCGATCGCGGCCACCGCTTCGCGGCGCTCGACGGGGCTGAGATCGGCAAGGTGGCGCGGGGGCTTCTTGGCTCCGCGCGGCGCGACGAAAGTGAGTTCTCCGGGTGCAGGCATGGTGCTTCCAGTGTCGCAGACGCGCGAAGAGGGGCCCGCCACGTAGTGCGGCAGGCCCCTCTGAGCGCCGGAACCCCCTCGTACGCAGCGGAAACGCGAGGGGAGCGGGTGGGGTTCGGGCGAGGATCGCAACGCCGGGGCCCGCGCCGCCCCGTGCGCGGAAGGCGCCCGGAGCGGCCGGGTGGGCGGAGGGCGGTTCAGCCGGAGCCGACGAAGACCACGAACAGCAGCCAGACGACCGGCGCGGTCGGCAGAAGGGAGTCGAGGCGGTCCATGATGCCGCCGTGGCCGGGCAGCAGGGTGCCCATGTCCTTGATGCCGAGATCCCGCTTGATCATGGATTCACCCAGGTCACCGAGGGTGGCGCTGGCCGCGACGGCGAGACCGAGCAGCAGGCCCTGCCACCAGGCGCCGTCCTTGATCAGGAACTCCATGCACAGCGCGCCGGCGACCATCGCGAAGAGCAGCGCGCCCAGCAGTCCTTCCCGGGTCTTTCCGGGGCTGATGCGCGGCGCGAGCTTGTGCGTGCCGAAGCGCCAGCCGACCGCGTACGCCCCGGTGTCGCTGACGACCGTCAGCAGCAGGAACGTCAGCACCCGCTGCGGCCCGTCGTCCTCGGCGGCGAGCATCAGGGCCACGAAGGTCGCCAGGAACGGTACGTAGAACGCCGCGAAGACACCGGCGGTGACGTCCCGCAGATAGTTCTCGGGCGCCTCGGTCATCCGCCAGACCAGGACGGCCAGCGCGGTGAACGCCATCGCCACCCAGGCACCTTCGGCACCCCGTACATACCCGGCGACCACCATGGCGGTGCCGCCGACCGCGAGCGGGACCAGCGGCACCCGGATGTCCTTGCGCTCCGACAGCCGCGAGGTCAGTTCCCACAGGCCCACCACGACGGCGATGGCGACGACGCCGACGAAGACGGGCTTGTAGACGAAGAGCGACGCGAGAATGACCGCGCCGAGGCCGACGCCGACCCCTATCGCGGCACGCAGATTACGGCCCGCGCTCTTCTTCTTCGGCTTCTCTGGGTGCCGCGAGCTGCCGGGCTCGGGGGAACCGGGGAAAGCAGTGGGCATGGGCTCCTGCGGCTCTTCGTCGCGGAAGAGGGGGCCACTCAGTCGAGCAGCCCCCCGGTCGTCCCGGTGGTCCCGGTAGTCGTCCTGGTGTCCGCCTGGCTCGGGCACGATGGGCATGGGCCGAGTCTGCGCCGCGTCGCCCCCGTCGTACACGGGACCCGCCGAGGCGGGGGGCGCCGCCCCGCGGAGCGCGGGGACCGTTCCCTGGTCGGGTGGCCCCCAGTGAGCGGCGCCGGGCGGGGTCCCCCAGGATGACTCGTTCATCAGACCTCGAGGAGCTCGGATTCCTTGTGCTTGAGCAGCTCGTCCACCTGCGCGACGTACTTCGCGGTGGTGTCGTCGAGCTCCTTCTCGGCGCGGCGCACCTCGTCCTCGCCGGACTCCTTGTCCTTGACGAGCTTGTCGAGGGTCTCCTTGGCCTTGCGGCGCACGCTGCGGATCGAGATCTTCGCGTCCTCGCCCTTGTTCTTGGCGACCTTGATGTACTCCTTGCGGCGCTCCTCGGTCAGCTCCGGGAACGTCACTCGGATGATATTGCCGTCGTTGCTCGGGTTGACGCCGAGGTCGGAGTCGCGGATCGCCTGCTCGATGTTGCGCAGCGCGCTCTTGTCGAACGGGGTCACCACGGCCATCCGCGGCTCGGGCACCGAGAACGACGCCAGCTGGTTGATCGGCGTCATGGCGCCGTAGTAGTCCGCCACGATCTTGTTGAACATCGCCGGGTGCGCACGCCCGGTGCGGATCGCGGCGAAGTCCTCCTTGGCGACCACGACGGCCTTCTCCATCTTCTCCTCGGCCTCGAGGAGGATCTCTTCGATCACCACTTGCTCCTGGTCTTATCGGTAAGAAGCAGAGCCTCGCCCCTGCCGCGCGTCTTCTCCTGCACGGTGTCCGACCGGCAGGCTGTTGTCCATCCCCGTACCGAGGTCTTCCCACGGCCGGGAGTTGCCGCCCCTACGGGTGAAGCCCGTACGGAGTCTCGGCAGTTGGGGCCGTCAGGCCCGGGTGCCCTGATCGCTGACGAGCGTGCCGATCTTCTCACCCTTCACCGCGCGCGCGATATTGCCCTCGGCGAGCAGTTCGAAGACGAGGATCGGGAGCTTGTTGTCGCGGCAGAGGGTGATGGCGGTGGCATCGGCGACCTTCAGCTCGCGGGTGATGACCTCGCCGTATTCGAGCGCATCGAACTTGACCGCGTCGGGGTTCTTCTTGGGGTCGGAGTCGTAGACGCCATCCACGCCGTTCTTGCCCATCAGCATGGCCTCGGCGTCGATCTCCAGGGCGCGCTGGGCGGCGGTGGTGTCGGTGGAGAAGTACGGCATGCCCATGCCGGCGCCGAAGATGACGACCCGGCCCTTCTCGAGGTGGCGCACCGCGCGCAGCGGGATGTACGGCTCCGCGACCTGGCCCATGGTGATGGCGGTCTGGACGCGCGAGTCGATGCCCTCCTTCTCCAGGAAGTCCTGGAGGGCCAGGCAGTTCATGACCGTACCGAGCATGCCCATGTAGTCGGAGCGGGCCCGGTCCATACCGCGCTGCTGGAGTTCGGCGCCGCGGAAGAAGTTGCCGCCGCCGATCACGATGGCGATCTCGTAGCCGTCGCGTACCACAGCGGCGATCTCGCGGGCCATGGCGTGCACGACATCGGGATCGACGCCCAGTCCGCCACCACCGGCGAACGCCTCACCCGACAGCTTCAGCAAAAACCTTCGCCTGCCGCCGTGGTCGGCCTTGTCCGTGTCCGCGCCGTCGGCACCGTGATTCATTGAGCTCTCCTCGTGCACATACGAAGAAGGCCATTGCCGTGGGTCTGGTCGAGATCCCTGTCCGGCAATGGCCTCCTCGTCACATCTGCGGCCGACCGTTGAGCGGCCGACTGCGTACGACCCTAGCGGGGTCGCAGGTCATTCGCTGCCTTCGCGGCAGGCTCAGATGCCGACCTTGATGCGCGAGAAGCGCTTCAGGGTGACACCGGCCTCCTGGAGGACCTTCTCGACGGACTTCTTGTTGTCGAGCGCGTACGGCTGACCGAGCAGCGTCGCGTCCTTGAAGAAGCCGTTGATGCGACCCTCGACGATCTTCGGCAGGGCGGCCTCGGGCTTGCCCTCGGCGCGCGTGGTCTCCTCGGCGACGCGGCGCTCGGCCTCGACGACCTCGGCCGGGACGTCGTCCTTGGAGAGGTACTTCGGGGCGAAGGCAGCGATGTGCTGCGCGATACCCTTGGCGACCTCGGCGTTCTCCTTGTCGAGCTCGACAAGGACACCGATCTGCGGGGGCAGGTCGGGCATGGTGCGGTGCATGTACGCCGACACGTAGCCGTCGGAGAACTGCGCGAAGCGGTCCAGGACGATCTTCTCGCCCAGGGTGGCGTTGGCCTCGTCGACGAACGCCTGGACGGTCTTGCCGGCCTCGATCTCGGAGGTGAGCAGGGCCTCGATGTCGGCCGGAGAGGTCTTCGCGACGTGCGCGGCGATCTCGTTGGCGACGGCCTGGAACTTGTCACCCTTGGCGACGAAGTCCGTCTCGCACTTCAGCTCGACGATGACACCGGAGGCGTTGTCGCCGGCGATCACCGAGACCACGGCGCCGTTCTCGGCGGAGCGGCCCTCGCGCTTGGCGACGCCCTTCTGGCCCTTGATGCGCAGCGCCTCGACGGCCTTGTCGACGTTGCCCTCGGCCTCGTCCAGCGCCTTCTTGCAGTCCATCATGCCGGCGCCGGTGAGCTCGCGGAGCTTCTTGACGTCAGCGGCGGTGTAGTTCGCCATGGTCTGTGAATCTCTTCTCGAAATCTCGAAGTCGAAAGATCTACGGGTGGACGGCGGGGGCGGCGCTTGTGGCGCCGGCCCCCGCCGTCATCAACCGGATGCTGCGGGTCAGGCCTGCTCGGCGTCCGTGGCCGGCTGCTCGGCCTCGGCGGCCGGAGCCTCGGCCGCGGGGGCCTCGGCCGCGGGGGCCTCGGCGGGCTTCTCGGCCTCATCGGCCTTCTTCTCGCCCTCGAGCAGGTCGCGCTCCCACTCGGCCAGCGGCTCGGCGGCCGGAGCCTTCTCGCCGGGCTTCTGGTCGCCGGTCGCGGCACCGGAGCGGGCGATGAGGCCCTCGGCGACGGCGTCGGCGATCACGCGGGTGAGCAGGGTGACGGAGCGGATCGCGTCGTCGTTGCCCGGGATCTTGTAGTCGACCTCGTCCGGGTCGCAGTTGGTGTCGAGGATCGCGACGACCGGGATGTTGAGCTTGCGCGCCTCACCGACGGCGATGTGCTCCTTCTTGGTGTCCACGATCCAGACGGCGCTGGGCACCTTCTGCATCTCGCGGATACCGCCGAGGGTCTTCTCCAGCTTGGCCTTCTCGCGGGAGAGGACGAGGAGCTCCTTCTTGGTGAGGCCGGAGGCGGCCACATCCTCGAAGTCGATCTGCTCGAGCTCCTTCAGGCGCTGCAGGCGCTTGTAGACGGTCGAGAAGTTGGTCAGCATGCCGCCGAGCCAGCGCTGGTTCACGTAGGGCATGCCCACGCGGGTCGCCTGCTCGGCAATGGCCTCCTGGGCCTGCTTCTTGGTGCCGACGAACATCACCGAGCCGCCGTGGGCGACGGTCTCCTTGACGAACTCGTAGGCGCGGTCGATGTACGACAGCGACTGGAGCAGGTCGATGATGTAGATGCCGTTGCGCTCGGTGAAGATGAAACGCTTCATCTTCGGGTTCCAGCGCCGGGTCTGGTGCCCGAAGTGGACGCCGCTCTCCAGCAGCTCCCGCATCGTGACGACGGCCATGGCCGTACTCCTTGTGTTTCTCGGTTCCACCGTGACCGGTCGGCCGCGGTGCCTGACGCCCCTGACGCGCCTGCCGAGGAAGAACCTTGCGGAACCTTCCGAGGACCGAGGAGCGCGGCCAACGTGCTGCCCGATAGGGACTGCTGCACTGCTGGCGGGGCGTGCGAAGTCGATCCGGTGACCCGGATCGCCACAAGAAGTGTACGGGACGGCCGATGTACTGGGCGACACGCACCTTTTCATGCCCCGTGCGAGTGACGACGTTGTCCACAATCGGCCGGTTGTCCACAGATTCCGACCAAGATCCCCACGCGGTGGCGGACTGCGTCACGGTCGGGACATGAAACGACATTGCAGCTCGGGCACGAGCTTCCGCGGGTCGGCCGGACCGTCGGCACGCCGTCTGGGCCGTCTGCGCCGTCTGGGCCGAATGCCGCGCGCGCCGCGCGTGCGCCGCGCGCGGAACGGGCCGGCGGGAGAGGGGCGGAACTGCCTGTTCCCCGTGCGTGTGGTGACCGGAATCCTGTCCATCGCCACGGCTGCGGCCCTTTCCGTGACGACGCCGGCGGCGGGGTACACGGTGCAGAGCCTCGATGCGGCGAGGGCCGCGACCACGCCCACGACGGTCGCGGCGGCGGAGGCGGCGGGGGGCGACGACACGGGGCGGACGGGGGCGGCGAAGCCGAGATCCCGTCGGGGGCGGGCTTCGGCTTCGGTCCGGCCGACCGCCTCCGCTCCGGCGGAGCATGCATGGCCGGTGGAGGGCGCGGCGGGCATGCGGCCTGCCGTGTTGCGGGGCTGGGAGCCGCCCCCCACGCCATGGGCCGCGGGGCACCGCGGAGTGGACCTGGCAGCCGCGGCCGGTACGACGGTGCGCGCGGCGGCTCCCGGCCGGGTGGCCTTCGCCGGCTCCGTCGCCGAACGTGGCGTTCTCACCATCGAGCTGTCGCGCTCGGGCCGTCCCCCGTTACGCACCACCTACGAACCGGTCCGCGCCACCGTGCGGGAAGGAGAACACGTCCTCGCGGGCGAACCCGTCGCCGTGCTGCAACAGGGCCCGTTCCACTGCCGCGGGCCATGCCTCCACTGGGGTCTGCGCCGCGGGAAGACGTACCTGGACCCGCTCACACTCTTGCCCCCGCCCATGCTCCGCGGCGGACCGTCGCGCCTGCTGCCGGTGATCGGTGTCCCCCTGCCACCGGACTGTACGGACCCCGGGCGCTCTGGCCGCCCGACCGCTCACGAGACAGCCGCCACGGTCAACGGAACCGCACTCGCGGGAGCGGTCGCCCTGGCCGCCGCCGCGATCTGGGCGCTGGGGCGCCTCTCACCGGGCCGGTGGCTCGGACGTGCGAGAGGTATCCGGGGGCGCTGGTCCCGCGAGGCCGCGGGGCTACCGGAGAGCGATTGAGCCTGGGGAGACGAGGCGAGCGCGCGAGACGCGGACGCGGAGGTACGGGGCCAGAGCCCGTGGCCTGGGAGCTGCCGGGGCGCAGATCCGCGGGGCGCGGGGCGTGCGGGCTTGCGGGTGCGGGCCCGTGCCGGCTTGCGACCGCGGGCTGCGGCCGTGCGGAATCGCGGGGGCGCGCTGTGGGCCGAACGGGTTGCGGGCTGCGGGCCATACGCGCCGCGGGTACGGGCTGTGGGCCATACGGGCCGCGGGTGAGAACTGCGAGGCCGACGAGCGTTTGTGGGGGTGGGGCGGGGGGGGGAGGGCCCCCGGGTCAGCCGCGTACTCCGCGCAGGACCATCCCCACCGCCGCCTCCGTGATCTCGTCCGGGTTCTCGGCCGCGCCGAGTTCGATGCGGCGGACCGCGGCATCGACGACGCCCTGCAGGAGCATGGCGGCGAGTCGGGGCTGATCGTGGCCGAGCGCGGCCAAAGCCTCGACGATCATGGCGATGAGTCCGCCGTGCGCCGCACGGATCTTCTCGCGCGCGCCGGCGTCCAGTTCGCCGGCCGAGATGGCGACGACGGCACGGTGCCGACGGTCGCCCACCAGGGCCAGCTGCCGGCGCACATACGCCTCGATCTTCTCCTCGGGCGTGCCGACGCGTTCCATCGCCGCCTCGACCTCAGCGGCCCAGACCGGGAAGTCGACGGCGCACAGCTCTTCGACGACGGCCGCGCGGGAGCGGAAGTACTCGTATACGGAGGAGCGCGCGAGTCCCGTGCGCTCGGCGAGGGCGGGGAAGGTCAGCGCTTCCGTCCCGCCTTCGGACAGCAGGGTGCGGGCGGCGTCCAGGAGGGCGCCGCGCTGCATCGTCCGGTGCTCGGCCACAGAGGCCGCTCGAATCCTTGGCACATCCCCACTCTACGGATGGCTCGCCCGCCGCGGCACTCCGCCCGCCGCCCCGGTGCCGCGGGTTTCAGCGTCCGACGTCGGCGAGCTTCGCCCGGAGCTGCAGTACGGACTTGGTGTGGATCTGGCTGACCCGGCTCTCGGTGACGCCGAGGACATTGCCGATCTCGGCGAGCGTCAGGCCCTCGTAGTAGTAGAGGGTGACCACGGTTTTCTCGCGGTCGGGAAGGGTGTTGATGGCGCGCGCGAGCAGTCGCCGCAGTTCTCGGTCCTCGGCGATTTCGACGGGGTTCTCGGCGGCGGTGTCCTCAAGCGTGTCCATGAGGCTGAGGCGTTCGCCGCCCTCGCCGCCGACGTGCAGCAGCTCCTCCAGCGCCACCACGTTGGCCAGGGACAGCTGGCTGAACACCCCGTGGAGCTCCTCCAGCGCGATGCCCATCTCGTCGGCGACCTCCGCCTCGGACGGGGTGCGGCGCAACTGCGCTTCGAGGGTTGCGTACGCCCGCTCCACGGCTCGGGCCTTCTGCCGTACGGACCGTGGGATCCAGTCCAGCGCGCGCAGCTCGTCGATCATGGCGCCCCGGATGCGGGTGATCGCGTAGGTCTCGAACTTGATCGAGCGTTCCGGCTCGAACTTCTCGATGGCGTCGATCAGGCCGAAGACTCCGGAGGAGACGAAATCGGCCTGTTCGACGTTGGGCGGCAGTCCGACGCTGACGCGGCCGGCGACGTACTTGACCAGCGGGGAGTAGTGCAGGATCAGCTGCTCCCGCAACCGCCCGTCGCCCGACGCCTTGTAGGAGCGCCACAGCTCATCGAGCGAGGAGGGCGCGGCGGGGCGCACGCTGCCACGCGCGGCGGGTGGTACAGCCGCGCGGTCAGACCCGGAGGTGTGCTGGGGCATTCGTCGCCTTGAGCCGTTCTGCCGAGACGCTGGATGGGTGGACGGTTGAGGGGTGAAGTGCCTGTGAGCGTAGCGTGACCGGAGGGTTGCGGTGCGCGAGGAAGGGAGGATCGGGCGTGCGCAGATACGTTCCGCTGCCCGCACCTCAGGGTTACCTCGTGCGGCGTAGCGGCACCGCGGCTCGGCACCGGGCTCGGTCCCCCGAGGCGCCGGGCGGCTGGGCGCCGGGACGCGGCGGGCGGGATCCCGTGCGTCCGTTGCGCCGCAGCACCGCCTCCCGGTAGGTCGGCACCGCGCGCCGAAGCAAGGCAAACCTGGATTCTGCGGTCATTCCCCTCACCCTTTCACCCGTTCGCGCCAGGTCAAGTACCGCCTCGCCGGGATCCTTCGGCGGTCTCGGCGCGTCGTGCCAACTCCCAGCGACCACCGCACCTTTGAACGAATCCGAGCGACTGCAGCTCGACGAGCTTGCTCCGGGCGATGTCGCGGGGCGTGCCCGATTCCCTGGCCAGGTGGGCGGCGTCCGCCCCTCCACGGGCGGGCAGGGCCTCCAGTACGCGGGCCGCGGTGGGGTCCAGGAGGTCGCGGGCGAGGGTCGGGCCGTGCCGGTGGGGGCCGAGGTCGCCGATGCTGCCGACGAGTTCGATGACCTCGTCGGCGTCGGTGACCAGCACCGCCTCGCCGCGGAGGAGTTGGTGCACGCCTGCGGACAGGCCGCTGGTGACGGGCCCCGGCATGCCCATGGTGAACCGTCCCAGGGCCGCCGCTCGCCGGGCGGTGACCAGAGAGCCGCTGCGGAGCTCCGCCTCCACGACGACGGTCCCGCGGGTGAGCGCGGCGATGACGCGGTTGCGCTGGATGAAGCGGCTGCGGGTGGGGTGGGCCCCGGGTGGTAATTCGGCGGCCAGCAAGCCCTGTTCGCCGATCCGGCCCAGCAGTTCGGTGTGTCCGCGCGGATAGGCGTAGTCGACGCCGGAGGCCAGTACGGCCAGGGTCGCGCCGTCCGCGGCCAGCGCGCCTCGGTGGGCGGCGCCATCGACGCCGTACGCGGCTCCGGAGACGACCGCCCAGCCGCGTTCGGCCAGTCCGGCGCCGAGGGTGGCGGCGAGGTGGGCGCCGTATTCGGTGCAGGCTCGCGCGCCGACGACGGCGACCGAGCGCAGCGCCCAGAACCGGAGGTTCGCCGGGCCGCGTACCCACAGGCCGATGGGGCGGGCGTCGCCGAGGTCGTCGAGCTGGCCGGGCCATTCCTGGTCGCCCGGGATGATGAAGCGGCCGCCGAGGGCGGCGACGGCGGCCAGGTCGGCGGCGGGATCGGCACGCGCCGCGCGCAGCGTCAGGCCCGCGATCTTGTCGGGGGTCGCCCCTTGAGGCGGGTCGGTGTCTCCGCACAGCGCGCTCCACAGGGCCTCCGGGCCCAGTTGGCGCAGCCAGCGGCCGGCGGTCTCGTCGCCCGGCTCGAGGATGCGGGTGAGCGCCGCGCGCGCCGTGCGCCGGGGCTCGTAGGTGTCGATGTGCGCCGCCGGCGGGTCGGCAGCTCCGTTGCCCGGTGTCGTGTCGGCTGCTCCGCGGGTGGCGAAGCCCCATGCGTCCGTACCGTTCATGATGTCTCCCGCTGGCCCGCAGTCCGCGTGGTCGCGCCGCCCGGGTGACGGTCCGAAAGTGGCGGCCGCCGTGGGCCGGGCGGGTGCGTGCCGCGGGACCGCGCTCTTTCGGACGTCGCCGAGGTGGGCGCCGTCATCGGCACCGCACTGCCGCGCCGTACGCCCGTGCGGAGTTCCAGAGCCCAGTCGACGTCCTCCTTCGTGGGGCGGTCATGGCCGGAGAGGTCGGCGGCCGTCCAGGCGACGCGCAGGACGCGGTCCAGGCCGCGGGCCGTCAGAAGGCCGCATTCCAGGTCGCGTTCGGCCTGGGCCAGGGCTCCGGGGTCCACCTGCCAACGGGTTCTCAGCTCGTGGCCCGGTACCTCGCTGTTGGTGCTCCAGGGTGTGCCGGCGAAGCGGGCGGCCGCGCGTTCGCGGGCGGACCGTACGCGTTCGGCGACCGCGGCGGTGGATTCGGCGCCGCGGCCGAGTGCGACCAGCTCGGAGCGGGCGACCGGTTCCACCGCGATCCGCAGGTCCACGCGGTCCATCAGGGGTCCGGACAGCCGCGCTCGGTATCGGCGGATCGAGGAGGGGCGGCATTCGCAGCCGCCTCCGGTGGTGCCATGCCTGCCGCAGGGGCACGGGTTCGCCGCCAGGGCCAGGAGGAATCGGGCGGGCATCCGCATCATTCCGGCGGCCCGGGCGACGATGACATGGCCCGATTCCAGTGGCTGACGCAGGGCGTCCAGGACGCGGGCGTCGCACTCGGCCGCCTCGTCCACGAACAACACTCCGTGATGGGCGAGGGATACGGCTCCGGGGCGCGGCAGCCCCGTGCCCCCGCCGACGAGGGATGCCATGGTCGCGGAGTGGTGCGGGGCGCAGTAGGGCGGCCGGTCGACGAGCGGTTGTCCCGGTGGGAGGGTGCCGGCCACCGAGTGGACGGCGGTGACCTCCAGGGATTCCTTGGGCGACAGGGGCGGCAGCAGGCCGGGGAGGCGTTCGGCGAGCATGGTCTTGCCCGCTCCGGGCGGTCCTTTGAAGAAGATGTGGTGGCGGCCTGCCGCAGCCACTTCCAGGGCGCGTCGGGCGTTGTGCTGGCCCGCGACATCCGCCAGGTCGAGGGCGCGGTCCGCGGGCGGCAGGCCGGCACAGACGCCCGTGCCGGGGACGACCAGGCCGGACAGGAGTGGATCGGGCCGTCCTTCGGCGGGAGTGTCCTCCTGCTCGTCGGGCACCGGTTCGTCGGTGAGGACGGCGATGAGCTGGCGCAGGCTGCGGACGCCGAGGACCGAGATGCCGGGGACGAGCGAGGCTTCGGCGACGGTGCGTTCGGGCACGACCACCTGGCGGTATCCGGCGTCGGCCGCGGCCAGTACGGCGGGCAGTACGCCGCGTACGGGACGGACCCGGCCGTCCAGGCCCAGTTCGCCGATCATCATCAGGCCGGTCAGTTCGCGGGGGTCGAGGCGTTCGGCGGCGCCGAGGACCGCGCAGGCCACGGCAAGGTCGAAGCCGCTGCCGCTCTTGGGGACGGATGCCGGGCTGAGGCCCACGGTGAGTTTCTTCTGGGGCCACTCGGCACCGGAATTGACGACTGCGGCGCGCACGCGGTCCTTGGACTCGACCAGGCTCTTGTCGGGCAGTCCGACCAGGGTGAAGGCGGCGACGCCGGGTTCCAGGTCGGCCTGGACCTCGACGGCCACGCCTTCGACGCCGACCAGGGCGACGGAGCAGGTGCGGGCGAATCCCATCACGCCACCCCTCGTACGTGTTCGACGACGGGGGCGCCGCGGGCCGGGAGCAGCACGCCGATGACGTCGATGCGTACGCCGCCGGGTGGCGGGCCGCCGTGCCGCTCCAGCCAGCGTTCGGCCAGCCGCCGCAGCCGCTCGGTCTTCGCGGCGCGTACGGCCGCCATGGGGTGCTCGTACGCGGTCGCGCGGCGGGTCTTGACCTCGCAGACGACCAGGGCGTCGCCGTCGGCCGCCACGATGTCGATCTCGCCGTCCCGGCATCGCCAGTTACGGTCCAGGATCCGCATCCCGGCTTCGATGAGCCGTCGGGCGGCCAGGTCCTCGCCGTAGCGTCCGAGCGCGCGCCGGGAGCCCGACGCGGTGGGCGGGGAGGGCGGGGACCCCGTAGCCGGAGGGGAGTAAGCGCCGGCAGTGGTCGCGGCCGTCCGGCGGCGTCGTTCCGCCCCGCTTCCCGGCCCCCGGCGTCCCGCGCGCCCGGAGCTCCTCCCGGCCCCCGCGGCCCCCGCCGTCCTCGCGGTCCGTCGTGTGTTCCCGGCCCCCCGGCCGGCCTGCGTGGCGTTCATTCGGCACCACCTCCGGCACCGACTGTGACGCGTCCGCACAGATGTATTGGATCTTGGTGGACAACGGGTCAGTTGTGGATAACTCCGTCACCCGCAGGGGGCACCGGCCGGCCCCGACCTCAGCTGCCGGGAAGCTCGAGATCGCTCTTGTTGAGCTCCTCGATGTTCACGTCCTTGAATGTGAGGACGCGCACCTGCTTGACGAAGCGGGCCGGGCGGTACATGTCCCAGACCCAGGCGTCGGCCATCGAGACCTCGAAGAAAACCTCGCCCTGAACCGAGTGCACCTGCATCTCGTAGTCGTTGGTGAGGTAGAAACGACGCTCGGTCTCGATCACATATTTGAACAGCCCGACGACGTCGCGGTACTCCCGGTAGAGCTTCAGCTCCATCTCGGTCTCGTACTTCTCGAGGTCCTCGGCGCTCATGGCAGATCCCCTTCAGCCGTGCGTTCCCCTATTGTGCGTCAGACCCTCTCGGTCTCCAGGATCACCGGCGCACTCGGGGGCCCTTCGTCGAGCAGCGTGCGCAGCAGCTCGGCGAGTCTGGTCGGATACACCGTCTCATGCGACGCAGACAGTTCCTCCGCAGTCCACCACCTCAGCCCCGAGACGCTGCGTCGCTCCAGCTCCGTCTGCCCTCCCATGTCGGTGGCAGTCCGGTCCGTACGTCCCAGGTAATACCACTCCTCCTGGTCCCAGCGCCGCCCGTCGAACGGAAAGGAGCAGCGGCGTTTCCACAGGACGGGGCCGAGGACGGCGTCGGCGATGCCGGTCTCCTCGGCGAGCTCGCGGTGGGCGGCCTCTTCGTGGGTCTCGGTGCCTTCCAGGCCGCCTCCGGGGGTGAACCACCAGGTGTCGGAGGAGTCGTCCGGTTCGAAGCCGTGCAGCAGCAGGATCCGGTCGTCGGGGTCGAGCAGCACGATGCGGGAGACCTGGCGGGTCCGGGCCGTGCCGTCGGATCCGCTGGCCGAGGGCTCAGCCATGGGTGCGGGCCTTGCGGGACCCGCGCCGGGCCAGGGGGCCGTAGGCGGCGCCGCCGAGGATGAGGACCGCGCCGGCGAGGACGGTGAGGGCGAGGGGCTGGACGGGGCCGGGCTGTGAGACGCCGCCGGGGAGTGCGGAGAAGCTGCCGGGGCGCCGCATCACACCGATGCTGCTCAGCGGCCAGGCGCGGGCGTCGACGCGGGCCTGGACGGCGCTGCGCGGTACGGAGCCCTGGTCGCCGTCGCTGAGGTGGACGCGGGAGTCGAGGGAGTCGCTGCGGTGGTCACCGAGGAGAAAGAGCTGGCCGTTGGGGACCGTGGCCTTGAAGCCGATGGGCGAGGCGGGTCCGTCGCCCTGCAGATACGGTTCCTCGACGGGCTTGCCGTTGACGGTGAGCCTGCCCTGCTTGCTGCAGCAGGCGATCCTGTCGCCGCCGACGCCGACGACGCGCTTGACCATCGGCAGATCGCCCCAGGCCTTGTCCTTGAAGACGACGATGTCGCCGCGGCGTATCTCGGTCCCGTCCACCTTCTCGGCCAGGACCCTGGCCCCGACGGCGATCGTCGGCGACATCGAATCGGTCGGCACCGTATAGGGGCGGTAGATCAGCGCCGCCCATACGAAGCCGCCCAGGAACAGCGCACAGCCGACGACCACGGCCAGACCCGACAGCACACTGCCCGTGGTCCGGCCGCGGCCGTCGGTCCTGCGTTCCGTACTGCTGCTCATCCCAGCGCTCCCACCCTGCGGGCGGGCGCCCGCGTTCGAAGATCTGGGACGGCACCCTACCTGGGGTAACGCGCCTTGGTCAGCACCTGGGGGTGCTCCCTCGTCAGCCTCCGGCGGCGCCAGATCACCAGCGGTACGGCACCGGCGAGACCCAGCGTGGCCGGGGCCGCCGCCATGGCCTTGTTGATCCCGGGCTGGTCGAAGGTGTCGGGCACCGGCAGCGTGGCCCAGCGGTTGATGGGCCAGGCGATGGTGAAGGCGCGGCCGACGACCTCGTCGACCGAGACCGTGCCGTTGCCCTTGAGGTTCTGGTGGTAGCGGGAGTCGAGGGAGTCGTCGCGGTGGTCGCCCATGACCCAGATGCGGTCCTTGGGGACCTTGATCGGGCCGAAGGGGCGGTCGCCGCAGGGGGTGGCGCCGGGGAAGACGTACGAGTCCTCCTTGAGCGCCTTGCCGTTGACCTTCACCGGCCCGGTGCCATGGCACTCGACGGTGTCGCCGCCGACCGCGATGACCCGCTTGATCAGGTCCTTCTCCTCGGCGGACGGCATCAGGCCGATGAAGCTGAGGACCTTCTGGACGGGGTTGGGCTCGGGGGTGGGCGCTTCGTTGAGCCAGCCGCCCGGGTCGTGGAAGACGACGACCTCACCGCGCTGCGGCGTCGACCCGAACCACGGTGTCAGCTTGTCGACCAGCACCCGGTCCCCGCGCTGCAGGGTGTCCTGCATGGAGTCGGAGGGGATGGAGAAGGCCTGTACCAGGAAGGTCTTGATCAGCAGCGCGAGGAGCAGGGCGATGCCGATGAGGATCGGCAGCTCCTTCCAGAAGGCCCGTGGCTTCTTGGCCCTCGTCACCCTGTCGCCCTCCTTCTCGTCCGCCGGGCCGGTCGGTCCCGACGGGCCGACCCGGTCCGGGGAGCCGGACCGACCGGCCGCTGCCGGCCGCTGTGACTGTGGCCGATGCACGGAACTCGTCGCCTGGTGCGGGGGTTCACTCCGTCCCGCCGGCTCTTCGGGCTCTTCGGTTCCGGACCGCGCGCCGACCGCCAAGTCCCCCACATCTGCTCCTCACTCCGCGCATTCGCCCGCCCGTCAACCGGTGCAGGCCCACCACTCCCATAACGAGCGGGAGTTCCGCAGGGGTCGGGAGTACGGCCAAACTCTCGGGGGACAGCCTATGCGGCGGGTCCGCGGCCGCGGCCTTCGCGCCCGGCGCGTCGTGCACCGAGGTGAACGTGCCGGACTGTTCCAGGCGCTGCCAGTGGTTGAACGGCCAGGCGATCCACTCGGCCTGGCCCACGACGTTCTCCTCCGAGACCGTGCCACGGTACGGCTCGTCGAGGTGGAAGCGCGAATCCGCGGAGTCGGAGCGGTGGTCGCCCATCACGAAGATCCGTCCGGTGGGGACGGTCACGGTGAATTTCAGCTGGGAGGGCGGGTTGCCCCGGTGCACGTACTTTTCGGTCAGCGGAGTGCCGTTGACCGTGATGCGGCCCTGCTTGTCGCAGCATTTCACGGTGTCGCCACCGACCCCGATCACCCGCTTGATCAGGTCTTTTTCGTCGGCGGAGGGCAGCAGTCCGATGAACGTCATGAAGTCCTTGAACTGCTTGACGCCCACCGGGGGATCGTCGCCGATGCGGCTCTTCTCGTCCGGGGGCAGCCAGCCTCCCGGGTCCTTGAAGACGACGACGTCGCCGCGTTCGGGCTTGGCGCCGAACCAGGGGGTGAGCTTGTCGACGAGCACCCGGTCGCCGATCTTGATCGTGTTCTCCATGGAGCCCGACGGGATCACGAACGCCTGGACCAGGAAGGTCTTCAGGACGAGGGCGATGGCCAGCGCCACGCCGATGAGGATGGGGATTTCCTTGAGGTAGGAACGCTGCCGACGGCGTTTGATGCGCTTGGCCTGGCGGCGCCGCTCGGCCCGTCCGCCGGTCCGGGGAGCGCTTCCGCCAGGGTCGCCGCCGGCGGCTGCGCGCTCGTCGGGGCCGGCCGCGGAGCCGTCCGCTCCGGTGGACTTCTGGTGCCCGTGGCGGGGCTTGCCGCGGTTACCCACGGGGGCCTGCCGAGGTGGGTATGCCGCCGAAGGAGCGCGGGGTGTCGAGGGTGGTCCAGCGGCCCACGGGCCAGCTGATCCAGTCGGCCCGGCCGATCACCTTGTCGACGGGTACGGTGCCGCCGCCGGCCTCACCGAGGTGGTCGCGGGAGTCGCTGGACCTGGCACGGTGGTCCCCCATCACCCACAGCTTCCCCTCGGGCACCACGATGTCGAAGTCCACCGAGGACGGCGCGTCCCCCTGGTAGAGATAGCCCTCACTGACGGGCTTGCCGTTCACTTTGATCCGCCCCCGTTTGTCACAGCAGGTCACGTGGTCACCGCCGACCCCGATCACCCGCTTGACGTAGTCGGTGTCCGCGGGCCGGGCCAGGCCCAGCGCCGCGCCGGCTCCGCGCAGCAGCGCCGTGCCGGGATTCTCCCCCGACTTGCTGTGAACGAAAGACCCCGTGCCGTCGAATACCACGACATCGCCCCGTTCCGGCTCGCTGCCGAAACGGTACGCCAGCTTGTTGACCAGCACCCGGTCCCCGATCCGCAGGGTGTTCTCCATGGAGGAGCTGGGGATCAGGAACGGCTGCACGACGAATGTGCTGAGGAGGAAGAGGAACGCCAGGCAGCAGGCGAAGAGAGTGATCGGCCGGTAGCGAAGGCCGGCCAGGAAGGCGGGAAAACGCGCGGAGCGCGACCGCCGCTCCGGCCCCTGATCGGGGGTGGGAGAGGGGTCGCGCTCCGAGAGCTGTGCGTCGGTGTCCATCGGGCCCTGAGCCTATCCGGCCGGGTCCGGACGCCGTACGTGAGCTTGGCTTTGCGTTGCTCCGGCGCAAAAAATCGCGGTCCGGTGCGGCGACGCTCAGTTGTCGCGCTTCTCCTTGATCTTCGCGGCCTTGCCGCGGAGCTCACGGAGGAAGTACAGCTTGGCGCGACGGACGTCACCGCGGGTCACGACCTCGATCTTCTCGACGATCGGGGTGTGCACCGGGAAGGTGCGCTCGACGCCGACGGAGAAGCTGACCTTGCGGACCGTGAAGGTCTCGCGGACGCCGGCGCCCTGACGGCGGATGACTACGCCCTTGAACTGCTGCACACGGGAGCGGTTGCCCTCGATGACGCGGACGTGGACGTTGACGGTGTCACCCGGGCGGAAGGCCGGGATGTCGCTGCGCTTCGACGCGGCGTCGACGGAGTCGAGAAGGTGCATGACCTACTGCTTTCTTCGCTGATGCCACAGGTCATCAGCGGGATATCGGAAAGGATGTTCTGGTTGCCGTTCCGTCGGACGGGCGTCGTTCCCCCTGTGGCAGGGGCGCGCGCCGGACGCACACAGCAGCGGCCTATTCTTCCACGGCCCCACTCGTGCGCCCAAATCGGCCGTCCGATCCCGGTGCCCAGCCCAGCGCGGCGAGGATTTCGCGGTCCTTCTTGTCGAAGGCGGCGGGGTCGGTGCGCTCGATCAGGTCGGGCCGGTTCAGGTCGGTGCGGCGGAAGGCCTCGTCGCGGCGCCAGCGGGCGATCTTGCCGTGGTGCCCGCTGACGAGGACGTCGGGAATCGTGCGGCCGCGCCACTCGGGGGGCTTGGTGTAGACGGGGCCCTCCAGGAGGTCGGCCATCGCGCCGGGGGCGAAGGAGTCGTCCTGGTGGGAGGCGGCGTTGCCGAGGACGCCGGGCAGCAGCCGGGCGATGGCCTCGACCATGACGAGCACCGGGGCCTCCCCGCCGGCCAGAACGTAGTCGCCGATGGAGACCTCGCGGACGTCCAGGCGGTCGCCGTACTCCTCGATGACGCGGCGGTCGATGCCCTCGTAGCGGGCGGGGGTGAACACCAGCCAGGGCGCTTCGGCGAGTTCGACGGCGAGCTGCTGGGTGAAGGGGGCGCCGCTCGGGGTGGGGACGACCATGATGGGCTGCCCGTCGCCGGAGGCGAGGACGTCGTCCAGCGCCTCGCCCCAGGGCTCGGGCTTCATGACCATGCCGGGGCCGCCGCCGTAGGGGGTGTCGTCGACGGTGTTGTGCTTGTCGTGCGCCCATTCCCGCAGGTCGTGGATGCGTACGTCGAGCTGGCCGCGGGCGCGGGCCTTGCCGACGAGGGAGACGTTCAGCGGCTCGAGGTACTCGGGGAAGATCGTGACGACGTCGAGCCGCATCAGCTGTCCTCGGCGGTGGTGGCGCGGCCGGTGGCGATCTCCGCCTGGCTGTCGTCGAGGAGGCCGGGCGGCGGGTCGATGACCGCGCGCTGCTCCTCCAGGTCGATCTCCGGGACAATCTCGGTGACGAACGGGATCATGACCTCGCTGCCGTCGGGCTTCCGGACGATCAGCAGGTCCTGGTAGGGCAGGTGGGAGACCTCGGCGATCCGGCCGACGGCGGTGCCGTCGCGGGTGACCACATCGAGGTCGATCAGCTGGTGGTCGTAGAACTCCTCGGGGTCCTCGGGGACCTCCTCGGGATCGACCTCGGCGATCAGCAGGGTGTTGCGCAGCGCCTCGGCGGCCGTACGGTCGCCGACGCCCTCGAAGCGCAGCAGCAGGCGGCCGCTGTGCACCCGGCCGGTGGCGATGGTCAGCGGCCCGGTGGAGGACGGGTCGGTGGCGAGGACGGCGCCGGGGGCGAGCCGCAGTTCCGGCTCGTCGGTGCGCACCTCTACGGTGACCTCGCCCTTGATGCCGTGGGCGCGACCGATTCGGGCGACTACCAGTTGCACTGCTGCTCCTTGCGGCTCAACCGCCGCCGCTCTCGCGGAGGTGGCCATTCGCCGTCGTGGTTCCTCAATTGATGGTTGCGGCCGAAGGAGACCGCCTCAAACGGGCTCGGGCCGGGGACGGCCCTGAGGCCCTCCCCGGCCCGAGCCGGTGTTCAACTTGTCAGCGGACGTCGTCCACGTCGACCAGGTCGACGCGGATACCCCGGCCGCCGATGGCGCCCACGACGGTCCGCAGGGCGCGGGCGGTACGGCCGTTGCGGCCGATCACCTTGCCGAGGTCGTCGGGGTGGACCCGGACCTCGAGAACGCGCCCGCGGCGCAGGGTGCGCGAGGCTACCTGCACGTCATCGGGGTTGTCGACGATGCCCTTGACGAGGTGCTCGAGGGCTTCCTCGAGCATGCTCAGGCCTCGGTCGACTCGGAGGTGGACTCGGCAGCAGCCTCGTCCGCCTTCTTGTCGGCCTTCTTCGCCTTCGGGGTGATGGCCTCACCCTTCGGCTCGTCGCCGGAAGCCTTGGCGGCGGCCTCGAAGAGGGCGCGCTTGTCGGCCTTGGGCTCGGCGACGAGCATCGGCGCCGGGGCCGGCAGGCCCTTGAACTTCTGCCAGTCGCCGGTGACCTTGAGGATGGCCAGAACGGGCTCGGTCGGCTGGGCGCCGACGCTCAGCCAGTACTGGGCACGCTCGGAGTCGACCTCGATGCGCGAGGGGTTCTGCACCGGGTGGTACAGGCCGATCTCCTCGATGGCCCGGCCGTCACGGCGGGTACGGGAGTCGGCGATGACGATGCGGTAGTGAGGCGAACGGATCTTGCCCAGACGCTTCAGCTTGATCTTGACTGCCACGGGAGTGGTGTCTCCTGGTCTTGACGTGGTTGGGCACAACGGGATGCCACGTGGGGTTGCGGTACTCGGGGTGCCCGATGGACGCGTCAGCCGGAGGAGAGAGGGGTCCTGTGCGACTGTCGAGTACAGCTGGCCATTGTGCCACACGCGCTGCGGTCAGCCGACCGCGGCCACCTCGGGGATACGGAAGGGCTTGCCGCAGCCGCCGCAGACGATCGGGGCCTGGGCCAGCACCGACGGCACGACGCGGACGTTGCGCCCGCAGTCGCAGACGGCCTTGACGCGGACGCCGCCCCCGGAGGAGCCGTGCCGGGCGGCCGGGCCGCGGAAGCTGCGGGCGGTGTCGGTGGCGGTGGCGACGGTGTGCGCCTTGAGGGCTCTGGCGAGGCGCTCGATGGTGGGGCGGTAGCGCCGTCTGGCTTCGGGATTGAGCGTGACCAGGGAGAAGCCGCTGCTGGGATGCGGTTCGTCGACGTGGTCCAGGCCCAGCTCCTCGGCGATCGCCAGGAACCGGCGGTTGTGGTAGCGGCCTGCGCGGGAGGTGTCGCGGACGCCGCGGGCGGCGGCGATGCCGTGGACTGCCTCATGGAGCAGCCGTTCGAAGGAGAGCTCGGCGCCACAGGCGGACGACGACTCTCCGATCAGGGACTCGGGCGCGGCCAGGTCCGGCAGCTCGGGGTGGTGCCGTTGAATATCGGCCCACGCCAGTGCCAGCTCGGCGGCGAGAACAGGCGGTGTCGTGCTCACGTCGTGACAACGAGCCGGGGTCGCCCAGTGTTCCGATTCCGGGGCATCCCAAATAATTTGCACGTACCAGTCAGTTTCTGGTCATGGGCCGTGCCGCGGGCGGGGTGCACCGATGTCGGCCGGTATCCGCCGATCCGCGCCGAAGGCGGTCGGTTGCCCACAAGCCGGGGCGTACCCCCGCGTACGCCGCACGGCGTAATCCGCGCGCCCACCAGGGCGGCGGTCCCGGCCGCGATGTTACGGCCCACCGTAGGGGCGTGGGAGGCCGACCGCCCGACGGACGGCGCGGCAGCCGGGGCCTCCGGCGTGGCGGACCGGCGCGGGCCGGGGCAGGCTGGAACGGCGCTCAGGGCCGCGGGCCCGGCGCATACGGGGGCGCGCGGGAGACAACCCCGGCGCACCCCCTGGACGCCCGGACGGATGCGCAGTTGTCTGGATTGCGGGGGGCGCACAACGCTCGGACACGGGGGCGATCGGCACTGAACAGCTTCGGTTCTCGGCGAATAGGGGCGCTTTCGATGTCACCCACGCTCGTGCGGCACCAGCTTCCGGCCTCCGCTTCCCTGCCAGGTGGAGGCCTGCCCGGTGAAGGCCTGCCCGATCCGGCCGGCCCGCGGGCGCGGGCCCGCGACTGGGCCGAGATCCAGGAGCGGATGCTGGTGCCGCTGTACGAAGCCGCGTACGACCGGCTGAGGATCGGCGCCGGCACCCGGCTGCTGGGGCTCGGCTGCGGTTCGGGGCTGGCGCTGTTGCTGGCGGCGGCGCGGGGCGCGCAGGTCAGCGGGGTGGACGCGGACGAGGCCCGGCTGGAGCTGGCGCGCGAGCGGCTGTCGCCGGACGGCGGGCCGCAGGCCGCGGCCGTGGTCGGCGGCGGGCCGCCGGCGGCGGTGGCCGGGGAGGCGCCGTTCAATGTGATCACCGCGTTCCATCCGTCGGGCTGTGTGAACCCTGCCGAGGAGCCGACGGCGTCGCTGAGTGCGGCGGCCGCGCTGGCGGAGCGCGGCAGCGCGGTGGTGCTGGGCGGCTGGGGTCCGGTGGAGCGGTGTGCCACCGCGGGGGTGCTGCGGGTGGCGCGGCGGCTGGCCGATCCCCTGCGTACCGGCGGCGGTGGCTGGCGGCCCAGCGGGCGGGACGATCTGGAGGAGCTGGCGGAGCGGGCGGGGCTGCGGCCCGACGGGTCGGGGCGGGTGTCCTGCCCGTTCGGCTACGCGGATGCGGCGAGCGCGGTGCGCGGGCTGCTGTCGACGGGGGTGTTCGACGCGGCGCTGGAGGTGACCGACCGGCGGCAGGTGGAGAAGGAGCTCGGCGAGGCGCTGCATCCGCATCAGCGGCCGGACGGGACGGTCTGGATGCCGAACGTGTTCCGGTATCTGATCGCGCGGACGCGGTAGGCGGACGGGAAGAGGGGACGGCCGTCCATGGAGGCCCGGCTCGCCCGCCGTATCCGGCTGTTCTGCGACAGCGGTCAGGTGCGCCCGGAGGTCGCCGCGTTCGTGGCGGCCGAGCTGGTGGCGCTGTCGGGCGAGGGACGGCAGGTCACGGAGGACAGCGCGGGGATGCTGACCAGTCATCTGCTGATGGCGCTGACCCGCCTGCTGGACGGGGCGCCCGCCGCGGAGTGCGGTGCGGCGGTGGCGGCGGAGCTGGCGGACCATCCCGAGGCGCTCGCGAGCGCCCGTGCCGTGGCCGTACGGGCGGGCCGTGAACTGGGCGCCCGGCTGCCCGATTCGGAGATCCATTTCCTGGCCCTGCACCTGGCCGTACTGCACGCGGGCCCCTCGCTGCGAAGGGATGCATCATGACGAAGATCCTCACCGGTGGTGTCGGCAAGTCCGAGGTGGCGAGCGCGGTGACGGAGCTGCGGCTGCCGGGCGTCGAGGTCGTCGTCAGCAACGACATGGATGCGGCGATGCAGCTGCGGGCCGGGCAGGCGGACTACTTCCTGGGCAGCTGTCACACCGGGGCGGGCGCCTCGCTGGGGGTGCTGGTCGGGCTGATGGGCGCCGCCGCCTGCCACACCTTCGGCCGGACGGTGCCCACCGCGGAGCAGATCGAGGCGCTGCTGGGCGAGGGCAGGACGGTCTTCGGGTTCGCCCTCGACCGGATCGAGACGGTCGCGCCGGCGCTCGCGCGGGCCATCGCGGTCCGTACGGCGTGACCGGTGGGTCCCGGTTCCGCCGCGCCGGCCGCCGCACAGGTGCATGCGCTGGGCTTCTCCCTGGTGCAGCAGCTGACCGTCATCGGGGTGTGCGCGCTGACCGCGTACGTCGCGCATCTGGCGCTGGCGGTCTTCAACGACGGGGTACGGCCCTTCATGCTGGACTTCGTGCACGGGCGGACCACGCGCGGCGCGACGGCGGCGGTCTCCTTCGGGCTTTCGGCGGGGTTCATCTTCGGGCTGGGGGCGCCGATGGCGCTGTCGTCCGGGGTGCTCAACCCGTGGTTGATGTTTCTGCCGACCGACATCCTCGGCATCCTGGCGCCCCGGAAGTGGCTGGCGCCGCTGCTGGGCGGTGCCTGGGGCGCGCTGATCGTCTTCGGTCTCCGGGGCGCCGATGCGGCGGTGCACGGGCTGCCGGTCGACTTTCTGACGGCCATGCAGCAGATGGCCACGCCGATCCTGTTCCTGTTCACGCTGTTCCCGGTGCTGGCGATCACCAAGCAGTTCGGCAGGGCGCGGGGCGCGGTGGCGGGCGCGGTGGAGCTGGGCCTCGTGGTGCTGACGATGAAGCTGTGGCCGCAGGTGTTCGCCGGGGCGCCGGCGATGGCGGCCGGGGTGCTGCTGCTGATCGGCTTCGCGGTGGCCAGGGACGTACGGCAGCGGCGTACGGAGCCCGGCAGCGACGCGTGGGCCCCGAAGGCTCCGGAGGCCCCGCAGACCCCGGAGTCGGTGCGGGCCCCGGAGGCCCCCGACCCCATGGCGTCCCTGTTCAGCGCGAGCGCCGCCCGGCTGCGCCGCCATCTGCCGCTGTTCATGGCGCTGGGCGCCGGCGTGTGCGTCCTGGCCCAGATGCACATCTTCGGCGGCGGCGAGGCGACGAGCTTCCTGATCGCCAGAGGGAAGTACCCGGAGGCCGCCCAGGTCGACCTCTACCGGGTCCTCGGTTTCCTGCCGCTGATCGCCACCACGGCGCTCGCCTCCGGCGCGTACGGCATCGCGGGCTTCACCCTCGTCTATCCGATCGGCTATCTGCTGCCGAGCCCGTGGCTGGCGGTGCTCTGCGGCGCGCTGGTCTTCGCCGCAGAGGTGCTGGCGCTCAGCGGCATCGGACGGCTGCTGGGCCGGCTGCCGTCGCTGCGCGACTCCTCCGAGCGGCTGCGCGGCGCCATCGGCGACACCCTTCACCTGGCCATTCTTTTCGGCTCGTTGATGGCGGCCCAGGCGATGGGCGGCGGGCTGGGCATCCTGATCGTCGGCGGGCTGTATCTGGTCAACGAGGCGATGGGGCGGATCGTGGTGCGGATGGCCGCGGGCCCCGCCGCCGTCATCGTCGCCGGGATCGCCCTCAACGTCCTGTACGGGCTGGGCCTGTTCACCCCGGCCGCCGTCTCATGACCGGGGCCGCCGCCGTCCCGGTGGCCGCCGGGCGGGGCGCCGGGAGCGGCCTGCTGTGCACCGTTGCCGGCCCGCTGCCCGCCTCCGCGGTGCGCGGCCCGGTGCTCGCCCATGAGCATCTGGCCCTCGATCTCTCCCGGGGCACCGGCCCGGGGGCCGTCCTGGGGGCGCGTCACCGCTGTGCGATCGCCGCGGAACTGGCCGCGGTGCGCCGGGAGTTCGGGCTTGCTCTGGTGATCGAGCTGACCTGCCGGGGGATGGGCCGGGACCTGGCCGGGCTGGCCCGGATCGCCGCGGCGTCGGGCGTCGCGGTCGTCGCGGCCACCGGCTGGTACTACGAGCCGTTCCATCCGCCCGGCCTGGACCGCGCCCACCCCGAGCGGCTCGCCGAGACGCTGATCGAGGAGATCAGGGACGGCCGCGGCGGCATCCGCCCCGGGGTGATCGGCGAGGTCGGCAGCCACGGGGACGTGCCGAGCGGGCCGGAGGCGCGGGTGCTGACCGCCGCGGCGCTGGCCGCCCGCGCCACGGGTCTGCCGGTGGCCACCCACGCCCGGCTGGGCCGCGGCGGCCGCGCCCAGCTGGAGCTGCTGACCGCGGCCGGACTGCCGCCCGACCGCATCGCCCTCGGCCATCAGGACCTGCTCGACGATCCGGCCGTCCACCGGGAGCTGGCGGCGGCGGGCGCCTATGTCGGCTTCGACACCGTCGGCAAGGAGGACTATCAGAGCGACGCCGTACGGCTGCGGCTGCTGCTGGCGCTCCTGGAGGCCGGGCACGCGGACCGGGTGCTGCTCAGCTGCGATGTCTCCCGGCACCGCTATCTGGCCGGCGAGGGCGGCACCGGGTACGGGCATCTCTTCCGGTCCTTCGTGCCCCGGCTGCGGGCCGCCGGGGCGGACGCCGAGCTGATCGACGGGCTGACGCGGCGCAACCCGCTGCGGTTCCTGACGGGCCGCGACCTCCCGTACGGCACGACGGGCGGCGATCCGTCATGACCGTCCGCCTGCCCCGCACCTCCCCCTTGCCGACCGTCACCGTGGCCGACGCCACCGCCCGGCAGTTCCGCCTCCTGGAGTGCACCGCCCGCCACTTCGACGGTCACCAGCTCTTCGAGGCGGACGCCGGGGTGGTACCGGGTCCGGGCCGGCCCCGTACCACCGCCCGTGTCGAGGCGGTGCTCGCCGACTTCTTCGGGGCGCCGGCGGCGGCCCTGGTGCAGGGCGCGGGCACCGGCGCCATCCGGGCCGCGCTCGCCGCGGTGCTCGAGCCCGGCGACCCGCTGCTGATCCACCGGGCGCCGGTCTACCGCACCACCGCCGTCACCCTGCGCGGCCTGGGCGTACGGACCGTGGAGGCGGACTTCAACGACCCGCGGGCGCTGACGGAGGCGCTGGCGCCGGGGCGGCCGCGCTGGGCGTACGTCCAGCACACCCGGCAGCGGCTCGCGGACTCCTACGACGTGGGCGCGGTGCTGGCGGCGTGCCGGGCCGCGGGGGTGCGCACCGTCGTGGACGACAACTACGCGGCGCTGCGGGTCCCGGCGTGCGGGACCGAACTGGGCGCCGACGCCTCCTGCTTCTCGCTGTTCAAGCTGCACGGCCCGGAGGGCGTGGGCGTGGTGGTCGGCGCGGCGGACCTGGTGGCGCGGGTGCACGAGGACAACTACTCGGGGGGTGGCCAGGTGCAGGGGCATCAGGCGCTGGACGCGCTGCGGGCGCTGACCCATGTGCCGGTGATGTGGGCGGTGCAGTCGGCGGTGGGTGCCGAGGCCGCCGAGCGGCTGGCGGCCGGCGCGGTGCCGGGCGTCGCGGAGACGGCGCTGGCCAATGCGCAGGACCGCTGTCTGCTCGTCCGCCTGGACCGGCCGCTGGCCCGCGCCCTCCCGGCGGCCGCCGCCCGGCACGGCGCCGCTGCCTTCCCCGTCGGCGCCAACTCCCGCTACGAGATCGCCCCGCTCTTCTACCGCCTGTCCGGGTCCGCGCTGGCCGACGCCCCGGAGCTGGCCGAGTGGACCGTGCGGATCAACCCGATGCGGGCGGGCGCGGACCTGGTCCTGGACATCCTCGGGCGGGCCCTGGCCGACCTGGGCGACGCCACGGGCCCCCGCCGCCGCGAGGGCTGACCCGCCGTGTTCCTCGACACCGTCCTCGCCCGCAACCCGGACCTGGTCGCGTGCGCGACCGCGCTGCACGAGAGCGGCGCCGTGCCGCCCGGCACCTATGTGATGGACCTGGACGCCGTGGCGGCCAATGCCGCGCTGCTGGCCGCGGAGGCCGGCCGCCTGGGCCTGACCCTCTGGTTCGTGATCAAGCAACTCGGCCGCAACCCCGAGCTGATCGCGGCCGTCGCCCGGCACATTCCGCGCTTCGCCGCGATCGACCCGTCCGAGGCGCGGTTGCTGCACGCGGCGGGCGCGCGGCCCGGGAACCTCGGCCATCTGGTGCAGATCCCCCGCCGGGCGCTGCCCGAGATGCTCGCCTGGCGGCCGGCGGCGGTCACCGTCTACGACCTGGCCAACGCCCGCGCCGTCTCCGAAGCGGCCGGCCGGCTCGGCCTCGTCCAGGACGTCCTGGTCCGTGTCGAGGGCGCGCCGGGCGCGGTCCATCCGGGCCAGGAAGGCGGGGTGCCGCTCGCCGAGCTGACAGCCTTCGCCGCGGCGGCCGAACGGCTGCCGGGGATACGGATCGCGGGCGTGACGGCCTTCCCGTGCCTGGCGTGCGACCCGGAAACCGGCCTCCCCTCCCCCACTCCGAACCTGGAACTGGCGTGCCGGGCAAGGGAGTTGCTCGCCGAACGCACCGGCGCCCGGCTGATCCTGAGCGCCCCCGGCGTCACGTCGACGGCGACCCTGCCGCTGCTCGCCCGCCTCGGCGCCACCCACGGCGAGCCCGGCCACGCGCTGAGCGGCACCACTCCCCTGCACGCCGTCGATCCCGGGCAGCCGGAGCGGCCCGCCTATGTCTACGTCACCGAGGTCGCGCACACCCTCGCCGACGGCAGCCCGGCCCTGTTCGGCGGCGGCTTCTACCCCCGGGGCGCCGTCCGGACCGCGCTGATTCCCCGTACGGGTGCCCGCCTCGCCGTGCGGGACGCGCCCGCCGCGTACATCGACTACTACCGGCTGCTGGAGCCGGGCGACGCGCGGGTCGGCGATACCGCCGTGCTCGCCTTCCGCACCCAGATGTTCGTCACCCGCAGCACGGTCGCGGTGGTCCGCGGCCTGTCGGCCGGCGCGCCGGTGCTGACCGGCTGTTTCGACCCGTGGGGGCGTCCCCTGGACGTACGGCATGCGTGAGCCCCCGGCCGCGGGAGGGCGGCCGGGGGCTCGGGGAACGCGTACTGCGGGGCTCAGCCCATGAACTTCTTGAACTCCTCCGGGAGTTCGAAGTTCCCCGGCTGCTGGTCGCCCTGCGGCAGGCCGAGCGGGTTGCCGGACTGGCCGGCCTCGCGGCGCGCGGCCGCGGCCTCCTCGTCGGCCTTCCGCTTCATCGGGTTGCCGCTCTTGCGCTTGCCCTTGGCCTGCTTGACCTGCTTCTTCTTCCGGGCGCCGCCGCCCCCCATGCCGGGCATCCCCGGCATTCCGGGCATGCCGCCGCCCTGGGCCATCTTCGACATCATCTTGCGGGCGTCGAAGAACCGCTCGACGAGGTTCTTGACCATGCTGACGTCGACGCCGGAGCCCTTGGCGATACGGGCGCGGCGCGAGCCGTTGATGATCGTCGGGTCCTGGCGCTCGCCCGGCGTCATCGACTTGATGACGGCGGCGGTGCGGTCCACCTCGCGCTCGTCGAGGTTGTTGATCTGCTCCTTCATCTGGCCCATGCCGGGCAGCATGCCGAGCAGCTTGGAGATGGAGCCCATCTTGCGGACCTGCTCCATCTGGGCCAGGAAGTCGTCGAGGGTGAACTCCTTGGGGCCCTTCGCCAGTTTGGCCGCCATCTTCTCGGCCTCGGCCTGGCTGAAGGTCTGCTCGGCCTTCTCGATCAGGCTGAGCATGTCGCCCATGCCGAGGATGCGGGACGCCATGCGGTCCGGGTGGAACGCGTCGAATTCGTCCAGCTTCTCGCCGTTGGAGGCGAACATGATCTGCTTGCCGGTGACGTGCGCGATGGAGAGCGCGGCACCGCCGCGGGCGTCGCCGTCGAGCTTGGAGAGGACGACGCCGTCGAAGCCGACGCCGTCGCGGAAGGCCTCGGCGGTGTTGACCGCGTCCTGACCGATCATGGCGTCGACGACGAAGAGGACCTCGTCGGGGGCGACCGCGTCCCGGATGTCCGCGGCCTGCTGCATCATCTCCTGGTCGATGCCCAGGCGGCCGGCGGTGTCGACGATGACGACGTCGTACTGCTTGGTCCGGGCGTGCTCGATGGAGTCCTTGGCGACCTGGACCGGGTCGCCGACGCCGTTGCCCGGCTGGGGGCCGTAGAAGGCGACGCCGGCGCGCTCGGAGACGACCTGGAGCTGGTTGACGGCGTTGGGGCGCTGGAGGTCGCAGGCGACCAGCAGCGGGCTGTGGCCCTGGCCCTTGAGCCAGCGGCCGAGCTTGCCGGCGAGGGTGGTCTTACCGGCACCCTGGAGACCGGCCAGCATGATCACGGTGGGCGGCTGCTTGGCGAACCGCAGCCGGCGGGTCTCGCCGCCGAGGATGCCGATGAGCTCCTCGTTGACGATCTTGATGACCTGCTGGGCGGGGTTCAGCGCCTGCGAGACCTCGCTGCCGGCCGCGCGCTCCTTGACCTGCTTGATGAAAGCGCGGACGACCGGGAGGGCGACGTCGGCCTCGAGCAGGGCGATACGGATCTCGCGCGCGGTGGCGTCGATGTCCGCCTCGCTCAGGCGGCCCTTGCCCCGGAGGTTTTTGAAAGTACTCGCCAAGCGGTCGGAAAGCGTATCGAACACGGCGGTCGTCGATCCTCGGGGTCGGGGGCGGGGTGCAGTCGGCTTCTAGGGTATCCGCCCCCGCAAGCGGTGCGGGCCGGGCCTGCGCGCGATGCGCTACAGCAGGGCGCTCTGCACGCTCTCCGCGAGCGCCGCCGCCGCCTTCTCCGCCAGCGGCCGCCCGTCCGGCTCCGTCACATAGAAGGCGTCCACGGCGTTCGCTCCCAGCGTGCTGATGTGGGCGCTGCGGACGCAGACCCCGGCGGCCTCCAGGGCCCGCCCGATCCGGTGCAGCAGACCGTGGGCGTCCTGCGCACGGACCTCGATGACGGTCGCCGTACGGGAGGTGCCGGGGGCGACGGTCACCCGGGGCGGCGGGGCGAGGGCGGCGCGGGCGCGGCGGGCGTAGGCGCGTTCGCGCTCCGCGAGGCGGACGGGGACGTCGAGGGAGCCGTCCAGGGCGCGGACCAGGTCCACACGCAGCCGGTCGGCGTCCGGCAGCGAGCCGTATTCGGCGGCCACCCGCCAGCTGAGCAGGAGGACCGGGCCGTCCCCTATGGGGTCGAGGGTGCGCAGGTCGGCGGCGCGGACGGTGAGGCGGTGCAGGGCGAGCACGCCGGCCGCGGCGGGCAGCACACCGGGCTGGTCGGGGACGGCGATGTGCAGTTCCACGCCGACGGATTCCTGGGCCTCGTGCTCGGTGGGGGTCTCGACGCGGGTGTGCAGGGCCAGGACCGGGCCGCCGGTGCGCCCCGCCTCGACGGCCAGCCGCTCCTGCTCCGCGGTCGGCTCGTCCGAGCCGACGACGTCCTCCTCGGCCTCCCCGGCGAGGTGCGCGGCGACCCGTTCGACCAGGCCGGCGACGAGCCCGCCGCGCCAGGCGCTCCAGGCGGCGGGCCCGGTGGCGAGCGCGTCGGCCTCGGTCAGGGCGTGCAGCAGCTCCAGCGTGCCCGCGTGGCCGACCGCGTCCGCGACCGCACCGATGGTGGCCGGGTCGTCCAGGTCGCGGCGGGTGGCGGTCTCGATGAGCAGGAGGTGATGGCGTACGAGCGCGCCGATCACCGCCGTGTCGCGGGCCTCGAAGCCGAGGCGGGCGGCGATGTCCCGGGCGACGGACTCGCCTGCCACCGAATGGTCGCCGGGCCGGCCCTTGCCGATGTCGTGCAGCAGGGCGGCGATCAGCAGCAGGTCGGGGCGGTGCACCCGGCGGGTCAGCGCGGAGGCGCGGACGGCGGTCTCGACCAGGTGGCGGTCGACGGTCCAGGTGTGGACGGGGTTGCGCTGCGGGCGGCAGCGGACGTGCTCCCACTCGGGCAGCAGCCGCGTCACGATGCCCTCGGCCTCCAGGGACTCCCATACGGGCACGGTGGGCGCGCCGGCGCCCAGGAGGGTCACCAGCTGCTCGCGGGCCTCGGCGGACCAGGGCACGGGCAGCGGCTTGCCGGCCGAGGCGGTGGCGCAGCGGCGGATGGCGTGGGTGGCCAGCGGCAGCCCCGCCTGGGCGGCGGCCGCCGCGGCCCGCAGCACCAGCACCGGGTCGTGTTCGGGCCGGGCGGTACGGGCCAGGACGGCCTCGCCGTCGAGTTCGACGACGCCCTCGGCGAGCGGGGAGCGGTCCCCTCTGCCCGCCGTCCGGCCGGAGAGCAGGCTGCGCAGGGTGGGCCGCACGGAGCGGGCGCGCAGGACCCGGCCGACCTCGCGCCAGGTGACGTCGGCGGCGTAGGAGATGGTGCGGGCGGCCTCGTAGGTCCCGCGGAGCAGGGCGTCGGCGTCCGGCACGTCGAGGGTGGCGGCGACCTGGCTCTGTTCCTGGAGGGAGAGCCGGTCGGTGGCGCGCCCGGTCACCAGGTGGAGCGCGTCGCGGGTGTCGAGGAGGCGGGTGCGGGCGGCTTCCAGTCCGCTGCGGGGTGCGTCGGCGAGCCAGGAGGCGGCGACGGCCCGCAGCGCGGTGGCGTCGCGCAGGCCGCCCTTGGCCTCCTTGAGGTCCGGTTCGAGGAGGAACTGCAGCTCGCCCTGGCGCTCGGCGCGTTCCTGGCACAGGTCGTGGAGTTCCGGCAGGCGTTTGGGGGCGCTCTCGCGCCAGTCGGCGTAGGCGGCGGTGCGCAGCGCGGCGGTCAGCTCGCCGTCGCCGGCCAGGTGGCGGGCGTCGAGCAGGCCCAGCTGCACCTTGAGGTCCTCGCGGGCGGCCTTGCGGGCCTCGTCGGGGGTGCGCACGGAGTGGTCGAGGTCGAGGCCGAGGTCCCAGACGGGGTACCAGAGGTGGTCGGCGAGCTTGGCGACGGCACCGGGGTCGGCGCGGCCGTCGTGCAGCAGGAGGAGGTCGAGGTCGCTGCGGGGGGAGAGTTCGCCGCGGCCGTAGCCGCCGACGGCGACGAGGGCGGCGCCGGGCACGCCTGCCTCGGCGGCGGCGCGCTCCAGGAGGGCGGCGAGCCACGCGTCGGTCAGCCGCGCAAGGGCGGCCCGCCGGTCCGGCCCGCCGGGTGCATCGCCCTGGAGGAGGCGCAGGCGGGCGCCGGGGTAACCGCCGGTCTCATCGGCACTCTCCGTCAAGGAATCCTCCTGGGCCGCGTTCTGTGTTGAGCACGTGGGCCGCGTGTCGCCGGTCGCGGGCCGCGTTCCGTCGATCGCGTGTCGCCGATCGCGTGGCCGCGTGTCGCCGATCACGTGGACCGCGTCCCGTCGGGCACGTGGACCGCATCCCGCCGATCACGTGGACCGCGTCCCGTCGCGCACATGGGCCGCATGGTCGTCGATCGTGGGCCGCTTCTCGTCGACCGCGCGGCCCGTGTTGCGTCGAGCACGCGGCGCGCCGCGGGAATACCGCCCCGCGCCCGCCGCGTTGTGGCCCGCAAGGGGCGCCCGCATCCCCTACGGGATGTGTTCGCCCACCCCTTAGGGCCCGCCCGTCGTACGTCGTACACGGTGGACCGGCCGGCACCCACCCGGCCGGCCGGCCCCCCGCCCGCCGACGGAGACAGCCGCTAGAGCGCGTCCGGGCCGCGCTCCCCGGTCCGTACCCGGACCGCGTCCTCGACCGGGACGCTCCACACCTTGCCGTCCCCGATCTTGCCGGTACGGGCCGCCTTGACGACGACGTCCAGCAGCTCCGGCGCGTCCGCGTCCTCCACCAGCACCTCGATACGGATCTTGGGCACCAGGTCGACGGTGTACTCGGCGCCGCGGTAGACCTCGGTGTGGCCGCGCTGCCTGCCGTAGCCGCTGGCTTCGGTGACGGTCAGGCCGTGCACGCCGAACGCCTGCAGGGCTTCCTTCACCTCGTCCAGCCGGTGCGGCTTGATTACTGCCGTGATGAGCTTCACGCGTCCACCTTCTTCGTCAGGGTCTCGCCGAGTGCCGGGCCCTTGCGGGCCATCGCGCCGCCGCCCGCACCGGTGAAGTCGTACGCCGTCTCGGCGTGTGCGGCCTGGTCGATGCCGGAGATCTCCTCGTCCGCCTCGATCCGGAAGCCCATCACCAGGTCGATGGCCTTGGCAAGGATGTAGGAGACGACGAGCGAGTACAGCAGCACGGAGGCCACTCCGACGGCCTGCCTGCCGAGCTGCTCGAAGCCGCCGCCGTAGAACAGGCCCTTGGCCTCGCTCTGTACGCCGCCGGTGGCGAACAGCCCGATCAGCAGGGATCCGGCGACGCCGCCGACCAGGTGGACGCCGATGACGTCGAGGGAGTCGTCGTAGCCGAACTTGTACTTCAGGCCGACGGCCATCGCGCACAGCACTCCGGCGATCGCGCCGACCGCGATGGCACCGAGCGGGCTGACGCAGCCGCAGGCCGGGGTGATCGCGACGAGTCCGGCGACCGCGCCGGATGCCGCGCCCAGTGTGGTGAACGAGCCGTGCCGCAGCTTTTCGTAGGCGAGCCAGCCGAGCATCGCGGCGGCGGTGGCGACCTGGGTGTTGACGAAGGCGACCGCGCCGATGCCGTCGTCGTTGCCGAGCCAGGAGCCGGCGTTGAAGCCGAACCAGCCGAACCACAGCAGGCCGGCGCCGAGCATCACCAGGGGCAGGCTGTGCGGCCGCATCGGGTCCTTCTTGAAGCCGATGCGCTTGCCGACGACCAGGATCACGCCGAGCGCCGCGGCTCCGGCGTTGATGTGCACGGCCGTGCCGCCCGCGAAGTCGATGACCTGCAGTTTGAACAGCCAGCCGCCCTCGCCCCAGACCCAGTGGGCGACGGGGAAGTAGACGACGGTCACCCACAGGGCGATGAACAGCGCCCAGGCGGTGAACTTCACCCGGTCCGCGAGCGCGCCGCTGATCAGCGCGGGAGTGATGATCGCGAACATCAGTTGGAAGACCGCGAAGACATAGACCGGGATGGTGGTCGATCCCCACAGCTGGGTCAGGCCGATCCCGCTGAGACCGGCGAAGTGGCCGTCCCAGCCGATGAGGCTGCCCTTGTCGGTACCGAAGGTGAGCCCGAAGCCGTACAGGACCCACAGGATGGTCACGATGCCCAGGCTGATGAAGCTCATCATCAGCATGTTGAGCACGCTCTTGACCCGGACCATGCCGCCGTAGAAGAAGGCGAGCCCGGGGGTCATCACCATCACCAGTGCGGAGCAGATCAGCATGAACCCGGTGTTCGCCGGGCTGAGTGTGGCCTTGTCTGCTGCCAACGTCAGGATGCCTGGGGGCATCGGCGTCTCCTCGTCGTCGATGCGGCCCGTGCGGGCGTGGTTCTGGTGGGCCGACTTCGCGATGAGGTTGTCGCAGGGGGGTTTCGGCCAAACCTTGCGGGTGTTTCGCGGCAGTGACGAAGACGCCGTACGTGTTACGCCGAGGTGAACTGCGGTCCCGCCCCGCATTCCCCCGTTCGCCCTACGGCAACCGCCCGGGGAGCGACCGTCCATGGAGCAGCCGCCACGGCGAGCGACTCCCGTCGCGAAGGCGGCGCCGGTTCACCGGCGCACGAGCAGGCCCGCCCGCGGCGCCGCCCGTGTGACCTGGCGTGGGGAAGCCGAGTCGGGCTGTACGGGACGGCGGCGCGGGCGGGGGCTCGGGGGTGGTGGGGACGGAGGGGTCAGACGGCCTGCGCCGCGTGGTCCGGCAGCTGGCGCGAGAGTTCGTCGCTCAGCCGGACCACCTCGGCGACTCCGGAGAACTCGCGGGCGGCGGTGTCCACCGTCTTGCGCAGCCGGGTGTTGACGCGCTCGGAGCGGACCTGTTTGGCGAACGGGATCGCCCGCTGCGCCATGGCCGCGCAGGCCTCGGGCTCCTTCTGCAGCAGATGGACGGTGGCCATGCCGATGAGGTTGAGCGCATACGACCGCTGGTGCTCGGGGTCCTTGCCGAACAGCTCCACGGCGCGCTCCATGACGGGCTCGGCGAGCGAGGCGTAGGTGGGGCTGCGGCCCGCGACATAGGCGAGGTCGCGGTAGGAGTGGGCGTTCTCGGCGTTCAGCTCGGCCTCGGAGAAGAAGCGGATCCAGTCCGGTTCCGGCTCGCCGGGCAGGACGTCGGAGAAGGTGTCCTCGGCCATCCGTACGGCCCGCTTGACCTTGCTGGGCTGGCCCATTCCGGCGTAGGCGCGGGCCTCCATCGCATACAACATCGCCTGGGTGCGGGGGGTGGCCGTCTCGCGGCTGCCGTACTGGGCGAGGTGGATCAGCTCCAGGGCGTCGTCCGGCCGGCCCAGATGGATCATCTGGCGGCTCATGCTGGAGAGGATGTACGAGCCCAGGGGGCGGTCGCCGGCCTCCTTGGAGGCGTGCAGGGCCAGCACGAAGTACTTCTGGGCGGTGGGCTGGAGCCCGATGTCGTAGCTCATCCAGCCGGCCAGCTCGGCGAGCTCGGCGGCGACCTTGAACAGCCGCCTGGAGATCTCCTCGGGGTGCGGCTCCTGGAGGAGGTCGGTGACCTCGTGGAGCTGGCCGACGACCGCCTTGCGCCGCAGCCCGCCGCCGCACTGGGCGTCCCACTGCCGGAACATCGCGGTCGTGGACTCGAGGAGTTCGAGCTCGGGCCGGGAGAGCCGGGCGAGCCGTCGGGCGCGGTCCTGCGGTACGTCGGCGCCGCCCTGGCCGGCGGGCACCGGCACCAGCCAGCGCTGCATCGGCTCGATCAGGCTGGGGCCGGCGGCCAGCGCCAGGGAGGTGCCCAGGAAGCCGCGGCGCGCCAGCATCAAGTCGCTGCGGGAGAACTCGCTGATGAGGCTGACGGTCTGGGGGCCCGCCCAGGGCAGGTCGACGCCGGAGGTGGAGGGGGACTGGTGCGCGGTGCGCAGCCCCAGTTCCTCGATGCCGACGACGCAGCCGAACCGCTCGGAGAACAGCTCGGACAGGATCCGCGGAATGGGCTCGCGCGGCTGCTCGCCGTCGAGCCAGCGGCGTACCCGCGAGGTGTCGGTGCTGATGTGGTGGGCGCCCATCTGGCGCGCCCGGCGGTTGACCTGTCGCGCCAGCTCGCCCTTGGACCAGCCGCTGCGCATGAACCACGAACCCAGTTGTGCGTTGGGTCGTTTGACGGCGTCGGTGCCGCCCGTGCCGCCGTTGCCGGCCACTTGGTAGCCCCCATCCCGATCGTTGCCCGGTGCTTGGTACGAACCCTTGACAGGGCGCCGCCCGTTGCGACGCCTGTCCGTGGTACATCTACCCGATCACGTCTTCCGGCCACACCTTTTGGCCTGTGCCGGACCGGTGCGTTGCCACCGGCATACCCGTGCGAATGATGCCTCTCCGGGGTTCGTGCACTGAAAGTAATCCTACGATCACGCCCCCCGCGAGGGCGATTGCGGAAACGCCACCATTCGCCACCCCTTCGAATGAACTGCCCGGCGGGCTCTCGCGATTGACTTGACAGGGTTCGGATGGGGCCGGGCGGAACGGAGCGCACAAGGGAGTGCGGCCCGCACCGCACCACCCGGCGCACCACGCCGCACCGCGCCGCGCCACCGGCAGCGCCGGCCGTCAACGGTGCGGCACGGCGTGACAGTTGGGGCCGCCGGGCGGCTCACCGGCTCGTAACCACAGGCACGCGGCACCCGTTGGAGGGGGCATGGGCTTCACGATCGGCGGCATCCGGGAGATTCGGTCCGGTGCGCGGCGCCGCGCCCGCTCGTCCGAGATCACGGCGGTGGCGGAGTACACGGGACTGTGGGGCTGGGACGTCGTTCCCGGCGCCCGCGCGGCGCGCTCCGGCAGCGGCCGTACGGACTGCTCGTGCGGCGCCCCGGACTGCCCCTCCCCCGGGGCTCATCCGCTGGACTTCGGCAAGGAGGTGGCGGCCGGCGCGACGCTGGAGGAGGCCGCGGCGGCCTGGGCCCGGACGCCGGGCGCCGCCGTGCTCCTCCCGGTGGGCCGGTCGTTCGACGTCCTCGACGTCCCGGAGGCGGCGGGCCGCGGCGCGCTGGCCCGGCTGGAGCGGATGGGGCTGCCGCTGGGCCCGGTGGCCGCCACTCCCACCGGCCGCGCCCTGTTCTTCGTCGCCCCGGGCGCGGCCGCCGATCTGCCGGGCCTGCTCTACCGGACGGGCTGGGACGACGCCGATCTCGATCTGCGTCCGCTGGGCGACGGCGACCACATCACCGCGCCGCCGTCCGACCTCGGCGGCCGGGGTCCGATGCGCTGGCTGCGCCCGCCCGCCCTGGACACCGCCCACCGGCCGCCGCAGGCGCGGCTGGTGGTGGGCACCCTGGCGTACCTCTGCGCGCGCGTCTGCGTCTGAACCGGCTGAACCGGCGCCGTTCCCGGTCCCGTCACGACGCGTCGGTCCCGTCACGGGGCGTCGGCCGGCTCCGGTGGCCCGGTGCGGTCGAGGAGCGTCCGGAGGATGTCCTCGGCGTGGGTCCACAGCACCGCGCCCCCGATCCCCGGAACGAGGTGCCGGACGGCTCCGGGGATCCGCTCGGCCAGGCCGGCGCCCCGGTCCGGTGAGTGGGTGGCGTCCTCCTCGCCGTACCAGAGGTCCACCGGGACCCGGATCGCGGAGAGCGCGATGTCCCACCGGCCCATGGCGAGCGCGGTGTCCCGCGCATACCCCTGCGGCCCCGGTGCGAAGGCCTCGTCCAGCGCCCGTCGGTAGGCGGCGGCGAATCCGGGCTCCCGGTGGACGGCGAGGTCGCAGTCCGGGCTGCCGGCCATGACCATGTCCCACATGGCCTGTGGGGTGAACCCGGCGAAGATCTGCTCGGCGGCGTCCGGGTCGGACACCGCGAGAGCGACGAGCCGCCGCAGTTGCCCGGGCAGCGCCGCGGCGAACCGCGGGGCGGCGACCTCGTCGGCTCCGGAGACCACCGCCAACGCGCCGGTCACGCCGTGCGCGGCGCAGGCGAGGGCGAACGGCGCCCCTTGCGAATGGCCGACCATGGCGGGCCGGCCCAGGCCCCGCCGGGCGGCAAGGTCCCGTACGTCGGCGGCGAAGTCGGCGAAGGTGCGCCGGGGCGCGGGCGAGGAGGCTCCCAGGCCGGGGCGGTCCAGGCCGATGAGCCGGATCCCGAGCCGGTCGGCGGCGGCCGGGCCGAATCCCAGGCACCGGCCGGTGGCCGCACCCGGGGAGAGCAGTACCGGCGTGCCGTCCGGCGGGCCCCACTCCGCCCAGCCCAGGAGCCGTCCGTCGGGGAGCCGTTCCGCACCGGCGCGGGCCGGGGCAGCGACGTAGGTGGTCATGATCCCCAGCGTGCCCGGTGCGGTGAGCGGGCGGCGAGGGGTTTTCGTACGCGTGCGGGCAGGTGTCGCGCGCAAGGCGCCGGGTCCGGGAGAGCCGGCGATCCGGTGCCGGGCAGCGCCCGTCCCTCCGGGTGCGGAAGACCCAGAAGACCGGTTTGCGGGCCCGGATGTCCGGACCGGGGCACGGGGCGGCGGCAGAACGACGCCGGCCCCCGGTACCCGCCGTACGCGGGTCCGGGGGCCGATGACGGCCGGGGCGTGGCGCCCTGGGAGCGTGTCAGTCGATCAGCGCGTCGACGAAGGCCTCGGGCTCGAACGGCGCGAGGTCGTCCGCGCCCTCGCCCAGGCCGACCAGCTTGACCGGTACGCCCAGTTCCCGCTGGACGGCGACGATGATGCCGCCCTTGGCGGTGCCGTCGAGCTTGGTGAGCACCACGCCGGTGATGTCCACGACCTCGGCGAAGACCCGGGCCTGCACCAGGCCGTTCTGGCCGGTGGTGGCGTCCAGGACGAGCAGCACCTCGCCGACCGGGCCGTGCTTCTCGACGACCCTCTTGACCTTGCCGAGCTCGTCCATCAGACCGGTCTTGGTGTGCAGCCGGCCGGCGGTGTCGATGAGGACGACGTCGGCGGACTCGGCGATGCCTTCCTTCACCGCGTCGAAGGCGATGGAGGCGGGGTCGCCGCCCTCGGGCCCGCGGACGGTACGGGCGCCGACCCGCTCGCCCCAGGTCTGGAGCTGGTCGGCGGCGGCGGCGCGGAAGGTGTCCGCGGCGCCGAGGACGACGGACTTGCCGTCGGCCACCAGGACGCGGGCGAGCTTGCCGGTGGTGGTGGTCTTGCCGGTGCCGTTGACGCCGACGACCAGGACGACGCCGGGGATCTCCGCGCCGCCGTTGCCGATGCCGTTGTCGGTGTGGACCGTGCGGTCGGCGTCGGTACCGATGAGGGTGAGCAGTTCCTCGCGCAGCAGCGCGCGCAGGTCCTCGGGGGTGCGGGTGCCGAGGACCTTGACGCGCTCGCGCAGCCGGTCGACGAGCTCCTGGGTGGGGGCGACGCCGACGTCCGCGGTCAGCAGGGTGTCCTCGATCTCCTCCCAGGTCTCCTCGTCGAGGTGTTCGCGGGAGAGGAGGGTCAGCAGGCCCTTGCCCAGGGTGTTCTGGGAGCGGGAGAGCCGGGCGCGCAGCCGGACCAGCCGGCCGGCGGTGGGCTCGGGGACCTCGACGGCCGGTGCCGGGGGCGCCTCGGGCTCGGCCGCAGGTGCCTCGACCGCGGGTGCCTCGGCCTCGGCCGGTGGCAGTCCGACCTCTTCGATGGTGCGACGTTCCTCGTCGCGGGGGGTTTCGGCCTCCTCGCCGACATGCGGTTCGGCGGGAGGTGCGGTGACGGAGGGGGCAGCCGGCGGGGACGGCGGCAGCTGCCTCTTCTTTCGGCGGCCGCTGACGACGAGTCCGCTGATCGCGCCGAGCACGACCACGGCGATGACTACAGCAAGGATGACGGTTTCCATAACCCCTCCAGTATCAGCCACGCCCCGCCCGTGGGGACTGCACGCGCCGGACCCGGATTCGCGGGCCTCCCGTCCCGCCCCAGGGGCGAATGCGGATGCCTCGTATCCAGGTTGATTCTGGATGTGTAATATCCAGAATCACTCCCCGGGACCCGCCCGCGGAGCACTGGAAGGGGAATCTGGATGTTTGACGTCCTGGTTTTGGGCGGCGGTTTCGCCGGACTGTGGAGCGCCGCCGCGGCGACCCGCCTGCTGCGCAACCATGCGGCGGGGAACCCCGGAGCCGACTCCGGCACCGTCGCGCTGCTCACCCCGCTCCCCGACCTGACCCTCCGTCCCCGCCTCTACCAGGCCGACCCGGCCGCCTTCCGCGTTCCGCTCGACCGGGTGCTGGGCCCGGTCGGCGTCCACCTGATCGCCGCCACCGCCACCGCGGTCGACACCGAGCGCCGCCGGGTCGGCGCGACCGCCGCCGACGGCACGCGGACGGAGGTGGGCTACCGGCGGCTGGTGCTGGCCACCGGGAGCGCAGTGGTGCGGCCCGAGCTGCCCGGCGCCGAGCTGCTGCACGACATCGACACGCTGGCCGCCGCAGTGAAGCTGGAGGACCATCTGCGGGCCCTGCCGGACGGGCCGGACGGGCCGGGCCGCTGGAGCGCGGTGGTGATCGGCGCCGGGTTCACCGGGCTGGAGATCGCCACCGAGCTGGTCGGCCGGCTGCGCGCCAGGGCGGCCCCGTACGGCGCGGCGGACGAGGTGCGGGTGACCCTCGTCGAGCGTGCGGCCGCCGTCGGGGAGGGGCTGGGCGAGGCGGCCCGCCCGGTGATCACCCGGGCGCTGGACGAGCTGGGCGTCGAACGCCGGCTCGGGGTCACCGTGACCGGGGTGGACGCGGGCGGGGTCCGCCTCTCGGACGGCGGCGTGCTGCAGGCCCGTACGGCCGTGTGGACCGCGGGGATGCGGGCGAGCGCGCTGACCGAGCAGATCCCCGCACCGCGCGACGGGCTGGGGCGGCTCGCCGTGGACGCCCGGCTGCGGGTGCGGGGCGTCCACGGCGTCTACGCGGCCGGGGACACCGCGGCGGCCACGGCCGAGGGCGGCCACACCGTGCCGCAGAGCTGTCAGGCCGCGACGCCGCTCGGCAAGGTGGCGGGCCACAACGCCGTCGCGGACCTGCTCGGCCTGCCGCAGGTGGCCTTCGCGCCCGACCCGTACACCACCTGCCTGGACCTCGGCGCGGCCGGCGCGGTGGCCACCGCGGGCTTCGACCGCGCACTGCGCGAGGGCCCCGAAGGCTTCGAGAAGGAGCTGAAGCGCGCCATCAACGAGACATGGATCTCGCCGCCGGTCGACGATCCGCAGGAGCTGCTGCGGCGGGCCGACCACCGCGTCAGCCAGCGGCAGGCCGCACCGTCCCCGGCCTGATCAGCGACGCGGGAATGGATGCTCCGACAAGAGCGTGTGACGCCCGCCCTTGTCGGGGGGTCCAAAGGTATGTACGAGTAGAAGTTGGTTCAAAGTACGATGGTGGACGGCCGCGCAACGCGCGTAGAGTCCTGGCAACCATTTCCGGCCAGGCACCACAGCCGCTGCCTGCACCTCCTCCCCCCGGGGGTGCCCCTCCAGACCCCCCGCACGGAGATACCAGCACCAATGGGCACCAGCACCACGTCCCCCTCCACTCCCGAAACCGAAGGCGCCGTCGAGACCCGGGGCATCGAGCCCGTCCCGGACAACGAGCGCCAGGGCCGGGTCCGCGAACTCTTCCCCACCTGGGTCGCCGCCAACATCAGCGTGTTGTTGCTCACCATGGGCGCTTCCCTGGCCGTCAACAACGGGCTGAACTTCTGGCAGGTCCTGCTGGTCGCCGCGATCGCCGCCACCGTCGCCTTCGGCATGGTCGGCGTGCTGTCGGTCTCCGGTAAGTGGGGCGGCGCGCCCGGAGCGCTGCTCTCCCGGGCGGCCTTCGGCGTCCGCGGCAACTACTTCCCCGGCGCGATCCTGTGGGTCGCCCGCTTCGGCTGGGAGACGATCAACGCGGTCACCGGCGCCTACGCCGTACTGACCGTGCTCGACCTGCTGTTCGGCATCAAGAGCAACAACGTCCTGATCGTCGTCACCCTGCTCGCCTTCGTGGCCGTCACGTACCTGGTCAGCGGCCTGGGCCGGAAGGCGCTGAACGTCTGCAACAAGTACTCGACGTACCTGTTCGGCCTGTTCAGCATCATGGTGCTGGTCTACCTGATCGCCACGATGGACTGGCACGCGATCTTCGCCAAGAAGGCCGGCACCACCGCCATGGTGATCGCGGGCATCGGCACGATCGCGGCCGGCGGCATCAGCTGGGTCCCCACCGGCCCCGACTTCGCCCGCTACCTCCCGCACTCCGCCTCCGGCAAGAAGATCGCCGGTACGACCGTCGCGGGCGCCGCCCTGGTGATGGTGCCGATGGTGCTGATGGGCGGCGTGATGGCCGTCTCCAGCCCCAAGCTGGCCGGCCAGAACACCGACCCGATGTCGTTCCTGGGCACCGTCCTGCCGACCTGGCTCGCGATCCCGTACCTGGTCACCGCGCTGGTCGGAATGGTGCTGATCAACAGCCTGTCGATGTACTCCGCCGGCTTCACCGCCCAGACGATGGGCGTCAAGCTGCCGCGCGCCCTGGCGGTCAGCATCAACGCCGTCATCAGCCTGATCGGCGGCCTGTTCATGATGCTGGTGGCCAAGGACTTCATCGGCCAGTTCATCGCCTTCCTGACGCTGCTCGCGGTCTCCTTCTCCGCGTGGATCGGCGTCTACGCCATCGACATGGCGCGGCGCCGCAACAAGGCGGTGCGCTACGACGCGGACAGCCTGATGAACACCGGCCGCACCAGCCGCTACTGGTACACCGGCGGCTTCTGCTGGCAGGCCATGACCGCCTGGTCCGTCGCGCTGGCCGCGGGTCTGTGCTTCACCAAGGTCCAGTGGTTCACCGGCCCGCTGGCCACCACCTGGATCGGCGAGAACGGCCTGGGCTGGGCGGCCACGATCGTGATCGCCGCGGTGGTCTTCGCGGTGCTTCCCGTGGCCGCGGAGAAGGTCCCGTCGGACGCGTCCGCGCAGGCCGCCGACGAGGCCCCGCAGCCGGCCGAGGTCGGCTGACCACCCGGCCACCGCACCGGCCCCGGGTTCCGCACCCTGGTGATCTGACGTAACGTCAGCTAACGTCCCCTTCGCCCACCGCCCGGCGAAGGGGACGTCGTCATGTCTGCCATGCCCATCACGGTCCTGCGGTTCAACCTCGTCGACCCTTCGCCCACCCCCGAGGCCCACTCCGCCCGCTACCGCGCCGCCGTCGAGATGGCAGCCTTCGCCGACGACCGCGGCCTGACCATGATCCAGACCGAGGAGCACCACGCCACCACCAACGGCTGGATGCCCTCCCCGCTCACCTTCGCCGGCGCCGTCTTCGGCGCCACCCGCCGCATCGGCGTCACCGTCTCCGCCCTGATCACCCCGCTGCACGACCCGCTGCGGCTGGCCGAGGACATCGCCGTGCTCGACCTGCTCAGCGGCGGCCGGCTGATGACCGTCGCCGGGCTCGGCTACCGGGAAGCGGAGTACGCGGCGCACGGCAAGGACTGGAAGGCCCGCGGCGCGCTCCAGGACGAGGTACTGGAGACGCTGCTCGCCGCGTGGACCGGTGAACCGTTCACCTATCGGGGGCGTACCGTCCGCGTCACCCCGCGCCCGTACACCCAGCCGCACCCCCTGCTGCTGATCGGCGGCAGCTCGCGGGCCGCGGCCCGGCGCGCCGCCCGCCTGGGGCTCCCCCTCTTCCCCAGCGCCCACCTGCCGGAGCTGGCGGCCTACTACGACGAGCGGCGCGCCGAGTTCGGCACCGAGGGCTGGGTGATGCAGCCGCCCGAACAGACCTGCCTCCTGCACGTCTCCGAGGACCCGGACCGCACTTGGGACGCGTACGGCGCGCATCTGCTGCACGAGGCGGGGACCTACGCCTCCTGGCAGTCCGCCGACATCCGCTCCGCGGTGCGCTCCGCCGCGACGGACACCGAGGCACTGCGCAAGGAGGGCGTCTACCGGATCGTCACGCCCGACGAATGCGTACGGCTGGCCCAGGCGGCGGGCGCGCAGGGCTCGTTGATCCTGCATCCGCTGTGCGGCGGGATGCCGGTCGACGAGGGCTGGCGTTCGCTGCATCTGTTCACGGAGCGGGTGATGCCACGGCTGGAGGCCGCGACACCGTCCTGACCTGCGTCGACGCCCGGTCGGGAGGCGTTGTCAGTGGCGGGTGTCACTATCTGTCACATGAAGTTCTTCGAGGGGCCGACCGAGGCCGGCACACCGGCCGAACCACCCGCCGGCGGCGTGGTGTTGTGCGCCTACGAACCGGTCGAGGACGAGGATTTCGCGCCTGACCACTGGTTCGTTCCGGCCCAGTTGCCACAGGTCGCGGAGATCGGCGCAGGGCCGGACGTCCGCATCGTGCTCACCGGGTGGGAAGTCTGGCCGTGTTCGGTGACGATGCGGCTGGGAGTCTTTCTGCGGCGGATCCGGCCGCAGGACCCGTCGCACGACGGCGGTCCGAGCGCCGGCGGGCTGCGCCTGGGCCTGCTGTTGGCCGACGGACGCAAGGTCACCACGCTCGACGGTGAAGCGGAGCCCCTGGACGGCCCGGCCGGTCCCACACTGCGGCTGAGCGGCGGCACGGGCGGTGCCTTCCACTGTCACATGGAGCTGCATCTCTCGCAGTTGCCGCCCGCGGGAGAAACCCGGCTGGTGGTTGCGTGGCCGGATGAGAGGGTGCCCGAGACCAGTACGGTCATCGACGCGGCAACGCTGCGGGCGGCGGCCGGCGATGCGCTGGAGATCTGGCCGGACGCCGAGCCGCCCGCCCCGCCGTCGGCCGGCGAGGAGGTAGCGGGCTTCGGCTTCGCGAGTACGGGGCCGTACGAGATCCTGGCCCGGCCGGCGGAAGCGGATCCGGACGAGGAATGGAGCCCGCCCGCTCCCGACCGCTCCCGCGGTGACTGGGAGGGCATGACCCATGACGGCTGGAAGGACGCGGAGCTGGTCCGGGCCCGCCTGGCGAACGGCGCCGCCCCCGATTCCACGGGTCCCGACGTGCAGGAGACGCCGCTGCACCGGGCCGCCGCCACGGGCTCCCCCCAGGCCGTCGCCGAACTCATCGCGCGGGCACACGACGTGGACGCCCGGGACGACGAAGGCTGCACCCCGCTGTGGCGGGCCGTATGCCACGGCGCACAGGAGAACGCCGCACTACTGCTGGAGGCGGGGGCGGATGCCTGGAGCCCGCAGCTCGGCGGCCGTTCGCCGGGCCGACTGGCGCTGACGACGGCCATGGCCCCGCTGTTCGCCGGGCTGCCGGGCGCGGTTCCCCTGACGGATGAGGAGCGGGCCGCCCAGCGGGACGCCGATGACCGGACAGCCGTCCTCCAGGGGGTGGAGACCGACGGCGTCTCGATCGCCTTCGTTCCCGGCATCGACGAGGACGAGGCCATCCGGCGCCTGGGCGGCGACCCGCGCACCTGCCCCGTGTCCGATGGGGAAGCGGATCCGGACGGCGTCAATCCGGATGACTTCGACGAGGACTGGGAGGACTTCGAGCCGTCCGAGCGTGAGGTGGGGGTGACGGGCGTGGACGGCGGATGCGTGCTGTTCCAGCCCTCCTGGTATCTGCTGAGCACCGACTCGGTCCTCGATGCCCTCTCCCCCGGCACCACCGCCTACGGCCTCTACTTCAACCCCAAGGGCGGCACCTTCGGCGCGCTCTCCCGCGACGGCCGCACCGTCCTCAGCGAGGAGATCGGCCAGGCGGCGTTCGGCGACGACTCGCCCGACGCGCATTGGCTCTACCGCTTCTGGAACTGGGATGTGCCGAAGGGCGCATGGCACGCCGACGCGATCGCCTACGCCTCGGCGATGGCGGGGCTGCGGGTCATGGACTCGGCCCCGGTGGACGCCTGGCCCCGGCGCTGGACGGAGATACCCGAGGACAGCCCGCTCCTGGACGAGTAGGACGTCATCGTCATCGGCGCCGTGAAAACGGTGCTGCCCCGGCTCGGGTGAGCCGGGGCAGCAGCCACAACTGAGGAGACGGACTGGCGGGGGGTTAGCCCATCTCCTCCAACGCCTTGCCCTTGGTCTCCTTGACGTACTTGAGTACGAAGGGGATCGAGAGCAGAGCGAAGACCGTGTAGATCACATACGTACCCGACAGGTTCCAGTCCGCCAGGCTCGGGAAGCTCGCGGTGATGGCCCAGTTGGCGATCCACTGCGCGCAGGCGGCGACGCCCAGCGCGGCGGCGCGGATCTTGTTCGGGAACATCTCGCCGAGGAAGACCCAGACCACGACGCCCCAGGAGAGCGCGAAGAAGAGCACGAAGACATGCGCGGCGATCAGGGCCACGGTGCCCTCGGTGGCCGGCAGGGTGCCGGCCGCGGTCTTGGCGGAGAAGGCCCAGGCCTCCAGGGCCAGCGCGATGGCCATACCGGCCGAACCGATCAGCGCCAGCGGACGGCGGCCGATCCGGTCGACGAAGACCATCGCAATCACGGTGCCGATGATGTTGATGATCGAGGTGGTGAAGCTGTAGAAGAACGAGCTGCTCGGGTCGATGCCGACGGACTGCCACAGCGTCGAGGAGTAGTAGAAGGCGACGTTGATGCCGACCAGCTGCTGGAAGACCGAGAGCCCGATGCCGACCCAGACGATCGGCAGGAAGCCCATCTTGCTGCCGAGCAGGTCCTTGAAGCTCGACTTGTGCTCGCGGCGCATCGCGTCCTGGATCTCCACGACCCGGGTGTCGAGGTTGACGGTGTGGCCCTCGACCTCGGACAGCACCTCCTTGGCGCGGGAGATCTTGCCGACGGAGATCAGGAAGCGCGGCGACTCGGGGATCGCGAAGGAGAGCAGACCGTAGAGGACGGCCGGCACGACCATCACGCCGAGCATCCACTGCCAGGCCTCCAGGCCGGCGATGGTGCCGCGCTGGTCGCCGCCGGCGAGGTTGAGGATGCCCCAGTTGACGAGCTGCGAGATGGCGATGCCGATCACGATCGCGGCCTGCTGGAAGGAACCGAGCCGGCCGCGGTAGGCGGACGGCGAGACCTCGGCGATATAGGCCGGGCCGATGACCGAGGCCATACCGATCGCGAAGCCGCCGACGACCCGCCAGAGCGCAAGGTCCCAGAGGGCGAACGGCAGTGCGGAACCGACCGCGCTGATGGTGAACAGCGTCGCGGCGATCTGCATCACCCGGATACGGCCTATCCGGTCGGCGATCCGGCCCGCGGTCGCGGCGCCGATCGCGCAGCCGATCAGGGCGACGGCGATCACCTGGGCGAGGACGGCCGAGCCGACGTCGTAGCGGCTGCGGATCGCCTCGACGGCACCGTTGATGACGGAACTGTCATAGCCGAAGAGGAAGCCGCCCATCGCGGCAGCCGCCGTGATGAAGATGACATGGCCGAGATGGTCCGGGTGGGCCTTACGGCCTTCCGGAACCTTCGGCTGCGCGGTGCTGGTCAACGTGAACTCCAGTGGCCCGGCTGCGCTGCCGGGCATCGGGGGCTGGCCCTTCCAGTGGCGCATAGGTTGGGGGTACCCACCACTTGAAGGTAAAAGCAACGTTGCAGAGACTATGCCTTCAAGTTACGAAGTCAATAGGCCGTGACGAATTCGTTTTCCGGCGCGATTCCGAGGGCTCCACAGGAGTCTTCGTTCAAGTCATGAAGAGAAGCTAGGCGCGAAGGTCACACCTCGGGCCCCAAGACGCCGCAAGCAACAACACCCCCACGGACCCACCGAAGCCCCACGCCTACCAATCACTCTCCGTCGCCGCCTGCGGGAACAAAATAACCCTCAGTAATCGTTGCCGAAATATGAGGAAGCGGCAAGGACAAGGCACCCCGCAAGGCACCCAGGTCCCACGCACCGGCCAGGGCACACCCACGGGCGCAATGCATCCAGGCCCCGCCCACCGGAACGAGCGCCCAGGCCACACCCGCCCGCCGTAAGCACCCTGCACGCACCCGCCGCCCAGCGCCGACCGCCACGCGCCGACCACCACACGCCAACCGGACACAGCACAGCCGCTCACGGCACGGCCACCCGCTGAAGCAGCGCTGCCGCCGGCGCTGCCGGGAGCAGCAAGCCGGAAGACGCCGGCTGGGCGCAGCACAGCCACTGGCACAGCCACTGGCCGAAGCAACACCTAGCCGGCCTGAGCGGCAACGCGGCTGGCTGAAGCACCACCGCGGCCGGCCTGAGCAACACGGCGACCATCTGAAGCACCACGCCCGCCCGCCGAAGCAACGCGGCCACCGGCTGAAGGCAACGCGGCTTCCACCCCTGGCAACGCGCCCGCCGCCCATCGCCCGCCGCCCACCGCAGCGCGCCCGTCGGCGGGCGGGCGCAACGCGGCCGCCGGCCGGATCAGCGCAGCCGCTGGCTGATGACCTTCGAGACGCCGTCGCCCTGCATGGATACGCCGTAGAGCGCGTCCGCCACCTCCATCGTCCGCTTCTGGTGGGTGATCACGATCAGCTGGGAGCTCTCCTGGAGCTCCTCCATGATCCGGATCAGCCGCTGCAGATTGGTGTCGTCCAGCGCCGCCTCGACCTCGTCCATCACATAGAACGGACTGGGCCGCGCCTTGAAGATCGACACCAGCAGCGCCACCGCCGTCAGCGACCGCTCGCCGCCCGACAGCAGCGACAGGCGCTTGACCTTCTTGCCCGGCGGGCGCGCCTCCACGTCCACGCCGGTCGACAGCATGTCGTCGGGATCGGTCAGCACCAGTCGGCCCTCGCCGCCTGGGAAGAGGCGGGCGAAGACGCCCTCGAACTCCCGGGCCGTGTCGTGGAAGGCCTCGGTGAAGACCTGCTCGACCCGCTCGTCGACCTCCTTGATCACCCGCAGCAGGTCGGCCCGGGTCTTCTTCAAGTCTTCAAGCTGCTCGCTGAGGAACTGGTGCCGCTCCTCCAGCGCCGCGAACTCCTCCAGCGCCAGCGGGTTCACCTTCCCGAGCTGCTGATACGCCCGCTCGGCGGCCTTGAGCCGCTTCTCCTGGTCGGCCCGTACGTACGGCACCGGCTGGTTGCGGGGGTGTTCCGGGTCCTCGGGCAGCACCTCGTCCTGGGCCGGCGGCGAGGGTGGTACGGGCTGGGCGGGGCCGTACTCCGAGATCAGGGCGGCCGGCTCCACCCCCAACTCCTCCAGCGAGCGGGCCTCCAGCTGCTCGATCCGCAGCCGTTTCTCCGCGCCCAGCACCTCGCCCCGGTGCACCGAGTCCGTCAGCTTGTCCAGCTCCGACTTCAGTTCCCGGCCCTGCTCGCGTTCGGCGACCAGCGCCGCTTCCCGCTCGGCCTTGGCCCGCTCGGCGGCGGCGCGCTCCTCCTCGGCCCGTACGACGGACACCTCGACGTGCGCCAGGAGCTGCCGCGCGCCGGAGGCGACCGCCGAGGCAACCTCCGCCTCATGCCGCAACCGGGCGCGCCGTCGCTCGGCCCGCGCCCGCGCCTCCCGCTCGGCGCGCGCCCCCCGGTCCAGTGAATCCGCCCGCCCGGCCAGCGCCTTCACCCGCTCCTCGTGGGTGCGCGCCTGGAGCCGGGCCTCCATCTCCGTCTGGCGGGCGTTGGCCCCGTCGGCGGCCAGCCGGTCCCGTACGGAGGTGTCGGGTTCCTCGCCGCCCGCGCCCGGGTCCTCCTCGGCCACCGCCAGCCGTTCGGCCAGCTCCTCGGCCTCTTCGGTGGCGCGCAGCAGCGCCTCCTCCGCCTTGGCGGCCGCCGCGGCGGCCCGCTCCGCCTCGCCGGCGGCCGCCCGCGCCTGCCCGCCGAGCCGCCCCAGGTCCCCCGCGACCTTCGACTTCTCCCGGTCCGCCGCGCGCCGCCGCTCGCTCAACTCCTCGACCAGCGCGGCACACTCGCCGCGCCGCTCCTTCGCGGTCTGCTGCGCCGCCGTCAGTTCCGCGCAGCGCGCCTCCAGGCCCGCCAGCTCGGCGATCGCCTCGTCGACCGACGCCTGCACCTCCAGCAGGCTCGGCGCGCCGGCCGAGCCACCCTGTGCGAAGTGCGCCCCCAGCAGATCCCCTTCGCCGGTCACCGCCGTGAGTCCGGGCCGCGCCGCGACCAGGTCCTCGGCGTCCTCCAGCGTCGCGACGACCACCACGTCCCGCAGCAGCCGCGCCACCGCGGCCGTCAACTCCTTCGGCCCGCGCACCAGCTGATCGGCGCGTACGGGCTCGGAGCGGGGACCGGGCACGCGGAGTGCGGCCGGCGCGTGCACGGCGGTGCCGACGTCACCCGCCGCCGGGACGGGCGCACCGGCGGCGGCCGCCCCGGCCGTGCCCTCCGGCGTCCCCGCGGCGCCGGCACCGCTGTCCGGGAGCGCCCGCGCGGGCCCCGGCAGCAGGCCCGCCGCGGTGGTGGCCGCGGTTTCGGCCGCCGCGCCGGCCCCGCCCGCCACCGCGTACGCACCCTGCGCACCACCCGCCCCCTCGCCCCCGGCCAGCACCATCGCCGCCCGCCCCGCGTCCTGCTTGCGCAGCAGCCGGATGGCCTCGGCGGCGGTGGCCGGACCGGTGACGGCGACGGCGTCGGCGGCCGCGCCGAGGGCCGCCGCGACCGGGACCTCGAAGCCGGGGGTGACGGTCAGCAGTTCCGCGGCGGGGCCGAGCAGGCCGGTGAGCCGGTCCCCGGCGGCCAGCAGCGCGCCCGTGCCGTCCTTGCGGCGCAGCCCGAGTGCCAGTGCATCGTGCCGGGCGGAGGTCGCGGCGCGCGCCCGCTCGGCGGCGGTCAGTGCCTCGCGCGCGGCGGTCAGCTCGCTCTCCGCCGCGGTCAGCTCCCGGCGGGCCGCCTCGTACGCTTCCCCGAGCTCCTCGTCGTCCGCGTCGAGGCCGTCGACCTCGGCCTTGAGCTGCTCGTATGCCTCCTGGGCGGCGGCGGCCCGTTCGTGGGCGCCGTCGCGGGCCTCGGCGAGCCGGCCGATCTCGGCCCGCGCCGAGGCTGCCCGGCCGCGTGCCGCGGTGACCTGTCCGCTGAGCCGGGCGAGCCCCTCGCGCCGGTCGGCGATGGCGCGGGCGGCGTCCCGTAGCCGGCGTTCCTCGTCCGCCAACTGCCGTTCCAGGTCGGCGCGGTGTTCGACGGTGTCCTCGAGGGCCCGGCTGGCCGCTTCCAGGGCGGCCGTCAACTCCGCTTCCTGTTCGCGGATCCGGGCCGCCTCGCGCTCCATGTCGTCCGGGTCGCGTCCCTGCCGTTCGTCCGGCGGGGCCGCGGAGGCGCTCTTGATGCGCGCCTCGGCGAGCGAGACCGTGCCGCGTACCCGTTCCGCGAGCTGCGACAGCTCGTACCAGGTCTGCTGGGCGCGCTGGACCCGCGGCGTCAGCGTGCGGACCTCCGCCTCGAGCACCGCCTCGCGCTGCTGTGCGGTGCGCAACTGGGTCTCGGCGGCCTCCTTGCGTTCCTTGAGTGCGGCCTCGTCCTCGATCTCGGCGCGCAGCGCCCGGCGCAGGGTGACGAGGTCGTCGGCGAGCAGCCGCAGCCGGGCGTCGCGCAGGTCCGCCTGGATGACGGCGGCCCGCCGGGCGACCGCGGCCTGCCGTCCGAGTGGCTTGAGCTGGCGGCGCAGCTCGTCGGTGAGGTCCTGGACGCGGGCGAGGTTGGCTTTCATCGCGTCCAGCTTCCGCAGGGCCTTCTCTTTGCGCTTGCGGTGTTTGAGGACGCCCGCGGCCTCCTCGATGAAGCCCCTTCGGCCCATCGGGTCGGCGTGGAGGACGGAGTCGAGCTGTCCCTGTCCGACGATGACGTGCATCTCGCGCCCGATGCCGGAGTCGGAAAGGAGCTCCTGGATATCGAGCAGCCGACAGGTGTCGCCGTTGATCTGGTACTCGCTGCCGCCATTACGGAACATGATCCGGGTAATGGTGACTTCGGCGTATTCGATGGGCAGGGCGCCGTCGGAATTGTCGATGGTGAGTGAGACCTCGGCGCGGCCCAGCGGGGGCCGGCCGGTCGTGCCGGCGAAGATGACGTCTTCCATCTTGCCGCCGCGCAGCGACTTGGCGCCCTGCTCGCCCATGACCCAGGACAACGCGTCCACGACGTTCGACTTGCCGGAACCGTTGGGTCCCACGACGCAGGTGATGCCGGGCTCGAACCGTAGCGTCGTGGCGGATGCGAAGGACTTGAAGCCTCGCAGGGTCAGACTCTTGAGATGCACGCTTTTGGACTCTACCGGCCGTTTGTCGGGGGGCGACCCCAACATTCCGCCGCCGGTCGTCGTCGCCGTTTCGTGGTGTGTACGGCCCCCGGGTATGCGGCGGCGTTCATTTTCGGTTTCACCGGGGAATGTGCAGGGCACATGATGCGGTAAGGGAGGCGCCGGGGGGTCGAAGAGGCCGTTCGGACAATGCGAAAACCGGGGAATCCGCGGTATCGGTGGCCGGGAAATCCTCTGCCGTCACTGCCGGGAAACGACGAAGGGACGCCGAAGCGTCCCTTGCAGATCTTGAAGAGAGCGGCGGTGCCTCAAGCGGCTGGCGAGCAGCCCGACCGGCCCTGGGGTTGGGGTCAGGTGAGCGCGGGCTCCGCCTGGGGTACGTCGATGTCGAGCATCGAGTCGTCGTGACGTGCGGCAGCGGACAGCATGTCGTTTTCGGCCTGCATCCGAATAAGTTCGGATTCAAGGTCTTGGACGCGCTGCTGAAGCCGTCGCATCTCGGAGAGGACTCGGGGGTCGGAGCCGCCGACGTAACCGAGAAGCGCCTTTGCCATGATGGATGGTCCTCCACACTGAGTGACCGACCGAAGCGGTGTGGGTCGTGAGGGATTCGCACCCGCGGTGCTTGCCATTACTGGTGTCTTCAATGCCAAACAGCTAAGGTGCGCGGGGATTCCAGAGTCTCACCAAAAGGTTTGAGGGTCAACACGATCACACCCCGTATCGTCGGGCGCCCGAGAGTGCGCGGCCGTCAGGGCTCTGCGCCGACTCTCCAGAAAGGTCCCGCGGGGTGTGGAGATCATCCGTACAGCCGCAGCCTTGCACGGGTCGGCCGAGTTGGCAACCACCAGGCCTTATCTCCCGTGAGCAGCTGACAAAGGCATAGCCCAAAGATCATTTTTGACGGCCGTACGGTCGGCGCCGGCGGGCCCTTCAGCGGATCTCGAAGCCGTCGTATCCGCCGCGGGGCGTGTCCCATATCTCAGTGACACCGTCGACGCGTCCGGGCGTGTCTCCGGTACGGAGCCAGTCCAGCAGCTGCTCGCAGCGATCCCTCGGCCCTTCGGCGACCACCTGGACGCGGCCGTCGGCGAGATTGCTGGCAAATCCGTCGAGTTCACCGATGCGCAGCGCATTCGCGCGGGTGAACCAGCGGAATCCGACTCCTTGGACGCGGCCGCGCACCCACGCGATCACCCGGACCTCTTCGTTCATGTGTGCACGTTAACCGGCCAATTGCCCGCTGGGCACCTCGGCCCGGAACGCCATGGCGTACAGTCCCCCGACATCGAGACTCACCCGTTCGGGTGAGTCGACTTGACGCCCGGAAAGGCGTGCGGCGGTAGCCGCGCCAATGGAGCCGGTGCTTGCACCGGGGGAAGGAAGACAGCGGATGGGCCGCCATCGACGCTCTGCTCCCCACGCGCCCGAACCCATAGGTGCTCGCCCTGTTGACGCACCGGCAGAGGCGGCACCGGGTGCCGCCCGGCACGCCGGACACCGCGCGGCGCGCGGCCGCCGGACGGCGCCGGTGCGCACCGGGCTGCTCGGCGCCTCCGCCGCGGTGGCCATGGGTGCCGTGGCCGTCGCCTCCGGACTGATACCGGGCGGCGGCCAGTTCGAGGTGGGCGGCGGTGGGGAGCGCGGTGAGCGGGTGCGTGCCGACTCGCTGCCGGACGTCGAACCGCGTGGCGGCAACTCCGTGACGCCGACGGACCGCGCCTCGGACCCGGCGAGCCGCGGCGGCGAGCGCCCCACGGCCCCGCACTCCCCCCGCGCGTCCTCGGCGGCGACCCCGTCGGCCTCGCCCTCCCCGCACCGTCCGGCCAAATCCCCGGCCGCGGAGCCCGGTTCGCAGCGTCCCGAGAGGACCGCAGGCCCGTCGGCCGCGCCGACGACGCCGAAGAGCTCCGCGACCCCGTCGGCGTCCGCGGACCCCGAGTCGTCCGCCGAGGCCGAGGTGCTCTCCCTCGTCAACCAGGAGCGCGCCCAGGCCGGCTGCTCGCCGGTGACCGCCGACAAGGAACTGGCCGGTCTGGCGCAGGGCTTCAGCGACGACATGGCGGCGCGCGGCTTCTTCGACCACACCGACCCGGACGGCGACACGCCCTGGGACCGCGCCCGCGACCTGGGCATCACGAATCTCGGCGGCGAGAACATCGCCCGCGGCCAGGCCAATGCCCAGTCGGTGATGGATTCCTGGATGAACAGCTCCGGTCACCGCGCCAACATCCTCAATTGCGAGTACAAGACGCTCGGCGTGGGCGCCCACTTCGGTCCGGGCGGGCCCTGGTGGACGCAGGATTTCGGGTTCTGAGGCGTTGGCGGGCGGTCCGGGTGGTTCCCGGCCGCCGCGCGTTCACCCGGACAGCCGTGCCGTCAGGGTGCGGGGCAATCGCCGTTCGATGACGTGCGCGAACCCCGGCTGTGGCGCGCCGTGGCCGTCCTCGATCCGGCAGGGCGCGCGGACAGGCGACAGGCGTCGAGGGCCGCGGAAGTCCCTCGGGCCGGCGATCGGCGGACGGGACCGTCGTCAGCCCGCGCGGGACGGTCGTGGCGGTCGCTGGCAGCGGGGGCAGAAGTAGCTGGAGCGGTTCATCCAGGGGCGGCGGCGGATGGGGGTGCCGCAGCGGCGGCAGGGTTCGTCCTCGCGGCCGTAGGCGTCCAGGGAGCGTTCGAAGTAGCCGGACTCGCCGTTGACGTTGACATAGAGGCTGTCGAAGCTGGTGCCGCCGACGTCGAGGGCGGCGTTCATCACGTCCCGTACGTGGCCGAGCAGCTCGGCGGTGCGCGGGCGGGTGAAGGTGGCGGTGGGCCGGTCGTAGTGGAGCCTGCTGCGCCACAGTGCCTCGTCGGCGTAGATGTTGCCGACGCCGCTGATCAGGGACTGGTCGAGCAGGGCGCGTTTGATGGTGGTCCGGCGGCGGCGCAGCGCGTCGTGGAAGGCGGCGTCGTCGAAGGCCGGGTCGAGGGGGTCGCGGGCGATGTGGCCGATGACGTCGGGGAGCTGGTCGGCGTCGCCGGGGACGGTGTCGTGGAGGGAGAGGCCGCCGAAGGTGCGCTGGTCGACGAAGCGGAGTTCGGTGCCGAGGTCGTCGGCGAAGCGGATGCGGATGCGCAGGTGCTTTTCGTCGGGGGCGGCTTCGGGCTGGACCAGCAGCTGGCCGCTCATGCCGAGGTGGGCGAGGATCGCCAGGCCGTGGGTGACGTCGGGGGTGACGAGGGGGCCGATGCCTTCGGCGCCGGTCTGCGCGGCGGGGCCGCCGCCGGTGACCGGGAGCCAGAGGTATTTGCCGCGGCGGCGGGCCGCATCGATGCGCAGGCCCTTGAGGCGGGCGGCGAAGTCGGCCGCGCCGGCGGTGTGGCGGCGGATCGCGCGCGGGTGGCGGACCTCGACGGCGTCGATGCTCCGTCCGCTGACCCAGCGCTGCAGTCCTCGGCGTACGACCTCGACCTCGGGCAGCTCGGGCACGGGGCGCTCCTCACGAACGAGTGGTCCTGGGAAAGACTTCTGACCCCCTCCGGGAGCGGCCGGGCCGTCCTGGAGGGGGTCAGAAGGGGGTTTTCAGTGTGCCGACGACGAGGTGTCGTCGGAAGCCGGAGCCGCATCAGGCTGCGCGGCGGTGGCCGCTTCGGTGGAGCCGGTGCTTGTACCGGGGCCCGGCGACGTGTCGTCGTCGGAGGCCGACTCCTTGGCCTTGGCCGCCTCGTCCGCCGCGGCGCGAATGGCACGCCATGCGGATTCGGCCGCCTGCTGCTCGGCTTCCTTCTTGCTGCGGCCGGTGCCGGTGCCGTACGAGACACCACCGACGCGGGCGGCAGCAGTGAAGGTCTTCTCGTGGTCCGGGCCGGTCTCGGTGACCAGGTATTCCGGGACGCCGAGACCTTCGGTCGCGGTGAGTTCCTGGAGGCTGGTCTTCCAGTCCAGGCCCGCGCCCAGGCTGGAGGACTTCTCGATGAGCGGGTCGAAGAGCCGGTGCACCAGCTCGCCGGCCGCGTCGAGGCCCTGGTCGAGGTAGACCGCGCCGATCACCGCTTCGAGGGTGTCGGCGAGGATGGAGGCCTTGTCCCGGCCGCCCGTGCCTTCTTCGCCTCGGCCGAGGCGGATGAAGGCGCCGAGGTCGAGGCCGCGGCCCACCTCGGCAAGTGCACGCGAGTTGACCACCGCGGCCCGGAGCTTGGCCAGCTGGCCTTCCGGGAGATCGGGGTGGATGCGGTACAGCGTGTCGGTGACCACCAGGCCGAGCACCGAGTCCCCGAGGAACTCGAGCCGTTCGTTGGTGGGCAGACCGCCGTTCTCGTATGCGTACGAGCGGTGCGTCAGCGCACGCACCAGAAGGGCGGACTCGAGCTTGTACCCGAGCCGCCCTTCCAGAAGCGTGTGGGACGAGGCTGTGTCCGCCGGATTCTCATCCCCGCGCTTGCGGGGGGACGGATTGGCGTCTTCCGCCTTCTTGGGGCTAGACACGGTGCCTGTCACCAGCCGCTCAGACCTCGAGGACCTGGCGCTTGTTGTAGGTGCCGCAGCTCGGGCACGCGATGTGCTGCAGCTTGGGCTCGTGGCAGCTAGCGCATGCCACCAGGGTGGGGACCGCAGCCTTCCACTGCGACCGGCGGTGGCGCGTGTTGCTGCGCGACATCTTCCGCTTCGGAACAGCCACGGCTACTTCTCCTGAGGTTCATCCCCGCCGTTGCGGGGAACGTTGTCCTTCTCGTCGTCCTGGTTGGTCCCGACGAGTCCCTGCAGTGCCGCCCAACGCATGTCGACGGCATCGTGGTGGTGGTCCGGGTCGTCCGCGAGCCGCGCTCCGCATTCGGAGCACAGGCCCGGGCAGTCGTCCTGGCACACCGGCTGCAGCGGCAGTGTGAGCACCACCGCATCCCGCAGCACGGGTTCGAGGTCGAACATGTCGTCCTCGATGAAGAAGGTGTCTTCCTCGTCCTCGGCGTCGTCGCCGGAGTCCGCGGGGCGGGTCCGGGCGTCGGCGTCGGGGTAGGAGAACATCTCCTGGAAGTCCGCAGTGAGCTCTCGCTCGAGCGGCTCCAGACACCTTACGCACTCCCCCTTCACGGCCGCACGGGAGGTGCCTGTGACAAGCACCCCGTCCATGACCGATTCCAGGCGGAGGTCGAGCTCGATCGGGGCACCCTCGGGCACTCCGACGACCTCGTTGCCGAGGTCCCGGGGGGCCTCGACGGTGCGGGAGAGCCGCTTGAGCGTGCCGGGACGACGCCCCAGCTCGCGTGTATCGAACACGAGCGGGGAACGGTGGTCGAGGCGGGCGTTGATGGCTTCCTGCTTTCTGTACTGCGCTACGAGCCGCCCGTTATCCGCTGGATACGCGGGCAGCAGTGATCGCGAAGTAGACGCGACCGAACAGCCAGGATACTGGACGGGCCCCGATAGGCCCAATCCGCTTCCGGCCCCTCCCGGGCCGGTTACTGGCGCCGCTGTTCGTACTGCTCTTCGTACTGCCGGATCTGATCCATGTTGATCATGCTGGTGTCGAAGAGGCTGGTCTCGTCCAGCGCCCCCGCCTGGGCGTGCGGGTCGTGGGGGGCGTGCTGAGGCTGGGGCGGCAGCTGGTGCTGGAGGTAGGCGTTCGGGTCGTATCCCTGCTGCTGGGCCTGCTGCTGGGCTTGCTGCTGCTGCCAGTCGTAGCCGTACGGATCCTGGTGGTGCTGTGCGTACGGATCCTGCTGCGGCTGCTGGTAGCCGTAGGCGTCCTGCTGCTGGTAGGCCGCCGGGTCCGCGTAGTAGTCCTGCTGGACCTGGGGCTGGAGGGGCTGCTGGGGGTCCGGGAGCTGCTGGTGCTCCTGCGGCTGGGGCGGTGCCTGGGGCGCGGCCTGGGGCGGCTGCGGGTCCTGGCCTGCGCCGATGCCCGCGAGTCCGGCGAGATAGTCGGCGTCCGCCTGCACCTGGCCGGCCTGGTGGTCGCCCGCCGTCGCCAGATGCACCGCGAGCTCGTCGATGGCCCGCGCGCCCTGGAGCTTGTCGCGGCCGCGGCCGACCGCCTCCAGCGTCTTGGTCAGGACGGCCTGGAAGGCACCGAACTTGGCGTCCACATAGGCGTCGGCGCGCTGCTTCAGGGTCTCCGGGTCGGCGCTGCGCTCGGGGGCCTCGGTGCCGTCCTCGTCGGGGTATCCCTGCTGGTCGAGCCCGGGGTCGCGGCCGAGCAGCTTCTCGCGGCCGCGGTCGACGGAGCCGATGGTCTTGGTGAGGACGACCTCGAAGTTGGCGAGCTTGGAGTCGACGTAGTCGTCGGCCTCGGCGCGGATCTCCTCGGCCTCGCGGCGGGCGTCGGCCAGGATCCGGTCGGCCTCGTCCTGGGACTGCCGGGCCACCTCGGTGTCGGAGATCAGTGACCCGCGCTGGGCGTGCGCGGACTCGATGATCCGCTCCGCCTCGGCCCGCGCCTCCTCGACCATCTGCTCGCGCCCGCCGAGCAGCTCCTGCGCCTGGGCGAGGGAGCCGGGCAGGGCCGCCCGGACCTCCTCGAGCAGGGCGAGCAGCTCGGCGCGGTTGACCACGCACGAGGCCGACATGGGCACGGACCGGGCGCTGCCGACGGTCTCGACGATGTCGTCGAGCTTCTTCTGCACGTCCACCTTGGACTCGCCACTCTCTGAAGGGATGGAACGAGGGAACGGGACGACTGTACGACCACGGGGCCCCGGCCCGACACCTACTGACTTTCCGTCAGGGTGCCGGCCGGGCGGCACGCGGCGCGGCGGGTCATCGCTTCTTGCGCAGGCGCTCGGTCAGGGCGTCGAGGACGAAGGGCGGGACCAGGTGGGCGACGTCGCCGCCCCAGGCCGCGACCTCCTTGACGAGGCTGGAGGAAAGGAAGCTGTAGGTGGGGTTGGTGGGGACGAAAAGGGTCTCCACGCCGGACAGCCCGTTGTTCATCTGGGCCATCTGGAGCTCGTAGTCGAAGTCGCTGACGGCGCGCAGGCCCTTGACGATGGCGGGGATGTCGCGCTGCTTGCAGAAGTCGACGAGCAGGCCGTGGAAGGACTCGACCTCGACGTTGCCGTATTCGGCGGTGGCCCGGCGGATGAGATCGATCCGCTCGTCGACCGTGAACAGGCCCTGCTTCGACTGATTGATCATCACGGCGACGTGGACGACGTCGTACAGCTTGGAGGCACGGGCGATGATGTCCAGGTGCCCATTGGTGATGGGGTCGAACGACCCCGGACAGACGGCGCGGCGCAACTTCGTCTCCTCGCTCTGCGGCCCGGTCATGACACGCTTGCTGACGTCGATTCGGCGGACGTCGAGGCGGCGCGACCGTACCAAAGCGTGGCCTCGCCGTAGCGACGGGCCTTGATCGCTTCAAAACCGTCCGGCCAGGGGAACGTGCCGCCTCTGGTGCTGCGCTCCACGGTGACGAGTGCCTCCTCCGCAAGCCACCCCTGACCACGGAGTGTGAGCAGGATCTCCCGAAGATCGGCGTCGGTGGCGGCGTAGGGCGGGTCCAGGAAGACGATGTCGTACGGGTCGCCCGGGGCGGGGGCCGCGGCGGTCTGCTCGGCCTTGCCGGTGCGCAGTTCGGCGCCGGGGAGGCCTACGGCGCGGATGTTGTCGCGGATGGTGCGGGCGGCGCGGGTGTCGGCCTCGACCAGCAGGACGTGCGCGGCGCCCCGGGAGAGCGCCTCCAGGCCGACGGCTCCGGAGCCGCCGTAGAGGTCGAGGACCCGGGCGCCGGTGAGCGGTCCGTCGAGCGCCTCCCAGGTGGAGAAGAGGGCCTCGCGCGCCCGGTCGGAGGTGGGGCGGGTGCCGTTTCCCGGTGGTACGGCCAGGCGGCGGCCGCCGGCCGAACCGGCGATCACGCGGGTCATGGGCCCGTCCTTACGTTGTGCGTGGGGTGGAGTGACACAAGGGGAGCCCGGTGGGCTCCGGTCCCACGATATTCCGTCGTCGCACGGACGGCGCCGGGCGGCGGCCTGCGGCGCCGCAGGGACGGGTGATCGATCTCACCCCTGGCCCGCGCTCGTCCCGTCCGCCGTCGCCTGTCCCGTCGCTCGTCCCGTCGCCCGGTCCCGCCCCTCGGTCTCATCCCTTGTCCAGATACTGCTCCCGCTCGTCGTCCAGGAGCGCCGACAGCGCGGTCCGCAGCTCGGGGTAGCCGGCGAGCTCGGGGTCGGCGGTGACCACGGCGGTGGCCTCCTCCCGGGCGGCCGCGATGACCTCTTCGTCCTCGATGACGGCGAGCATCCGCAGCGACGAGCGGACGCCGGACTGGGCCTGCCCCAGGACGTCGCCCTCGCGGCGCTGTTCCAGGTCGATGCGGGAGAGTTCGAAGCCGTCGAGGGTGCCGGCGACGGCCGCCAGCCGGGCGCGTGCCGGGCTGGCCTCGGGCATCTCGCTGACCAGCAGGCACAGGCCGGGGGCGGAGCCTCGGCCCACCCGGCCGCGCAGCTGGTGCAGCTGGGAGACGCCGAAGCGGTCCGCGTCCATGATCACCATGGCGGTGGCGTTCGGGACGTTCACGCCGACTTCGATGACGGTCGTCGCCACCAGGACATCCAGCCGGCCGGCTGCGAACTTCCGCATCACCTCGTCCTTGTCGTCCGGGGCCATCCGGCCGTGCAGCACCGCCACTGCGAGGCCCTCTAGGGGTCCCTTGGCCAGCTGCTCGGCGACGTCCAGCACCGCCAGCGGCGGCCGCTTCTCCTCGACGTCCTCCGGTGAACTCTCCTTGGCCGCCGTCTCCTTGGCGCCCTTCTTGGCGGCCTTGGGCGGGTCCTCCTCGTCGCCGATCCGGGGGCACACCACATAGCCCTGGTGCCCGGCCGTCACTTCCTCGCGGACCCGCTCCCAGGCGCGCGCCAGGAAGTGCGGTTTGTCCTTGGCGGGCACCACATGGCTGGCGATCGGCGAGCGTCCGGCGGGGAGTTGGTCGAGTACGGAGGTCTCCAGATCGCCGAAGACGGTCATGGCGACCGTGCGGGGAATGGGGGTGGCCGTCATCACCAGCAGGTGGGGCGGTTGTTTGCCCTTGCCGCGCAGGGCGTCGCGCTGTTCGACGCCGAAGCGGTGCTGTTCGTCGACCACGACCAGGCCCAGGTCGTGGAACTGCACCTTGTCCTCGATCAGCGCGTGCGTCCCGATGACGATGCCCGCCTCGCCGGTGACCAGGTCGAGCAGCGCCTGGCGGCGGGCGGCGGCACCCATGGAGCCGGTCAGCAGCACCACCTTCGTGCCCTGCTCTGCGCCGCCGAGCATCCCCTTCTCGGCGAGCTCGCCCATCATTTCGGTGATGGAGCGGTGGTGCTGCTGGGCGAGGACTTCGGTCGGCGCGAGCATCGCCGCCTGGCCGCCGCTGTCGACGACGCCGAGCATGGCGCGCAGGGCCACCATGGTGTTGTGGGTGACGGTGAAGTGGTCGGTCACATAGGCGTGGTCGGGGTGCGCGACGCTGATGCACTGGACCGGCTTGCGGCCGACGTACTCGATGGCCTCGACGGCGCGCCGCAAGCCGCCGCGGCCGTCGGACGCCGCGTCCGGCAGCGCCACGTGGACGTCGCGGGCGCCGTCCCGTACGGGGGCGAGCACGGGGCAGCCGCCCAGGGAGCGCACCAGCCAGGCGAGGTCCTCGGCCAGCGGGCCGGGCGCTCCGCGGAAGACGGTGCCGGCGCCCGCGGGCCGCCCCCCGGCGTCCATCAGGCCCTGCACCAGGGCATGGCGGTCCTTGAGCGGGGCGTTGCGGTAGGCGTCCGGGACGCGGCCTCCCCGTTCGGCCAGCGACCGGCCCAGTGCGTACGGATCGAGCGGCCGGTCCTCGCCCCCGTCGAGGTCCACCGGGGTGGCCGGCGGGATGGACCACTTGGGCCGGCCGTCGGCGTGCAGCAGATCGGCGCGCAGCTCGCGCGTGGTCAGCACCCGCTCCGCCGTGCCGCGGGATCCGACGATCCACAGATGCTCGTCGTCGCACTCGACGGCGCTCCCGTCCGAGAGCACCAGCCGCCACACCTCCCGCTCTCCCTGGGGGAAGACGCCGTCCACCACGGCGAGCTCACCGGAGGGCACCACGACTTCGGCGCCGACGGTCATCTCCCCCATGGGCCGGAAGCCGCGGGGTGTCAGCACCAGGGCGTCCAGCGGCTGTGCCTTGCCGGAGCCCACCTCGCCCTGGAGGAGGCGGTGCATGGGGTGGTTCGTCGCCAGGTCGTCGAAGATCTCCCGGCTGACCTGCTGCTGGCCTTCGGTGAGGGTGAACGGCAGCTTGGCGTCGAAGGCGTCGAGGAGGCCGCCCTCGGTCAAGGTCCTCGGTACGGCGGGAAGTTGGGTCTCGGCCAGGCGGCGGCGGGCGAGCGCCACCTGGAGGACGAAGGCCTCGTCCCATTTGAGCCGGGCGCGGGCGTCGGCGATCTCGGCTTTGGTGGCCGGCCGGTGGATCTTCAGCAGCGCCTCGGTGAGCGGGATGAGCGCGCGGCCGTCGCGCAGCGCGTCCGGGAGCGGGTCGACGGCGTCCTGGGCGCTGGGCAGCACCGCGTCGACGGCCTTGGCGATCTTCCAGGAGGCCATCTGCTGGCAGGCCGGGTAGATCGGCAGCAGCTGCTGGGCGAAGGCGCTGACGGCGTCCGTCCCGGCGTCGTCGTCCTTGTCGAGGAGTTCGTACTCGGGGTGGGCGAGCTGCAGTTTGTGGTTGAAGACCGAGACCTTGCCGGCGAACATCGCCCGGCGGCCGGGCAGCAGGTCCTTGTGCGGTTTGTGGATGCCCCTGCCGAAGAAGACCAGCCGGAGCCGGCCGCTGCCGTCGGTGAGGGTGACCTCCAGCCGTTGTCCTCTGCCGCCGTTGAAGGTGTGGACGCGGGCGTCCGCGACCTGGGCGACGACCGTGACGTGTTCGTCCAGCGGCAGGTCCGCGAGGCGGGTCAGCTCACCGCGCTCGGCGTAGCGCCGGGGGTAGTGGTGCAACAGGTCGCCGACCGTATGCAGGTCGAGGTGCTCGGCCAGCACTTTCGCGGTGCTGCCACCGAGGATCTTCTTCAGGGGTTCGTCGAGCGCTGCCACGCACCTATTGCACACCACGGCTCCGACATTCGGGGTCTGCCGAGCGCCGGAGTCCGCGACGCGGAGTGCGGGTGGGCTTGCCGACGGGGTACGCGTCCCGGCGTCGGGCGGGGTCGTGGCCTTGTTCCGGGGTGCTGTTATTCGACGCCGATGAGCAGCGGCGCCGCGTACTGCCCGCCTTCGTAGACGACGGTGTCGACGGCGAGATGGCGTTCGCGGACGTGGGCTTCGAGGCGGTCCGCGAGGGTGTCGGGGATGTCGGTGCCGAGTACGAGGGTGACCATTTCGCCGCCCGCGGAGAGCATCCGGTCCAGGACCGTCATCGCGGTCGCGGTCAGGTCGGAGCCGATGACCGCGACATCGCCGTCGATCAGCCCGAGGACGTCGCCGGCCTGGCAGACGCCGGCCATCGTCCATGACTGCCGCTCGGCGACGGCGAGCTCCGCGTAGCGGGTGGCGCCGGCGGCGGAGGTCATCGCGACGACGTCCTCGTCGAAGCTGCGTCCCGGCTCGTGCACGGCCAGGGCGGCGATGCCCTGGACGGCGGAACGGGTGGGGATCAGGGCGACCCGGACGCCTTCGGTGCGGGCCTGTTCGGCGGCGGCCGCGGCGGTGTGCCGCAGTTCGGGGTCGTTGGGCAGCAGCATCACCTCGCGGGCGTGCGCCTGGCGGATCGCCTGGACCAGTTCGCCGCTGGCAGGGGGTTCTCCGGGGCGTACGGAGACCGTGGTGGCGCCCGCCTCGGTGCAGAGCCCGGCGAGCCCGGCGCCCGGCACCACGGCGACGACGGCCCGCGCCGCCATCTCGGGTTCCTTGATGCGGGTGGCGCCGCCGAAGTGGGTGATGCGGATCCGGTACGGGCGGCCGGCTTCGATGCCGGCCTCCACGGCGGCGCCCGCGTCGTCGACGTGGACGTGGACGTTCCACAGGCCGTCGCCGCCGACGACGACGAGGGAGTCGCCGAGACCGTCGAGGCGGGTGCGCAGCCGTGCCACGGCGGCGTCGTCGGCCTCCAGGAGGTAGATGACTTCGAAGGCGGGGCCGTCCCCGTCGCTGTCGATGCAGCCGTCGGCCCCGGTTGCCGCGCGGCCGCCCGCCTCGGGGAGCGGCGCGTCGGCCCGTACGGTGACGGGGGCCGCCGTGCTCTCGCCGGAGAGTGCGTCGGCGAGGGCGCCGAGCAGGGCGACGAGGCCGCAGCCGCCGGCGTCCACCACTCCGGCGCGGCCGAGCACCGCGAGCTGGCCGGGGGTGGCCTTGAGGGCGCTGCGGGCGCCGTCGTGGGCGGCCCGTGCGATGTGGGCGGCGTCTCCGGTGGCGCGTTCCGCGGCGTCGGCGGCGGCGGTCGCCACGGTCAGGACGGTGCCTTCCACGGGGTGCGCCACGGCCTCGTAGGTCGATGCGGCGGCGCGGCGCAGCGCCCGGCGCAGCGCGTCGGCCGGGCCGTGCGGGCCGCCGTCCGGGTCCTCCTCGGCCGCCAGGACCTCGGTCATGCCGCGCAGCAGCTGCGCGAGGATGGTGCCGGAGTTGCCGCGGGCGCCGATGAGGGCGCCGTGGGCCATGGCGCCGATGGCGTCGGCGAGGCGGGGCGTGGTCCCGGTGGAGGCGTGGCCGTCGAAGGCGGCCTCGACGGCGCGGGTGGCGGATTCGAGGGTCAGGTAGAGGTTGGTGCCGGTGTCGCCGTCGGCCACCGGGTAGACGTTGATCGCGTCGATGCGCTCGCGCTCCCGGCCGAGCGCCTCCAGGGCCAGCCCGCACCAGGCGCGGACCGCGGCGGCGTCGAGCGGGTAGGGCACATCGTCCTCCTGGGTCACGGGATGCACCGCACAGTAGCCGCGCTCCGGCGGGGAGGCCGGGGCGGGGGCCCGGGGCTGCGTGATAGTTTCGTTCTACGGGAGCGGCCGTTGTATGCTGCTCCGGTTGCCCGATGAAAATCGGGCCATTCCTCTCCTGACGGTGCCGGTCGGGTAATGCACTCGGCTCGTCAGGATTTCACCGTAAGTGCATCTGAAGTCTTTGGAGTGACCCGTGGCTGCCAACTGCGACGTCTGCGGCAAGGGGCCGGGCTTCGGCAAGAGTGTCTCGCACTCGCATCGCCGTACCAACCGTCGTTGGAACCCCAACATCCAGACGGTGCGTGCAGTGATCGGGCGCACGCCGAAGAAGCTGAACGCCTGCACCTCGTGCATCAAGGCCGGCAAGGTCTCGCGCTGACGTCTACGCCGTAGCGCAGCCCAACCGGTTGCTTGTGAAGCCGGTCCACCGTCATGGTGGGCCGGCTTTTGCCTTTCCCGGTGCCGGGCGACGGCTCTGCCGCGCCCGGCGCCATGGCCGGGGCGGCGCAACCGCTGCCGGGCAGACGCCTAGGGCCGCAGGCGCCAGCCGTGGTCGACCGGCCCGATGCCCGCGCCCAGCCGGAAGCCGGCCGCGATGGCGCCGTTGACGTAGTCCTTCGCGGCGGCGGCGGCCTGCGGGACGGTGTCCCCCTTGGCGAGCTGCGCGGCGAGGGCGCTGGCGAGGGTGCAGCCGGTGCCGTGGGTGTGGCGGTTGTCGTGGCGGGGCGCGCGCAGCCAGTGTTCCTCGGTGCCGTCGGTGAGCAGGTCGACGGCGTCCGTGGCGTCGGCCGTCAGGTGGCCGCCCTTGATGAGGGCCCAGCGGGGCCCGAAGTCCAGGATGGCGGCGGCGGCCCGCCGCATGTCGGCCTCTTCCCGGACGTGTACGCCGGTCAGCTGGGCGACCTCGTCCAGGTTGGGGGTGGCGACGGTGGCGGTCGGCAGCAGCTTGGTGCGGACCGCGTCGAGGGCGGTGGCGGCGAGCAGCGCATCGCCGTGCTTGGAGACGCCGACGGGGTCGACGACGACCGGGACGTGCAGGTCGGCGAGGAGTTCCGCGACGGTCTCGACCAGTTCGGCCGAGGAGAGCATTCCGGTCTTGACGGCCTCGACGCCGATGTCGTCCACGACGCTGCGGAACTGGGCCCGTACGGCCTCCACGGGCAGTTCCCAGGCGCCCTGCACGCCGAGCGAGTTCTGGGCGGTGACGGCGGTGAGCACGCTCATGCCGTGGGTGCCGAGCGCCAGCATCGTCTTGAGGTCGGCCTGGATGCCCGCGCCGCCGCCGGAGTCGGATCCGGCGACGGTCAGGACGCGTGGAGGTATGTGCGTACCGGTCTGCATACCGCCGAATCTACTCGGCGTCGTCGTTGTCCCCGAAGTGGTCCCAGCCGGCCTTCGCCCAGGGGGCGCCGTCGACCGTGACCTGGGGCAGCGCGGAGGGGTTGAGGACCTCGCCGATGACCTTCCAGCGGGCGGGCAGTTTCACGTCCGGCGGGAAGGTGGCGACGATGGCGTGGTCCTCGCCGCCGTTGAGCACCCACTGCATGGGGTCGACGCCGACGGCGGTGCCGATGTCGGACATCTGCGAGGGGATGTCGATGGCGGCGGAGCGCAGGTCGATGCGGACCTTGCTGGCGTCGGCGATGTGCCCGAGGTCGGCGACCAGGCCGTCGCTGACGTCGGTCATGGCGGTGGCGCCGAGTCCGGCGGCCGCCGGGCCCGCGTGGTAGGGCGGTTCGGGGCGGCGGTGGGCCTCGACGAAGGCGCGGGGGGAGCGGAAGCCGCGGGAGAGGACGGCGTGACCGGCGGCGGACCAGCCGAGCCAGCCGGTCACCGCGACCACGTCGCCGGGCTGGGCGCCGCCGCGGGTGACCGGCTCCGCGTTGCGCAGATCGCCGAGCGCGGTGATGGCGACGGTGATGGTCTCCCCCCGTACGACGTCGCCGCCGACGACCGCGGCGCCGGCCACCTGGCATTCGTCGCGCAGCCCGTCCATCAGCTCGGTCGCCCACGTTGCGGGGAGTTCCGCCGGAACGACCAGCCCGAGCAGGATCGCGGTGGGCACGGCGCCCATGGCCGCGATGTCGGCGAGGTTCTGTGCGGCGGCCTTGCGGCCGACGTCGTAGGCGGTGGACCAGTCGCGGCGGAAGTGCCGGCCCTCCAGGAGGACGTCGGTGCTGGCCACCACCCTCCGGTCGGGCGCGGTGACCACCGCGGCGTCGTCCCCCGGCCCGATGCGTACGGCCGGGGTGGAGGTGAGCCGGGCGGTGAGCTCCTTGATCAGCCCGAATTCCCCCAGCTCGCCCACGGTGCCCTTCATGCTGTTGCCCTTCCCCTGCGTACGGTCCGTCCGTACTTCGCTGACGACTGCGCCGCACTTGCCGCTTTCACCGCGCGGGTCTCCCCGCTCCGCACGGTGACGCGGTACCGTGGCGTCCCTTCTTCCCACATGATCCCGGTAGCCGCCCTGGAGGTCCCGTGGTACAGGCATACATCCTGATCCAGACCGAGGTCGGCAAGGCCTCCGCAGTGGCCGAGGTGATCGCGAAGATCCCTGGTGTGCTGCAGGCCGAGGACGTCACGGGACCCTATGACGTGATCGTGCGGGCGCAGGCCGACACCGTGGACGAGCTGGGCCGCATGGTGGTCGCCAAGGTCCAGCAAGTGGAGGGCATCACGCGTACCCTCACCTGCCCGGTGGTCCATCTCTAGCTCCCCCGTATGCTCGGCCGGGTGATGTCTGTGCGCCGCCGGTACCTGGCCCTGCCGGTGCTCACCGTGCTCTTCGCCGCGGTGGGCTGTTCTTCCTCGGATGTCGATGTGCCTTCCCCGCAGGGCGAGGCGGTGCGGTACTGCCGGGCGCTCCACAAGGTGTTGCCGAAGACCGTGGACGGTCTGAAGCGCGGCAGTGCGGAGCCGGTCTCCGACTTCACTGCTGTCTGGGGCGATCCCGCCGTTCGACTGCGCTGTGGGGTGCCGAAGCCGGATGTGCTGACGTACGGGAGTGAACATTACAACCCCAAGGCGGACGCGGCAGTGGTCGATGGCGTCCAATGGCTGTTCGAGAAGCGGGACGACGGCTATCGCTTCACGACCGTGCTGCGCAAGGCCTATGTCGAGGTGACCGTGCCCGGGGCATACGCGCCCGAGGTCGATGTGCTCACCGACCTCGGGGGCGCCGTCAAGAAGTCCGTTCCGGAGGGCGTCTAGGCCCGCTCAGCGCAGCCCCGTGGAGCGGGTCAGCGCCGCCTGGAGCAGCCGGTCGATCAGCTCCGGATAGCTCACGCCGCTCTCCTGCCACATCCGCGGGTACATGGAGATGGGCGTGAAGCCGGGCAGCGTGTTGATCTCGTTGATCACGAACTCGCCGTTGTCCTGGAGGAAGAAGTCGGCGCGTACCAGACCTTCGCAGGACGCCGCCTCGAAGGCCGCGACGGCGAGTTCCTGGACCTCGGCGGTCTGCTCGGCGGTCAGCGGCGCCGGGACGATGCCGTCGGCCGAGTCGATGTACTTGGCCTCGAAGTCGTAGAAGTCGTGGGCGGTGACCGGCGGAATCTCGGCCGGGAGGCTGGCGCGCGGGCCGTCCTCGAACTCCAGGACCCCGCACTCGATCTCGCGGCCGGTCAGCAGCGCCTCGACGATGACCTTGGGGTCGTGGCGGCGGGCCTCCTCGACGGCCTCGTCCAGGCCCGCGAGGTCGTTGACCTTGGTGATGCCGATGGACGAGCCGGCCCGTGCGGGCTTGACGAACAGCGGCCAGCCGTGGTCGGCGGCGAAGTCCACGATCTTCTTGCGGGCGGCCGCGGGGTCGTTGTCCCACTCGCGGGGGCGGATGACCTCGTAGGGGCCGACGGGCAGCCCGAAGGAGGTGAACACCCGCTTCATGTAGTCCTTGTCCTGGCCGACCGCGGAGGCGAGGACGCCCGAGCCGACGTAGGGGACGCCGGAGAGCTCCAGCAGGCCCTGCAGGGTGCCATCCTCGCCGTACGGGCCGTGCAGGACCGGGAAGACGACGTCGACCTCGCCGAGCGCCTTGGGCACCGAGCCGGGCTCGGTGTAGACGATCTCGCGGTTGGTCGGGTCGACCGGGAGCACGACCCCGCCGTCGGCGGACTCGGCGAGCGCGGCCACGGTGGGCAGCTGCCGGTCCGTGATGGCCATCCGCTCGGGGTCGTCGGCGGTCAGCGCCCAGCGTCCGTCGGTGGTGATGCCGATGGGCAGCACGTCGTACTTCTCGCGGTCGATGGCGCGCATGACGGCGCCGGCGGTGACCACGGAGATGCCGTGCTCGGAGCTGCGGCCGCCGAAGACGACGGCGACGCGGGGCTTGTGGGAGGAGGTCTGGCTGCTCATAACGCGTTGAGAGTACCTGCTGAGGGGCCTGGAGTCAGTGCTGCGGCACGGGGTCGCAGCGCCGGACGGGGCCCGGCCGGGTCACCGGGGCCACGAGAGGGCAACCCCCGACCACGCGGCGGGGCGCCGCGGCCGCGAAAGGGCAACCCCCCGACCGCGTCACCACCAACGGCTCCTGCCGCGGCCGACCACTCCGCGGGGCGCCGCCGTCAGTGCCTCTCCGGCTTGGCGGTGCGCGACATCAGGTCCTTGAGGGCGACCATGGGCGGCTTGCCCTCGTGGACGATGTCGACGACCGTCTCGGTCAGCGGCATGTCGACGCCGTGCCGGCGGGCCAGATCGAGCACGGACTCGCACGACTTGACGCCCTCGGCGGTCTGTTTGGTGACCGCGATGGTCTCCTGAAGCGTCATGCCGCGGCCGAGGTTGGTGCCGAAGGTGTTGTTGCGCGACAGCGGCGAGGAGCAGGTGGCGACGAGGTCGCCCATGCCGGCCAGGCCCGCGAAGGTGTGTGCGTCGGCGCCCATGGCCAGGCCGAGCCGGGTGGTCTCGGCCAGGCCCCGGGTGATCAGGGAGGCCTTGGCGTTGTCGCCCAGGCCCATGCCGGTGGCGATGCCGACGGCGAGCGCGATGACGTTCTTGACCGCGCCGCCCAGTTCGCAGCCGACGACGTCGGTGTTGGTGTACGGGCGGAAGTACGGGGTGTGGCAGGCGGTCTGCAGCCGCCGGGCGACCGCCTCGTCGGCGCAGGCGACGACGGCGGCGGCGGGCTGGCGGGCGGCGATCTCCTTGGCGAGGTTGGGTCCGGTCAGCACCGCGACGCGTTCCGCGGGGACCTTGGCGACCTCCTCGATGACCTCGCTCATGCGCTTTGCGGTGCCCAGTTCGACGCCCTTCATCAGGGAGACCAGGACCGTGTCGGCGGGCAGCAGGGGCGCCCATTCGGTGAGGTTGGCGCGCAGCGTCTGCGAGGGGACGGCCAGGACGGTGAAGTCCGCGCCGCGGGCCGCTTCCGCCGGGTCGGTGGTGGCGCGTACGGCGGCGGGGAGGGTGACCCCGGGCAGGTAGTCGGGGTTGGTGCGGCCGTTGTTGATGGCGTCGACGACGGCGGCGCGGCGGCCCCACAGGGTCACCTCGCATCCCGCGTCGGCGAGCACCATGGCGAATGCGGTGCCCCAGGACCCCGTGCCGTAGACGGCGCAGCGCGTCACTTGCCTTCATCCTCCTGTACCTGCGGGGTGCTTCCGGCCCGCTGCGTGCTGACGACGGCTCCGCCGGAGCCGGGCTCCATGAGGGCATCCGTGGCGGCCTTGGCGGCCTCGCGGGCGGCGCGGCGCTCGCGGGCGATGGCCTTGCGGTAGTCGTACGGTTCGGCGGGCGCGGGCTCGTCGCGGAGCAGGGCCAGCTGTTCGGTGATGGCGGCCATGATGGTTTCGGTGACGGCGCGCAGTACCTCGGCGGTGGGCTCCTTGCCGTAGTACGCGCTGAGGTCGACCGGCGGTCCCGCCTTCACCTTCAGCGTCTTGCGGGGGAAGAGCTGGAGTTTGTTCTCCTTGGCGTACGGCGGCATCGCGGCATTCGCGCCCCACTGGGCGACGGGAATGACGGGTGCCTTGGTCAGCAACGCGACGCGTGCGGCACCGGTCTTGCCCTGCATGGGCCACATCTCGGGGTCCCGGGTGAGGGTGCCTTCGGGGTAGAAGGCGACGCATTCGCCCTTGTCGATGGCGGCGACCGCGGCCCGGAACGCGGTGGCCGCGTCGGTGGTTTCCCGGTAGACGGGGATCTGGCCGGTGCCGCGCATCATCAGGCCGACAAAGCCGCTCTTGAAGAGGCCGGACTTGGCGAGGAATCGCGGGACCCGTCCGGTGTTGTACTGATAGTGCGCATAGGAGAGCGGATCGAGATACGAGTTGTGGTTGACCGCGGTGATAAATCCGCCGTCAGCCGGAATGTGCTCCATTCCCTGCCAGTCCCGCTTGAACAGAACCAAGAGCGGCGGTTTGCAGATGACCGCGGCCAAGCGGTACCAGAAGCCGATTCTGCGGCGGGACACTTGGACACCCTCCTTGTGGGACCTGCGAAGCTGCGCCGGGCCGGCAGCCGCACAAGTGTCGCTCCAGGTACCCGCTATGTCGAGAACACCGTAACCCCGCCGCTGTCGAACGGTGGCGAGTGCGGGTGAGAATGACGCCGATGCGTAGAGATGGAGGGGATGTGGGCTGGAGCCTGGTGGTGCCGCTGAAACCGCTGGTGCGGGCCAAAAGCAGGCTCTCGCAGGCGGCCGGTGAACGGTTTCGGCCCCATTTGGCGCTCGCGTTCGCGCTGGACACCGTGGCCGCGGCGCTGGCCTGCAGCAACGTGCGCGATGTGGCGGTTGTCACGGACGATGCGCTGGCCGGGGAGCGTCTGGCGGCGCTGGGGGCGCGCATCGTGCCCGACACACCGGCCCGCGGGCTCAACGCCGCGCTGGCGCATGGCGCGGCCGCGGTCCGGGCGCGCCGCCCCGGTGCGCCGGTGGCCGCGCTGAACGCCGACCTTCCGGCGTTGCGGCCGGCCGAGCTGGAACTGGTGCTCCATTCCGCCGCGCTATTTCCCCGCGCATTTCTCGCGGATGCGGCGGATATCGGGACAACACTTCTCGGCGCGAGTTCCGGAGTGGAATTGGCACCGGCATTCGGCGGCGCTTCCCGGGCGCGTCACCTGGCATCGGGAGCGCGGGAGATCACCGCGCTGGAGGTGCCGTCGGTACGGCGGGACGTGGACACCGGTGAGGATCTGCGGGCGGCGCTGGCGCTGGGCGTGGGCCCTCATACGGCGCGCCAGGTGCCGCGGCTGACGATCGGCGCCCAGGGAGGGCCTGAGGGGCCGTCGCCCGGGGTCAGAGCGTCTGGAGCGTGATGAGCACGATCCGGCGGCCGTCGCCCTGGCCCGCTTCGGCGCCGTCGGTTCCGTCCGCCTCGCCCGCGAGCTCGATGCGTACCCGCTGACCGGGCCGCAGCAGCCGCAGCCCGCCGGCGTCGAAGGCCGCCGCGTCGAAGGGCAGCGGGGTGCCGTCGTCCAGCAGCACGCTGCCGGAGCGGGTGGCGTCGTCGTAGGTGTACGCGGTGGCCTGCATGGGAGAAAGCCTAGTTCAGGGCCCTGGGCGCAAACGCACCGCGGGCCGGGCTCCCCGAAGGGAGACCGGCCCGACGCTCGGCGTCGCCGCTGCTTTACCGCTTGCGGGCGGTGGTCTTCTTGGCGGTGGTCTTGCGCGCCGTGGCCTTCTTGGCGGGCGCCTTCTTCGCCGTCGCCTTCTTGGCGGGGGCGGTCTTCTTGGCCGTGGCCTTCTTCGCGGTGGCCTTCTTGGCCGTCGTCGCCTTCTTGGCGGCGGTCTTGGTGGCGGTGGCCTTCTTGGCCGTCGTCGCCTTCTTCGCCGTCGCCTTCTTCGCGGCGGTGGTCTTCTTCGCCACAGCCTTCTTGGCCGTCGTCGCCTTCTTCGCGGCGGCCTTCTTGGCGGTGGCCTTCTTCGCGGCGGCCTTCTTGATGGCGGCGCCACCGGTAAGGCTGCCCTTGGGGGCCTTCTTGACGGAGACCTCGCCGCCCTTGGGGAGCTTCTTCGAGCCGCTCACCAGGTCCTTGAAGCCCTGACCGGCGCGGAATCGCGGCACCGAGGTCTTCTTGACCCGCACGCGCTCACCGGTCTGCGGGTTGCGGGCATAGCGGGCCGGACGGTCGACCTTCTCGAACGAGCCGAATCCGGTGACCGAAACACGGTCGCCGCCGACAACTGCACGGACGATTGCGTCCAGTACCGCGTCCACCGCGTCCGCGGCGTTCTGGCGGCCGCCGAGCTTGTCGGCAATGGCTTCTACGAGCTGCGCCTTGTTCACGTCTTCCCCTTCGGAGACATTGCTGGAACGAAAGTTTCCAAGCTTTTTCGCACGTTAGGCAGATACATACCGCAAATCAAACACGAAACGGGCTAATCACCCTTGTGCCGCAACAAACTCGACCTTCACGGACTTCCGTCGCGGTGCGCATCTTCGGGATAACGACCTTCATCGAGGTCTTCCATGAACCACTCCAGACGCCTTGCCGCGTCCGCAAGATCGTGTTTAGCCGCGGCCGTGATGACGAGCAGCTTCCGGGTCAGCGCCATCCGTACGCCCTCCGGGACTTGCAGTGTCCGCACTCTTGCGTGTGCGTCCTTGAGTCGGTCGGCGACGAAACCGTAGAGCTCGAGTTGGCCGTCGCGTTCCATGCGCTAATTGTGCCATCTGCGGCGAGTTGTCGCTTCACGGGGCCTCAACAGACGCCCTGACAAGCCGATGCGCCCCCTGCCAACTGCACAGGGGGCGCATCGTACGCAATAACGCTTTGAGCCAAAAACCCGAGGTCAGACCTCAAGGGTACGCGGTTTGAACGACGGGCGATTCGCCTCGTACGTCACGATGGAGGACTCCTCCCGAAGGGTGAGGCTGATGTCGTCCAGCCCCTCCAGCAGCCGCCAACGGGCGTTCTCGTCCAGTTCGAAATCGGCGGTGACGCCTTCGGCCCGCACCTGCCGGCCGACCAGGTCGACGGTCACCTCGGCGGCCGGGTCGGCCTCCACCAGCGTCTGCAGCCGGTCCACGGTCTCCTGCGGCAGGACCACCGTCAGCAGGCCGTTCTTGAGGGAGTTACCGCGGAAGATGTCCGCGAACCGCGAGGAGATGACGGCCTTGAAGCCGTAGTTCTGCAGCGCCCAGACGGCGTGCTCGCGGGAGGAGCCGGTGCCGAAGTCGGGGCCCGCCACCAGGACGGTGGCGCCCTTGTAGGCCTCCTGGTTGAGGACGAACTCCGGGTCCTTGCGCCAGGCCTCGAACAGCCCGTCCTCGAAGCCGTCGCGGGTGACCTTCTTCAGCCAGTGCGCCGGGATGATCTGGTCGGTGTCGACGTTGCTGCGGCGCAGCGGGACGGCCCGGCCGGTGTGGGTGGTGAAAGCTTCCATGATTCAGACTCCCGCGGGCGTGGCGACGTCGGACTGGCCGGTCGTTGCGGCCAGGTCGGCAGGTGAGGCCAGATGGCCGAGAACCGCCGTTGCGGCGGCCACCTGCGGCGAGACCAGGTGGGTGCGGCCTCCCTTGCCCTGCCGGCCCTCGAAGTTGCGGTTGGAGGTGGACGCGGAGCGCTCGCCGGGCGCCAGCTGGTCGGGGTTCATGCCCAGACACATCGAGCAACCCGCGTGCCGCCATTCGGCCCCCGCCTCGGTGAAGACCTTGTCCAGGCCCTCGGCAACGGCCTCCAGGGCGACGCGGACCGAGCCGGGCACGATCAGCACCCGTACTCCGTCGGCGACCTTACGGCCCTGCAGGATGGACGCCGCCGAGCGCAGGTCCTCGATGCGGCCATTGGTGCACGAACCTACGAAGACGGTGTCCACGGTGATCTCGCGCAGCGGCTGACCGGCGGTCAACCCCATGTATTCCAGGGCCTTTTCGGCGGCGAAGCGCTCCGAGGCGTCCTCGTACGAAGCGGGGTCGGGGACCTTCGCCGAAAGCGGCGCGCCCTGGCCCGGGTTGGTGCCCCAGGTGACGAACGGCGACAGCGCGGCGGCGTCGATGTGCACCTCGGCGTCGAAGACGGCGTCGTCGTCGGTGCGCAGCGTCTGCCAGTAGGCGACCGCGGCGTCCCAGTCCTCGCCCGTGGGGGCGTGGTCGCGGCCCTGGAGATAGTCGAAGGTGGTCCGGTCGGGGGCGATCATGCCCGCCCGCGCGCCGGCCTCGATCGACATGTTGCAGATGGTCATCCGGGCTTCCATCGACAGCTTCTCGATGGCCGAGCCGCGGTACTCGATGACGTATCCCTGGCCACCGCCGGTGCCGATCTTGGCGATGATCGCCAGGATCAGGTCCTTGGCCGTGACGCCGTCGGGCAGCTCACCGTCGACGGTGATCGCCATGGTCTTGAACGGGGCCAGCGGCAGCGTCTGGGTCGCCAGGACGTGCTCGACCTGGCTGGTGCCGATGCCGAACGCCAGGGCGCCGAAGGCTCCGTGGGTGGAGGTGTGGCTGTCACCGCAGACCACAGTGGTGCCGGGCTGGGTCAGTCCCAACTGCGGTCCCACGACGTGGACGACGCCCTGCTCGACATCGCCCAGCGGATGCAGCCGGACGCCGAACTCCGCACAGTTCTTGCGCAGCGTCTCCAGCTGGGTGCGCGAGACCGGGTCGGCGATCGGCTTGTCGATGTCGAGGGTCGGGGTGTTGTGATCCTCGGTGGCGATGGTCAGGTCCGTCCGGCGCACCTGGCGGCCGGCCTTGCGGAGGCCGTCGAACGCCTGCGGGCTGGTGACCTCGTGCAGCAGGTGCAGATCGATGAAGAGGAGGTCGGGCTCGCCTTCCGCGCGCCGGACGACATGGTCGTCCCAGACCTTCTCCGCGAGTGTCCGTCCCATCGCTTTCCCTCCGGCCGGCCGCTGTGCCGGCCTTACTCGTCTGTGCGCGGGTGCCCGCAGAAATCCCCTTGGCGGGCCTGACGCCGGGCCCTGGTCGAGGGCCACATCTACAGATTGACGACTTCCCTGGAAAATTGAACTTGCGTTTCACAGTGTGAGACGCGAGTATCGTTTCATGGACAACTCTAGCGGCGTCGGCGTTCTCGACAAGGCGGCTCTCGTATTGAGCGCTCTGGAGTCCGGTCCGGCCACCCTCGCCGGGCTGGTCGCGGCGACAGGGCTTGCACGACCCACGGCCCATCGGCTGGCCGTGGCTCTGGAACACCACCGGATGGTGGCGAGGGACATGCAGGGCCGGTTCATCCTGGGCCCGCGGCTCTCCGAGCTGGCCGCGGCGGCCGGCGAGGACCGCCTGCTGGCCACGGCGGGGCCGGTGCTCACGCACCTGCGCGATGTGACGGGCGAGAGCGCCCAGCTCTATCGCCGACAGGGCGACATGCGGATCTGTGTGGCGGCAGCGGAACGACTGTCCGGACTGCGAGACACCGTGCCGGTCGGCTCCACGCTCCCCATGAAGGCGGGCTCGGCCGCCCAGATCCTGATGGCCTGGGAAGAGCCGGAGCGGCTGCACCGCGGCCTTCAGGGCGCCCGCTTCACGGCCACCGCGCTCTCCGGCGTACGGCGCCGCGGCTGGGCCCAGTCGATCGGCGAGCGCGAGCCCGGCGTGGCCTCCGTCTCCGCCCCCGTACGCGGCCCCTCCAACCGCGTGGTGGCCGCCGTATCCGTCTCCGGCCCCATCGAACGCCTGACCCGCCACCCGGGCCGCATGCACGCCCAGGCGGTCATCGACGCAGCCGCCCGCCTCTCGGAGGGCCTGCGGAGAAACGGGTAGCCCCTTGCCGGGCCCCGCGGGGCACCCCGCAGCGGGGCGGGCCGGGGCAGGGGCCGCCGCCGGTTGCGGTAGGCGGTGCCGCCCCACCGCAGCCGCGGCACCCCGCCGTGGGGCCCCGCGGCCGATCACGGCCCGTGCTCGACACCCCCGCAATCGACAACGCCTCCCGCCCGGCCCGCCCCGGGGCCGGGCGCGCAGGCCGCCGGCCGGTGCTCGCCGCCCTGATCGCCGGCGTGACCCAGCAGCCTCTCCTTCGACTCCCAGTGCTGGATGACGGCGAGGTTCCTCGGAGCCCGGGGAACAGGCGGTGGCCCAGCCTTCCGCCGCTCCGGTCGCGGCCCGGCCCCTTGATCACCGCGGCATCGCCCGGAACACCGGCAGCCAACTCCCCACCGCCCACCAGCCGTTGACCCGCATCCCGACGAGGACGACCGCCGCGTCCCCCTCACCGGGCACATGGGATAGCGACACTTCCCGGCCTCCCCCGCGGACGATCCGCCCGACCACCACCGCCGACTGAGCGCGGGCCGTCCAGGCGCTCCCGTACGGCCCGGAGCCCGACGAGGCGGACCCCGCAACGGCCGTCACTCGGCGCTGTACGAGTACGAACCGGGTGCGGTATGAGTGCGAACCGGTGCGGTATGAGCCGGTACTACCGACCTGCGCGCCGACCGGCCGAGGCGGAGAAGTCCAACAGACGGTTCGGCGCAGGGAGTTGAATGCGAGAAGGCCCCCCGCATGATGCGGGGGGCCTTCTTCTCTGTACCCCCGACCGGATTCGAACCGGCGCTACCGCCTTGAGAGGGCGGCGTGCTAGGCCGCTACACAACGGGGGCAAGTTTTCCTGCAGTTGAGCCTGTCACAAGGACACGCTGCGCTGGGCTACCAGGACTCGAACCTAGACTAAATGAACCAGAATCACTCGTGCTGCCAATTACACCATAGCCCATGGTGGTTTAGACCAGTACCCCCGACCGGATTCGAACCGGCGCTACCGCCTTGAGAGGGCGGCGTGCTAGGCCGCTACACAACGGGGGCCCTAGCGATCCTCAACGTCGTCGCATCCGGGAGCGACCCGAAAGAGACGGAGTGAAAGGATCTGTACCCCCGACCGGATTCGAACCGGCGCTACCGCCTTGAGAGGGCGGCGTGCTAGGCCGCTACACAACGGGGGCGTTGCAGATAAGCTCTGCGAGCTGGCCTACCAGGACTCGAACCTAGACTAACTGAACCAGAATCAGTCGTGCTGCCAATTACACCATAGGCCATCAAAGCGCAACCCCCCGCGGGGGGTTTTATTTTGACTTGCGCTTCCCGGCCGGACCTCTCGGCCCTCTCGGGCGGCGCAGGAAGAACATTACCTGATCGTGGACGGCGCACCAAAACCGATAACTCCGCGCAACAGCTCGGGGAGCTCGGCCAGGCTCGCTATGCGCCGCACGCCGGCCGGCGGCTCTTCCCCGGCGTCCGTACGGTCCAGCCATACGGCCGCCAGACCGGCGTCCCGCGCCCCGAGCGCGTCGATGTCGAGCCGGTCGCCGACGTACACGACCTCCTGCGGCGGGAGGCCGAGCGCTTCACAGGCCGCCGTGAACGCCTCGGGGGCGGGCTTGGCGTGCCCCACCTCGTCGGAACACAGCACCGCCTCGAAGTACCCGCGGATCCCCAGGGCGGCCAGTTTGCGCTCCTGACTGGCGGTCGTGGCGTTGGAGAGCACGGCCTGCCGGACCAGCGGCGCCAGCGCCTCCAGCGCGGGCGCGGAGTCCGGGAAGAGCGTCCAGGAGGCTTCGTAGTGCGCGATGTAGCGCCCGAACCAGGCGTCCGCCTCCTCGTCGGAAAGCTCGGTCCCCAAAAAGCGGCGGGCGCGGCCCCTGCGATGGTCGAGAAAGCCCACCTCGCCGGCGAGGAACCGCGCGAACTCGGTCTCCATCGCCTCCTGCCACCGCGCCAGCGCCGCCTCCGCCCCGCCGTACGCGGCCGTCAGCCCCTCGGCCTCTAGGTGCCGCAGGACGCCGGTACGGTCCGAGCCGGTGTAGTCGAAGAGGGTGTCGTCGAGGTCCCAGAGGACGGCGTGGAGGGGCATACGGTTTCAGTTCACCCAATCCTTCAGCGGTTCGGTGTCCGGCTTGATGGCGACCGGCGCGGGATCTCGACCGGCGTACCGAAGCGCACCGCCACGGCCTGGTCGTAGTGATCGTCGTCGGGCTTCGAGAAGACGGCGGCCTCGCCCCTGTCGCGGCCAATCAGCAGGTGGACCGGGATGCCGGTCTCCGCACGGGCGCGGGGCTTCTCCTTCCGGTCACGGCGATCGGTATCGGAGTCGCGCGAGGTGACCTCGACGGCCATGGGGACCGGTCGGTGATCCGTCCACCCGTCGATGCATTCCGGACGCAGCCCCTCGGCGGTGCGGACGGCGATACGGGCCGGCTCTGCGCATGCGCTCAGCAGCAGCTGCGGCCGGTCGGCGAGCGCGGTCACGGTCGGCCCTCCTCTTGCCTGTGCCTCTCTTACGGTCATTGTCCCCGCACCTTCAGGCTGTCGTCCGTTTCCGGCTACACCGAGGGCCCGGAAGCCCAAGCGGCTTCCGGGCCCGAGGCACTCGTACGGGAGATCAGCCCGCCAGCTTCGCCAGCGCGGCGTCGATGCGGGCGAGGGTGCGCTCCTTGCCCAGGATCTCCAGGGACTCGAAGAGCGGCAGGCCGACCGTGCGGCCGGTGACGGCCACGCGGACGGGGGCCTGGGCCTTGCCGAGCTTGAGGCCGTGCTCCTCGCCGGCGGCCAGGACGGCCTCCTTGAGGAGCTCGGGGCCGGCGGTCCAGTCGGCGGCGTCGAGCTTGGCGCGGGCGGTGGTGAGGAGGGCCGCCGGGTCGCCCTTCATCGCCTTTGTCCAGGACGCCTCGTCCTCGACGGGCTCCTTGCGGAAGAGGAAGTCGACGTTGGCGGTGATGTCGGACAGGACCGTCAGGCGGGTCTGGGCGTGCGGGGCGATGGCTTCCCAGGCGGCCCGGTCGAAGTCCTCCGGCTCCCAGTTGGCGTGCGGCGCCTTCAGCCAGGGCTCGCAGGCCTCGGTGAAGGCCTTCACGTCCAGCCGGCGGATGTGGTCGGCGTTGATCGCCTCGGCCTTCTTCAGGTCGAAGCGGGCCGGGTTGGCGTTGACGTCCGCGATGTCGAACTTCTCGATCAGCTCGGGGATCGTGAAGATGTCCTGGTCGGCGGAGAAGGACCAGCCGAGCAGCGACAGGTAGTTGAGCAGGCCCTCGGGGAGGAAGCCGCGCTCGCGGTAGAGGTTGAGATTGGCCTGCGGGTCGCGCTTGGAGAGCTTCTTGTTGCCCTCGCCCATGACGTACGGGAGATGGCCGAAGGACGGGATCGCGGTCGCGATGCCGAGGTCGATCAGGGCCTTGTACAGGGCGATCTGGCGGGGGGTGGAGGAGAGCAGGTCCTCGCCGCGCAGGACGTGGGTGATGCCCATGAGGGCGTCGTCGACGGGGTTGACCAGGGTGTACAGCGGCGCGCCGTTGGCGCGGACGATGCCGTAGTCCGGCACGTTGTCCGGGGTGAAGGTCAGCTCGCCGCGCACCAGGTCGGTGAAGGTGATCGGCTCGTCGGGCATCCGGAAGCGGACGATGGAGGCGCGGCCCTCGGCCCTGTAGGCCTCGGCCTGCTCCGGGGTCAGCGCGCGGCAGGTGCCGTCGTAGCCGGAGGGCTTGCCGGCCTTGCGGGCGGCTTCGCGGCGCTCGTCGAGCTCCTCGGTGGTGCAGTAGCAGTGGTAGGCGTACCCGCCGGCCAGGAGCTTGTCGGCGACGTCCTTGTAGGTGTCCATGCGCTGCGACTGGCGGTAGGGCGCGTGCGGGCCGCCGACCTCGGGGCCCTCGTCCCAGTCGAAGCCGAGCCAGTGGAAGGACTCCAGCAGCTGGTTGTAGGACTCTTCGGAGTCGCGGGCCGCGTCGGTGTCCTCGATCCGGAAGACCAGGCTGCCGCCGGTGTGCCGGGCGTAGGCCCAGTTGAACAGGGCGGTACGGACCAGGCCCACGTGGGGATTGCCGGTCGGGGAGGGACAGAAACGGACGCGGACGGGGGTCGCGTTAGCCACGCTTGATCACCTTGTTGGTGAGAGTGCCGATGCCTTCGATGGTGACGGCGACCTCGTCGCCGACGTTGAGCGGGCCGACCCCGGCCGGGGTGCCCGTGAGGACGACGTCGCCGGGGAGCAGCGTCATCGCCTCGGTGATGTGGACGATCAGGTCCTCGATCGGACGGACCATCTGGCTGGTGCGGCCGAGCTGGCGCTGTTCGCCGTTGACGGTGCACTGGATGGTCAGGTCGCTGGGGTCGAGTTCGGTCTCGATCCAGGGGCCGAGGGGGCAGGAGCTGTCGAAGCCCTTGGCGCGGGCCCACTGCTTCTCGCGCTTCTGTACATCGCGCGCGGTGACGTCGTTGGCGCAGGTGTAGCCGAGGATGACGTCCTTGACGCGCTCGCGGGGCACCTCACGGCACATCCGGCCGATGACGACGGCGAGCTCCGCCTCGTGGTGCACCTCCTGGGAGAAGGAGGGGTAGGCGATGGGGTCGCCGGGGCCGACCACGGAGGTGGAGGGCTTGAAGAAGGTGACCGGGGCGTCGGGGACCTCGTTGCCCAGCTCGGCGGCGTGTTCGGCGTAGTTGCGGCCGATCGCGACGATCTTGTTGGGCAGCGTGGGCGGCAGGAGCCGGATCTTGTCCAGGGGGACCTTCTGGCCCGAGCGCTCGAATTCGGCGAAGGGGTGTCCCTTGATGACGTCGAGTTCGTTGCCCTCGACCACGCCGAAGCCGACGTTTCCGTCGATGGAGAATCTGGCGATGCGCACGGGTTGCCGCTGCCCCTCATTGATCACTGGCCGGAGTTGACACTCCAGGCTATCGCGGGGGCGCGGCGGTCCCGCGACCTTGATTACGCCGGTACGTCCTGCACGGGCGCGTCCATCAGGACGGTGCGGCGGGGGTTCGCCGTCTGGGTGGGCAGTACGACGGTGTGCTCCGGTGCCGGTGCGGCGGCGAGCTCTTCGGCGTCCTTGAGGTGCGCCAGGGTGGTGCGCCGCGGGTTGGCTATGTTGCGGAACATCATCGTGGTCTTCACTGCTTCACGCCTCGCGTTGTGATCGATGTGGGTGTGATCGTTTTGTGGAGGACAAGGGAAAGGGGTTGCGCCCGGTCGCCCTGTCGTTGCTGCCTTGTTGGTGCCCTTGTCGTATCGGGCAACTGTGTAAAGCGACAGGCTAAGCGGGCCATTCCCTGCGATGCGCTGGAGAAGTCGGCGATCTTCCTGTGAGTTTGCTCACGGAGCACCCGACAAATGCCGCAATTCACTTGATCAATATCTCAGGGCGAATCGGACATTGGCGGATTGAAGCGCATGTTCCGCTCCCGATCACCGCACCTGGGACAGCACCCTCCGGCGGGTGACTCGCGGGCAAAAGTCCGTTATCGACCACGGAATGCTCTACGAGTCGTGACGCGGCCCGTACATTGCGTCACCCACGTCACAGCCACCGGCTCTGCTCTTGTTGGAGATCCTGCACTGTGCTGGAATTCCACGGACCGCCGCACGTTTCAGCCGGCGCGCAGGGCGCAAGGTGGCGCCGCGCGGTGGTGCCGCTCTCTCGGCCAGAGAGGGCAGCCCGCCGGTCACTCACGACCGCCATGGGGGATTGATGCGGTCCCCTACGACTCGACACCGTCCCGCCGTTGACGCGGTGGGGCGCCTGGTCCAGAGGTTGCGACGCTAGTGCAGGGACGTTTCAAGAGGGATGGCAGCGCTGCGGCGGACCCGGAGCTGCGCGGCGGAACCGACCGCGCCTCCACGCCCCAGCCTGCCCAGAGCAACGGTGCGCCGTCCGACCGGGGCGGCCAGGCGCAGGGCGGTGGCGCCGCGGAGAGCGGCAAGTCCGCCCCTCCCAAGGGCCCGACCGGCCCCGGGTCGCGAATATCGCTGCGCAACTGGCGCATCAGCACCCGTCTGGTCTCCCTGCTGGCGCTCCCCGTGGTGGCCGCGACCACCCTCGGCGGGATGCGCATCGACACGCAGCTGGACAACATCGACGCGCTCGACAAGATGCAGCTGCTCACCGAGATGACGCGGCAGGCGACCGAGCTCGCCGACGCGCTCCAGGTGGAGCGGGACAAGTCGGCCGGCCCGCTGGCCGGCAGCGGCAACGCCAAGGACGACGCCAATGTCGTCTCGCCGCGCGAGGCGACCGACCGCGCCAAGGTCTCGTTCAGCCAGGCCACCGAGGACATCCAGCCCCACGACCCGGCGATGACCGGCGTCCGGGCGACCATCGTGGAGATCGGGCGTCAGCTCACCAACCTCAACGAGATCCGCGCCGACGCCTACAACGACAGCAACAACGTGGCCCGGACGGTCGCCGCGTACAACCAGCTGATCAACTCGCTGCTGATGCTCTCCCAGGACATGGCCCAGGCGACCAGCAACCCGGAGATGATCCGCAGCACCCGTGCCCTGGCGGCGTTCTCGTCGGCCAAGGAGTACGCGTCGATGCAGCGCGCCCTGGTCAGCGCCGGCCTCGCGCACAAGGGCGGCGCCCAGCTCTCCTCGAACGACCGGCTGGCCGGCCGTACCGCCGAGCTGAACGAAAAGGCCGCCCGGTCCCGTTTCTCGCAGATCTACACCCCCCAGGCCGCCGCCAGCGACCTGACCCGCGGTCTGGACGGCAACAACGACCAGATCAAGGAAGCCGGCAACTTCGCGCACCGCGCCTTCGCCGTCAGCGGCGGTATCCGCAGCCAGGAGTACAAGTACCTCGACTGGTACGACTCCGACTCGGTCAAGATCGCCGAGATGTCGCGGATCGAGACGACGCTGCTGTCCGAGATGACGCAGAAGTCGCGCGAGCTGCGCGACGAGGCGATCCAGGACGCGATCCTCAACGGTGCGATGATCCTGCTCGTCCTCGGCGTCTCGCTGATCGGCGCGTTCGTCGTGGCGCGGTCCATGGTCCGCTCGCTGCACCGGCTCCAGGACACCGCGCAGAAGGTCGCCCAGGACCGGCTGCCCGAGCTGGTCAAGCAGCTGTCCGAGGCCGACCCGCAGGACGTGGACACCTCCGTCGAGTCGGTCGGTGTGCACAGCCGGGACGAGATCGGCCGGGTGGCCGCGGCCTTCGACGACGTGCACCGCGAGGCGGTCCGCCTCGCCTCCGAGCAGGCGCTGCTGCGGGGCAACGTCAACGCGATGTTCACCAACCTCTCGCGCCGCAGCCAGGGTCTGATCCAGCGTCAGCTGTCGCTGATCTCCGAACTGGAGTCCCGCGAGGCCGACCCGGACCAGCTGTCCTCCCTCTTCAAGCTCGACCACCTCGCCACCCGTATGCGCCGTAACGGCGAGAACCTCCTGGTCCTCGCCGGTGAGGAGCCGGGACGCCGGTGGACGCGGCCCGTCCCGCTGGTCGACGTCCTGCGTGCCGCCGCCTCCGAGGTGGAGCAGTACGAGCGGATCGAGCTGAACGCCGTACCCCAGACCGAGGTTGCCGGCCGGGTCGTCAACGACCTCGTGCACCTCCTCGCCGAGCTGCTGGAGAACGCCACGTCGTTCTCCTCGCCGCAGACCAAGGTCAAGGTCACCGGCCATGCGCTGCCCGACGGCCGCGTCCTGGTCGAGATCCACGACACCGGTATCGGCCTGTCGCCCGAGGACCTGTCGGCGATCAACGAGCGGCTGGCCAGCCCGCCGACCGTGGACGTCTCGGTCTCCCGGCGGATGGGTCTGTTCGTGGTCGGCCGGCTGTCGCTGCGGCACGGCATCCGTATCCAGCTGCGGCCCTCCGACTCCGGTGGCACCACCGCGCTGGTCATGCTTCCCGTCGATGTGGCGCAGGGCGGCAAGAAGCCGGCGCCCAGCACCGCCAAGAGCGCCGGCGACATCGGCAATGCACCCTCCGGCCGGCTCGCCGGGCTCCAGCCGCGCGGTCAGGTCGGCGCGGGTCCCGCGGCCGGGCGCCCCGCGCTGCCCGGACGCGGCGGCCCCGCCGGCGGCGGTGGCGGCGGTGCGGCGAACGCCTTCGGCGGCGCGGCCGCGGCCCGTCGTACCCAGCCGCCCGGCGCGCCCGCACCGGGTGACGCCCGCGCGGCTTCCGGTCAGCCCGGTGGCGCGCTGCCGTCGCTGCCCGCCCGCGGCGCGGACGGCGGCCAGCCGCCCGTCGGCCAGTCGCCCACCGTCGCTCCGCCGACCGGCGCGCCCCGGCGCGAGGAGCGGCCGCAGCTGCCGCCGCGCGGCCCGGCGCCCGAACTGCCCGGCGGTTCCGGCGCGTCCGGCGGCCAGGACGGCCAGCAGCCCACCACCACGACCTGGGGCACGCGCCGCGAGCGCGGCGCCGACGACGACTGGCCGCTGGCGCCCCGCGAGGCCCAGGACCGGCCGCGCGGTCACGAGGACCCGGAGAGCACCGGCGGCTTCGGCCGGCCCGCGCCGGCCGGCGGCCCCGGTGACACCACGGCGTTCGCCCGTCCCGACTTCAACGCTCCCCCGCCCGGCGCGGAGGACCCGCAGGGCGGGCGCGGCCCGGCCGACACCACGCAGTTCACGCGCCCGGAGACCCGCGGCACCGGCAACATCGCGCTGCCCGGCGGCGGGCGGGACCGGGCGGGCGCCGGTGCGGCCGGCGGTCCCGGTGAGCGCGCGGCGGACCCGTACGAGACCGGTCAGTTCGAGACGACCGGCCGGTACGAGACGACCGGCGAGTTCCCGCGGCCCGACAACCGTCCCGACAGCGAGGGCGGACGGCAGGACGCCGGCCGCTTCCCGCGCCCGGACCGCGACGCGGACCCGTACGAGACGGGCCGCCACCCGGTCCAGCGGCCGCAGGGCGGCGACGAGCTCGGCCAGGTCGACACGGCCCCCGGTGACGGCCGTACGCCGATCTTCGACACCATCGAGTCGAACTGGTTCAACCACCCGGCGGCCGCCGCTGCCGGTGTACCGCCGCAGTCGGGCGGTGCCTCCGACGAGCCGCTGATGCCGCGCCGCGGTGCCGCGCAGGGCGACGCCGCCCCGGCCGGCCCCCGCAGCGGAGCGCAGGGCGCGCCCGGCGACGCCGGGTCCGAGTGGCGCAGCTCGCCCAACGACGAGACCTGGCGGCAGGCGGAGCAGATCCGTCAGCCCGCCGCGGGCGGCATCACCACCTCCGGACTGCCCCGCCGTGTCCCCCGCGCGAACCTCGTCGCGGGCACCGCACAGCAGCAGCAGTCCCCCCAGACCGGTCCGCAGGTATCGCGCGCGCCCAGTGACGTGCGCGGGCGGCTGACCAATCTCCGCCGGGGTATCCAGCAAGGCCGGCAGGCCGGAGGGAACTCCTCCACCGGCAACCACGGCATTGTCGACCCCACTCACCAGCAGGAGCGTTAAGTTTGAGTCCGATGAGCCAGGCGGCGCAGAACCTGAACTGGTTGATCACCAACTTCGTGGACAACACCCCGGGGGTGTCCCACACGGTGGTGGTCTCCGCGGACGGACTGCTCCTCGCGATGTCCGAGGGCTTCCCACGCGACCGTGCCGACCAGTTGGCGGCGGTGGCCTCCGGGCTGACCTCGCTGACCTCGGGCGCGTCCCGGATCTTCGAGGGCGGGACCGTGAACCAGACGGTGGTGGAGATGGAGCGCGGCTTCCTCTTCCTCATGTCCGTCTCGGACGGATCGTCGCTGGCCGTGCTCGCACACCCCGAGTGCGACATCGGCCTCGTCGGTTACGAGATGGCCCTGCTGGTCGACCGCGCGGGCACGGTGCTGACGCCCGATCTCCGTGCCGAACTGCAAGGCAGTCTGCTGAACTAGGCGTCCGCAGCGCCCCCCTGTCCAGCAATCCATTCAGCCAGTGCCGCACCCCCCACCGGCCCAACCCGACGACACGTCAGTTGTCCCGCCCGGAGGACCCATGACCCCGCCACCCGCCACTTCCGGCCCGTACGGCGCCTACAGCCAAGCGCCGTACGGGAGCGAAGGTGACCAGCCGCTGGTGCGCCCGTACGCCATGACCGGAGGCCGGACCCGGCCGCGCTACCAGCTCGCCATCGAGGCGCTGGTCAGCACCACGGCCGACCCCTCCCAACTGCCCGGACTGCTGCCCGAGCACCAGCGGATCTGCACCCTGTGCCGCGAGGTGAAGTCGGTGGCGGAGGTCTCTGCGCTGCTGCACATCCCGCTGGGCGTGGCACGGATCCTGGTGGCGGACCTGGCGGAGGCGGGCATGGTGGCGATCCATCAGCCCGGTGGCAGCGGTGAGGCGGGGGGCACGCCTGACGTGACCCTGCTGGAGAGGGTGCTCAGTGGACTTCGCAAGCTCTGACGCGGGCGTCGAGCAGAACGCGGCCCGCGCCACGACCTCGGCGAAGATCGTGGTGGCGGGCGGCTTCGGCGTGGGCAAGACCACGTTCGTCGGGGCCGTCTCGGAGATCAATCCGCTGCGTACGGAGGCCGTGATGACCTCCGCCTCGGCGGGGATCGACGACCTCAGCCACGTCCAGGACAAGACCACGACGACCGTGGCGATGGACTTCGGCCGGATCACGCTGGACCAGGACCTGATCCTGTACCTCTTCGGTACGCCCGGTCAGGACCGCTTCTGGTTCATGTGGGACGACCTGGTCCGCGGTGCGATCGGCGCGGTGGTGCTGGTCGACACCCGCCGCCTGGCCGACTGCTTCCCGGCCGTCGACTACTTCGAGAACTCCGGCCTGCCGTTCGTCATCGCCCTCAACGGCTTCGAGGGCTACCAGCCCTACACGCCGGACGAGGTGCGTGAAGCGCTGCAGATCGGTCCCGGGACGCCCATCATCACCACCGATGCCCGGCACCGCAGCGAGGCCAAGAGTGCGCTCATCACGCTCGTCGAGCACGCCCTGATGGCCCGGCTCCGGTAGACGGCCCTGAAGCCCGGTTCCCGGTATGCCGGAATGGATCTGTGTCCTTCGACACGCCTGCGAAAGCGCTTCATAACGTTTCGACAGTGAATCGGCTGTCGTTCGACACCCCTCGCGCATGTGCGGCTTCGCTGTGCGCACAAGAGCCCCGCCTTTTGGCGGGGCTCGCCCATTTACGCCCCTTTTAGCTCCGGCTTCCGCTGGACCGCTCCGGCTGTGCGCAGTGTTTGGAAGGCACCGCCCTGACGTGCTGAAATTCGCTGAACTACGGAGTAGTAACGCCCAGAAGAAACGGCACTGCAAGTACGTGCCGGCGCCGAGAGGTTGTTGGTCGAGTGAGGCGAAGCAAAGCGAGCCCCGAGCCGCAGGAACCGCGGCGGGGCAACTTCACCCCGCCGCCGCGTGGCGGCGTACCGGCTTCCGACGCGTCCGAGAACACGGTCGCGAAGCCTCCGGTCAGTGGCGGGAAGTACTCCCCGCGCAACTGGCGGGTGGCCACGCGTCTGAACGCCATCCTGCTCATCCCCGTACTGCTCGCCCTGGTCTTCGGCGGCCTGCGGGTCAACAGCTCGTTCGCCACCTGGCAGGAGGCGCAGGACGCGGAGAACACCGCGAAACTCGTTCGCGCCGCGCTTTCCTACAGCAACGCCCTGATCGATGAGCGGGACCGCACCGCCGCCCCGCTCCTCAAGGGCCAGAAGGACGACCCGGCCGTCGAAGAGGCGCGCAACGCCACCGACGACGCCGCGGACGCCTTCCACGAGGCCGCCAAGGCCATGCCGGACAAGCCCGGTCTCCAGCGTCGGCTCGCCTCCTTCGAGAAGGTGGAGCCTAAGCTGGACGGGCTGCGCAAGGCCGCCTACACCTCCCAGCTGCCCGGCGTGAAGACCGAAGAGGGCTATGTCGGGGTCCAGCACCCGCTGATGGAGTTCGCCAACGAGCTCGGCCTGGGCACCGGCAACATCACCTCTTACGGCCGCACCGTCTACGCCGTCGCACTGGCGAAGGCCGCCGTGTCGCTGGAGCGCTCCATCGGCACCCACCTCCTGGTCGACCCGGCGTCCCCGCAGGGCGGCAAGGAGCACAAGCTGCAGCTGACCGCGTTCGGCTCGTACCGCTACCTGGAGGGCATCGCCATCGGCGAGTACACCTCCGGCGGTACGCCCGAGGACGTGGAGCGCCTCACCAGGGACGCCGCCGCGCTGAAGGAGAAGGCCAAGCAGCAGGTGGCCCGGGCCAAGGCACAGGCCACGGCGGTCGGCCGGCAGTTCCGCACGCCGCCGTCCATCGACCAGATGTCCGCCCTGATCGTCACCGGCGCGGCTCCCGAGACGCTGGCCCCCCGGGGCGTCACGTCCGAGACGTGGTTCGCGGCCGCAACGGGCAAGTTCGACATGTACCGGTCCATCGAGAAGGACCTGGCGAACAAGGCGGTCGACGAGGCCGCGGGGATCTCCGCGGACGCCAAGCAGTCCACCTTCGTCGACTCGGCGATCGTGCTGGCGGCCCTGATCATCGCGTTCGTCGTGGCCGGCCTGATGGCCCGCCGGATGAGCCGCAACATGCGCCAGCTGCGCACCGCCGCCTTCGGCGTCGCCGAGCAGCGGCTGCCGATGCTGGTCGACCAGCTCTCCCGGACGGATCCGGGCCGGGTCGACACCCGCGTCCAGCCGATCCCGATCTCCACCACGGACGAGATCGGCGAGGTCGCCCGCGCCTTCGACCAGGTGCACCGCGAGGCCGTCCGGCTCGCCGCCGAGCAGGCGCTGCTGCGGGGCAACGTCAACGCGATCTTCACCAACCTCTCGCAGCGCAACCAGGGTCTGATCGAGCGGCAGCTGACGCTGATCACCGACCTGGAGAACAACGAGGCGGACCCGGACCAGCTGGAGAGCCTCTTCCGGCTCGACCACCTGGCCACCCGTATGCGGCGCAACGGCGAGAACCTCCTGATTCTCGCGGGCGAGGAGCCGGGCCGCCGCTGGAACCAGCCGGTGCCGCTGATCGACGTGCTGCGGGCGGCGACGTCCGAGGTCGAGTCGTACGAGCGAATAGAACTCTCCGGAGTCCCCGAGAGCGAGATCCACGGCACCGCCGTCACCGACCTCGTGCATCTGCTGTCCGAGCTGCTGGAGAACGCCACGACGTTCTCCTCGCCGCAGACCAAGGTGCGGGTGGCCGCGACCAGGCTGCCGGACGGCCGGGTGATGATCGAGATCCACGACAAGGGCATCGGGCTGACCCCCGAGGACTTCGCGGACATCAACCACAAGCTGGCCAACCCGCCGAGCGTGGACGCCGCGGTCTCCCAGCGGATGGGCCTGTTCGTGGTCGGCCGACTGGCGGACCGGCACGGGATCCGGGTCCAGCTGCGCCCCTCGGGCGAGCAGGCCGGCACCACCTCGCTGGTGATGCTGCCCGACGCGATCACCCACGGCGGTGGCGGCGAGGAGCAGTTCGAGGACGACTTCACGGTCTCCCGGATCGTCCCCGAGCACGCGCACTCGCCGTACGAGGAGCGTCAGCGCACCGCCGCCGAGCTGGGCTTCGACGAGGGCGGCTACGGCCAGGCGGACGACTCCCCCGAGCTGGACCCGGTGGGCCGCTCGCTGCTCCGCGAGGAGCGCCGTGCGGCACTGGAGGCCCAGACGGGCGGCCAGGGCGACCTGGGCGGCCATCAGGGCGCCGAGTACCGGAGCGACGCCTTCCCGGGCGACGACCGTCCGCTCTTCCGCGACGAGGCGCCTTCCGGTGCCGGCGACGCCTTCCCGGGCTTCCCCGGCCAGGCGGCCCATTCCGGTCACCAGGCATATGCGGAAGGCGATCAGCCGCTCTACGACGACCGGTCGCACGGCGGCCTGGCGTTCGGCGAGCCGACCTCCGCAGGGACCACCGGCCAGCACCCCTTCGTCTCCGATGAACCCCTCGTGCACAACGACCGGGCCGAACGGCCCGCGTTCGACGGCTACTTCGGGACCGAAGCGGAATCTGACCGGAATACAACTGCCGCTCCCGCAGATGCGTCCGAGCGCGTACCATTCGAGCGTCCGGGCCCCACCCCGAGCGACTCCCCCTTGCTGACCGATGCCGGCCTTCCGCGCCGCGGAGGCCGTGGCCAGCAGCCGCCGCAGGCTCAGCAGCACGCTCAGCAGCAGTGGCAGGAGCAGCCCGTGGAGCCGGTGACGCCCCCGCAGCAGCGGAGCGCACCGGTCAACGGCCAGGACGGCTCCGAATGGCGCAGCTCCAACGACGAGCGCTGGCAGCGAGCGGAGCGGCTGCGCGAGCCGAAGGCGGGCGGGGTCACAGCCTCCGGCCTCCCCCGGCGGGTGCCCAAGGCCAACCTGGTCGAAGGCGCCGCGGAGCAGACCCCGCAGGGCGGCCCACAGGTCTCCCGCGCCCCGGAGGACGTTCGCGGCAGGCTGAGCAATCTGCGCCGCGGTGTCCAGCAGGGGCGCAATGCGGGCGCGGAACCCCACAATGACCGACAGGGCTTCGGCCCCGGCAGCACCTACGATCAGGAGCGTTAGTGTGAGCCCGATGAGCCAGGCGGCGCAGAATCTGAACTGGTTGATCACCAACTTCGTGGACAACACCCCTGGGGTGTCCCACACGGTCGTGGTCTCCGCGGACGGACTCCTCCTCGCCATGTCCGAGGGGTTCCCTCGTGACAGAGCCGATCAGTTGGCGGCGGTGGCCTCCGGGCTGACCTCGCTGACTGCCGGCGCCTCCCGCATCTTCGAGGGCGGGAGCGTGAACCAGACGGTGGTGGAGATGGAGCGCGGCTTCCTCTTCATCATGTCCGTCTCGGACGGATCGTCGCTGGCCGTGCTCGCACACCCCGAGTGCGACATCGGCCTCGTCGGTTACGAGATGGCCCTGCTGGTCGACCGCGCGGGCAATGTTCTGACGCCCGATCTCCGCGCCGAACTGCAGGGCAGCCTTCTCAACTAACAGACAGGCAGTGCGTTTCCCGCCACCGCGCCTTATGGTTCGGTGGCGCGACCGGCGTCAGATTGGCAAGTTGGAGGAGGAGACGTGGCAACGCCCCCTAGCGGATACCCGTACGGTTCCGGGCAGGAGTCCGGACCTGTGGGCGAGACCCATAACAACCGCTTCAACTTCCCGTCTGCGCCGAGCCGCAGGCCGCAGCGGGCGGAACCGCCGCGCCCGCCGCAGCACCAGCAGCAGCCGCAGCGGCCGTACGGCTCCCAGCCGTACGAGCCGTCGCCGTACGAGCAGCCGCAGGCGCCCCGCATCCAGCCGGTGCAGCCACAGCGGCGGGCGCCCGAGCCCACCGGGGGCACGCACAATCCGCTCGTACGCCCGTACGCCATGACCGGAGGCCGGACCCGGCCGCGCTACCAGCTCGCCATCGAGGCGCTGGTCAGCACGACCGCCGATCCCTCCCGGCTGCAGGGCCAGCTGCCGGAGCACCAGCGCATCTGCCACCTCTGCCGCGAGATCAAATCGGTGGCTGAGATCTCGGCCCTGCTCTCCATCCCCCTCGGCGTCGCCCGGATCCTCGTCGCCGACCTGGCAGAGGCCGGACTCGTCGCCATCCATCAGCCCGGCGGGGACGAGACCGCCGGCGGACAGCCAGATGTGACACTGCTCGAAAGGGTGCTCAGTGGACTTCGCAAGCTCTAGCGGTGCAGCCCGCTCCACCACCTCCGCGAAGATCGTGGTGGCGGGCGGCTTCGGCGTGGGCAAGACCACGTTCGTCGGGGCCGTCTCAGAGATCAATCCGCTGCGTACCGAAGCCGTGATGACTTCCGCCTCGGCGGGGATCGACGACCTCACGCACGCGCCGGACAAGACGACCACGACCGTGGCGATGGACTTCGGCCGGATCACGCTGGACCAGGACCTGATCCTGTACCTCTTCGGTACGCCCGGTCAGGACCGTTTCTGGTTCATGTGGGACGACCTGGTACGTGGCGCGATCGGCGCGGTGGTGCTGGTCGACACCCGCCGCCTGGCCGACTGCTTCCCCGCGGTCGACTACTTCGAGAACTCCGGCCTGCCGTTCGTCATCGCCCTCAACGGCTTCGACGGACATCAGCCCTACACGCCGGACGAGGTGCGCGAGGCCCTGCAGATCGGCCCGGACGCACCGATCATCATCACCGACGCCCGCCACCGCAGCGAGGCCAAGAGCGCGCTCATCACGCTCGTCGAGCACGCCCTGATGGCGCGCCTGCGGTAAAAGGTACGCATTCGCGTACGGGCTCCCCGTGCCCGCTCGCGCCGCTTACGCCGAAGGCCCCCGGACACCTGCCAGGTGCGGGGGCCTTCGGCGTGCGCGGGTGCCTGCCGGACTCCTCGGCCCGCAGGGCCCGTACGCGCGGCGCGTACGGGCCCCGGTCATCGGCTACTTGCCTTTCGCCGGGCACTCCTTCCACGCGAAGTGGTAGAGGGTGTTGATGCTGCCGTCGGTGGAGTCCATCGCCATGAAGCTGGTGGTTGCAGCCTTGTGGGACCCGGCGTCCACCCGCAGTTCGGTGTTGATGTTGAAGTAGCGCTGTTCGCCGCACGGGGCGTAGACCAGCGCGTCGATGTCGGTCTCGTCCGACGACTGCCAGTTGGAGTCGTAGGGACCGCCGAAGGAATGGCTCTTACGGGCCGTCTCCTGCTGGCCCTGGAAGTAGTAGTTGGCCTGCTCCAGTCCCTTGGCGCCCGGGGCCAGGGACGCATAGCCCCGGTAGTCGGCCCTGGCGATCGCGTAGGTGAAGCCCTGCGGGACATGCACCTCCAGCGCGATCTGGCAGTTCTTGCGGGCGTCGGTGGGCTTGCTGTCGCCGCCCGCCTGGGCGAGGTACTCGCTGTACGTGACGGTGAACGCGGTGTTGTCGGGCGCGATGGCCACCGCGGCGCTGCCGGGTCTGCAGCCCGAACCGTTCACGGTGGCGACGGAAATGGTGATTTTGCCGGTCGGCGGTTCGTCGCCGACCCGTCCTACCGGGGTGGGGGATGCCGATCCGGCGAGGAGCAGGGATGCCGCTGCGGCAACAGCACCGAAAGTGCTGAGCATGGGCACTTCCTTCCGGTCGTCCTAGGACCCGCGGCGCGGGAACTCCAGGAGAGGAATGACGAGCGCATGCCAGCACGAGGATCTCCCCGTGAACAGCTCTGCTTCCCAGGGTTGGGGCGAACCTACGCCTTGATTCAGCCGGTTCGCTGCGCTTTGCCGTGGCCGTACGTTGTCGGCCGTCCCGCCGTGGTGGTTGTTCGCCGTTGCGCCTGCGGCGGGCTGGTTGCCGCTGCGCGGGGCTGTTCGGCAGCGGCACCGGGCCTACACGGCTCCGCCGCTACGACCCGGCACCTCCCCGTTGAGGGTGGAGAGAAGGCGGTGGGGGCGTACGTGGGTGGTCAGGTGTCTCTTGGGACCGGTCATGGTGAACGGACGACTCCACGCCCGCCCCCACTGGCCTCTTCCCACCCACCCACGGGAGGGGACGGACCGTAGCGGCGGAGCCGTGTAGGGCCGGCACCGCTCCCTACAAACCCACGCCCGCCGCCAGGCGCTACGGCGAGAAACCCACCACGGCGGGACGGCCGACAACGTGGGGCTCAAGCCAAGCGCAGCGGGGATAGCACGGGGCACTGACAGCCGCGCCGGGGACGGCCGAGGGGCCCGTAGTCACCGACTACGGGCCCCTCGTGCGTGATCAGGGTGTGTTCAGCGCTGCCAGCTGGTCGCTCCGTGGAAGCCGCCCTGCCGCTCCAGCCGGCGCCAGCGGGCCGCGGTGTGGCGCGGGCCGATCTGGGTGGCGGTCGGGCGGTGGGCGGCGCGGGCCAGGAGGACGGCGGTCAGGGCGGCGAGTTCTTCCTCGCTGGCCTGGCCCTTTTCCACGCGGATGGGTTGGTCGGCAGGACTCTTCACGGTGGTCGTCTCGTTTCTGCGTCGTCGTGAAAGGCGGAGGGCTACTGGGGCGGGTTGCCGTGCTTGCGCGCGGGCAGGTCCGCGTGCTTGGTGCGGAGCATCTCCAGCGAGCGGATCAGCACCTCGCGGGTGTTGGACGGGTCGATGACGTCGTCGACCAGGCCGCGCTCGGCCGCGTAGTACGGGTGCATCAGCTCGGACTTGTATTCCTTGACCATGCGCGCGCGCATCGCGTCGGGGTCCTCGGCGTCGGCGATCTGCCGGCGGAAGATGACGCCGGCGGCGCCTTCCGCGCCCATGACCGCGATCTCGTTCGTGGGCCAGGCGTAGGTCAGGTCGGCGCCGATGGACTGGGAGTCCATGACGATGTAGGCGCCGCCGTAGGCCTTGCGCAGCACGATGGAGATGCGCGGGACGGTGGCGTTGCAGTACGCGTAGAGCAGCTTGGCGCCGTGGCGGATGATGCCGCCGTGCTCCTGGTCGACGCCGGGGAGGAAGCCGGGGACGTCGAGGAGCGTGATGAGCGGGATGTTGAAGGCGTCGCACATCTGGACGAAGCGGGCGGCCTTTTCGGAGGCCTCGATGTCCAGGACGCCGGCGAGGGACTGGGGCTGGTTGGCGATGATGCCGACCACCCGGCCGTCGAGGCGGGAGAGCGCGCAGATGATGTTGGTCGCCCAGCGCTCGTGGATCTCGAGGTACTCGCCGTCGTCGACGATCTCCTCGATGACCTTGTGCATGTCGTACGGGCGGTTGCCGTCGGCGGGGACGAGGTCGAGGAGGGCGTCGCCGGAGCGGTCGGCCGGGTCCTCGCAGTCGACCGTCGGCGGGTTCTCGCGGTTGTTGGAGGGGAGGAGGGAGATGAGGTAGCGGACCTCCTCCAGGCAGGTCGCCTCGTCGTCGTACGCGAAGTGGGCGACGCCGGAGGTCTCGGCGTGCACATCGGCGCCGCCGAGGCCGTTCTGGGTGATCTCCTCGCCGGTGACGGCGCGGACGACGTCGGGGCCCGTGATGAACATCTGCGAGGTCTCGCGGACCATGAAGACGAAGTCCGTGAGGGCGGGGCTGTACGCGGCGCCGCCGGCGCAGGGGCCGAGCATGACGCTTATCTGCGGGATGACACCCGAGGCCTTGGTGTTGCGCTGGAAGATGCCGCCGTAGCCGGCGAGCGCCGAGACGCCCTCCTGGATGCGGGCACCCGCGCCGTCGTTCAGCGACACCAGCGGCGCGCCGGCCTGGATGGCCATGTCCATGATCTTGTGGATCTTGGTGGCGTGCGCCTCCCCGAGGGCGCCGCCGAAGATCCGGAAGTCGTGTGCGTAGACGAAGACGGTCCGGCCGTGGACCGTTCCCCAGCCGGTGATGACGCCGTCGGTATAGGGCTTCTTGGCCTCCAGGCCGAAGCCCGTCGCCCGGTGCCGGCGCAGCGGCTCGACCTCGTTGAACGAACCCTCGTCCAGCAGCAGGTCGATCCGCTCGCGGGCGGTGAGCTTGCCCTTGGCGCGCTGGGCCTCGGTTGCCCGCTCGCTGGGGCCTTGCCGGGCCTGCTCACGGATGGCGTGCAGTTCGGCGACGCGCCCGCGGGCGTCGTTGGCACCGGCGGGCGCATCTTCGACAGTGGTCATGTATCGACGGTACGTGGGTGGACCCCGCCGCACCGATGTTGGTTTCGTACAACGTCGGGTCCGATTTCGTGGGCAGGCAGCACAGAATCGTGCTGCGTGTTTTGCGCGTCCGGGCCGCCGAACGGGTGGCGGCGGCGTAGGCCGACTGTATGAGGCCGACAAACGGCGGGGCGGTGATGTTGTACGAATCGCAGGCGGGGCGGGGTGCCGGTCAGCCCAGGGCGAGGGTGCAGGTGTGGGTGGCGCAGGCGGCGCCGGGGGTGAGGCGCAGGCGCAGGGCGGGCGCGGTGGCCAGGACCTCGACGGACGGGTCGTGGCCGAGGACCGCGCGGACCGGGCGGCACCAGGTGATCTCCAGGGGGGCGCCGGTGCGCTCGGGGGCCGCGGCACAGAGCGTCGCGGTCCCTCCGCGGTGTCCCTCCCGTACCAGCACGCTCGCCGGGCCGCCAGTGGTGAGCTCCCCCGCGCTGCCGGCCCGCCAGAAGTTGGCGGCCGTTACGCCGAGGGAGTGTACGGACACGGCCTGGCAGGTGGCGTCGTTGGCGAGCACGGTCAGCCAGTGCCGGTCGGCGGCGCGGGCGGCGAGGGTACGTGCGGTGGCGCCCGGCATGAGGAGGTAGGCGTAGCGGGCGTCGGTGGGGTCGGTGCCGTGGTCGTGCCAGAGGGTGAGGTAGTGGCGGGTGAGCGGGGCCGGGTCGGAGCCGGTGTTGATGTCGTGCCAGGAGCCGGTGCGGGCTTCGCGCAGTACGGTCAGCGGGGCGCCGTCGGGGAAGACGTAGCCGCCGTGTCCGGCGAGGTGGGCCCAGCGGGCGCGGGGGTGGCGGACGGTGCGGCCGGGGGCGCCGGGCTGCCGTGCGCCGTCGAGGGTGAGCGTCGCGGTGCCCCGCTCCGCCAGTCTGCGGTTGTCGACGACGGTCTCGACGGGTACGCCGTCCCGTGCGGTGATGCCCGCGCCCAGGCAGACGACGGTATCGGCCAGGAAGAACCAGGACTTCTTGGCGGTGAGGGTGGAGGCCAGGCCGCGCAGGTCCTGTCCGACGGCGGCGAATTCGCCGTCCGTGGTGCCGCCCACCCAGCGCACGGCGGGTTTCGGCTCGCCCCAGCCGCCGCCCTCGTTGTCGGCCAGGCGCTTGGTGGACACGGTCGTGCCGGGCAGCCGGTAGGGGTCGACGGTGGGCCAGAAGGCGTCGGTGTACTGGTCGCCGCCGAAGTCGGCGCCCCACCAGGAGAGCATTCCGGCGCCGGTGTGCCAGCCACGCGGGTTCTCGCCGTTGCCGTTCTCGTAGTAGGTGATGCGGTCGGAGGCCATGGCCAGGCCGGCGGCCCAGCCGGGGCGGCGGTGGACGGCGCGGTCCATGGCGGGGAAGAGGCGGTGGCCGACGGGCTCGGGGGCGGCGGGTGCCGGGCCGCCGTCGACGGCGGCGAGACGGGCCAGGTCGGCGACCGTGTACTGCCGGTCGGTGAGCACGGGCAGCGTACGGTCCCGCGCGATCCAGCCCTTGATCATACCGTGCCAGCGGGCCCGCTCCGGCTCGCTCGCGGCCTCCGCGAGCAGGGCCACGGCGGCGATCAGCGCATGGCCGTGGAAGTGGTCGCTGCGCAGGACGTGCCGCTCGTCGTTGCGGAGCTGTCCGCGGCTGACGGCGCGCCCGTTGACGCTGTCCATCATCAGGCCGTTGTGGAGGAAGGGCGCGTACGCGTGCTCCACGCTGTCGAAGACGATCTCCCGGGCCGGGTCGGTGACCTGCCAGGGCGAGCCGTCGAGCAGGGTGAACAGCCGGCCCAGGCCGTCGAGCAGGACGTAGCCGTAGGTGCCGGAGTAGGCGACCCAGGTGTGCTGGATGAAGGAGCCGTCGGCGTAGAGGCCGTCGCCCGTCGTCGCGTACGGGAAGACCGGCGAGAGGGCGTCGCGGGCGAGGGCGATCTTGGCGGGGGCGCGGCCGAGGATGCCGCGCAGGGCGACGACGCGGCAGAGGTCGACGCGGTTGGCGCCGGTGCTGGTGCCGGTGTAGTCGCCGAGCATCGCGTCGGGGACGAAGTGGTCGACGGCGGCGAGGCAGCGGGAGCGCAGGGGGTCGCCGAGCCCGCCTGACGTCATCCGCTGGTCGAGGATCGCCACGGTGTCGAGCAGGAGACGGGGGGTGCCGATCTGCCATTCCCACCAGTTGCCGTAGCGGGTGGTGCGGGTGTTGTAGACGGTGGCGTCGAGGTGGTCGAGGCCGGCGATGACGTCGGCGGCGAGGTCCGGGGCGCCGGTGCGGCCGGTGCCGGGCTGGGCGTAGGCCTCGGCCATGGTGTTCAGCCGGCCGTAGCTGCGGGTGATGCCGGACGGGGGGTCGTAGGGGCAGTCGGGCCAGAGGGAGGCGGCGGTGGGCCGCATGTCCTGGCGGAACGTCGCGGCGAGGCGGCCGGTCTCCTGGAGGGCGGCGGCGTACGGCGCGGCGGCGGGGTCGAAGCCGGTGCCGAGGGTGAGGTCGGCCCAGCGGGCGCGGAGGGTGTCGTAGGGGTCCGCGGGGGCCGCGTACGCGGGCCCGGCGCGGAGCGAGAGGCCGAGTGCGCCCGCCGTGGAGGCGGCGAGAAACGCTCGGCGGGACCAGGCGGACGGAGCGGGGACGCTCGGCACGGTCGGGGGCACGATCGGTCCTCTCCATGGCGTCAACGGGGTCAACTGGGCTGTGGCGCTGCGCACTTGGGAGTTGCCGTTGGTGTAGCACGGCGGCTCGGGCGGCGGCAATGACCGCGCCGGAACGGCGCCCGTAACGCGCCCGGATGCCCCGGAACCAGGGAGTAGGTTGAATATTGAACTAAAGGTGCTACGCTCAATCTCGTTGAAGGTTAAACAAACCTGTCGCAGCCCCGCGGGGCACCGTCTTCGAGGAGGAGCCATGGCTCTGTTCAACCGCACCAAGCGCACCGCCGCCCCGGCCGGCACCACTGCCCCCGCTGCCGTCCTCGTGGCGGACCCCGCGCTCGCCGCGCTGACCGGCGACTACACCATCGACCCGGCGCACAGCAGCATCGGCTTCACGGTCCGGCACGCGATGGTCACCAACGTCCGGGGCTCCTTCGCCGAGCACGAGGGCGTTCTGCACCTCGACGGCACCGACCCGGCCCGCTCCACCGCCACCATCGACCTCAAGACCGCCAGCATCGACACCGGCATCGCCGACCGCGACGGCCATCTGCGCAGCGCCGACTTCTTCGACGCCGAGACCTTCCCGCTGATGAGCTTCCGCAGCACCGCCGCCGAGCAGATCTCCGGCGACCGCTTCCGCATCACCGGCGACCTGACCATCAAGGACGTCACCAAGCCGCTCAGCATCGACCTGGACTTCCACGGCTCGGCCACCGACGTCTACGGCTCCGAGCGGGTCGGTTTCGAGGGCAGCGCCGAGATCCTGCGCTCCGAGTGGGGCCTGACCTGGAACGCCGCGCTGGAGACCGGCGGCGTGATGGTCAGCGACAAGGTCAAGCTCGTCTTCGACATCTCCGCGGTCAAGGCCTGACGGCCGCACGCCACGCGCGAGGGCCCCGGCAGCCGCGCCGGGGCCCTCGGATGCGTGTGCGCCCGCCTACTCCTGCGGGGCCACCCCGGCCCGCAGCAGCCCATAGGCGTACGCGTCGTCCAGCGCCTGCCACGACGCCGCGATCACGTTCTCCGCGACGCCGACCGTGGACCACTCGCCCCGCCCGTCACTGGTGGAGACCAGGACGCGGGTGATGGAGCCGGTGCCCTGGGCGCCCTCCAGGATGCGGACCTTGTAGTCCACCAGCTCCAGGTGCGCCAGCTGCGGGTAGATCCGCTCCAGGCCCACCCGCAGCGCCCGGTCCAGCGCATTGACCGGGCCGTTGCCCTCGGCGGTGGCGACGATCCGCTCGCCCTTGGCCCACACCTTCACGGTCGCCTCGTTGGCGTGCGTACCGTCGGGGCGGTCCTCGACGATCGCCCGCCACGACTCGACGGTGAAGTAGCGCAGCGCCTTGCCGCCCACCTCTTCCCGCAGCAGCAGCTCGAAGGAGGCGTCGGCGGCCTCGTACGTGTAGCCCTCCAGCTCCCGCTCCTTGACCCGCGCCACGACCCGGCCGACCAGCTCGCGGTCGCCGCTCAGGTCGATGCCGAGCTCCTTGCCCTTGAGCTCGATGGAGGCCCGGCCCGCCATGTCGGAGACCAGCATCCGCATGGTGTTGCCGACCAGCGCCGGGTCGATGTGCTGGTAGAGGTCCGGGTCCACCTTGATGGCGGAGGCGTGCAGCCCGGCCTTGTGCGCGAACGCCGAGACGCCGACGTAGGGCTGGTGGGTGGAGGGGGTGAGGTTGACGACCTCGGCGATGGCGTGCGAGATCCGGGTGGTCTCCGCGAGCTTGCCCTCGGGCAGGACGTGCCGCCCGTACTTGAGCTCCAGCGCCGCGACGACCGGGAAGAGGTTGGAGTTGCCGACCCGCTCGCCGTAGCCGTTGGCCGTGCACTGCACATGGGTGGCGCCCGCGTCCACGGCGGCGAGGGTGTTGGCGACGGCGCAGCCGGTGTCGTCCTGGGCGTGGATGCCCAGCCGCGCGCCGGTGTCCGCGAGGACGGTCCGCACGACGGCCGTGACCTGCGCGGGAAGCATGCCGCCGTTGGTGTCGCAGAGGACGACGACATCGGCGCCGGCCTCGCTCGCGGTGCGCACGACCTGCTTGGCGTAGACCGCGTCCAGCACATAGCCGTCGAAGAAGTGCTCGCAGTCGAGGAAGACCCGGCGGCCCTGCTCGCGCAGATACGCGACGGTGTCCCGCACCATCGCGAGGTTCTCCTCCGGCGTGGTGCGCAGCGCCAGTTCCACATGTCCGACATGGGACTTGGCGACCAGCGTGATGACCGGGGCCCGGGAGTCCAGGAGGGCGGCGACCTGCGGGTCGTCCTCGACGCGTACGCCCGCCTTGCGGGTGGCGCCGAACGCGACCAGCTGGGCGTGCCGGAAGTCGATCTCCCTGTGGGCCCGCTCGAAGAACTCGGTGTCCCTGGGGTTGGCGCCGGGCCAGCCGCCCTCGATGAAGCCCACGCCGAAGTCGTCCAGGTGCCGGGCGATGGTCAGCTTGTCGCTGACGGTCAGATTGATGCCCTCGCGCTGCGCGCCGTCGCGCAGCGTCGTGTCGAACACATGGAATTCGTCGGACACGGCGTGTTCGGGTACGTCCGTCATTGCTGGTCTGGCTCCTGTCGGGTCTCGGTCTACCGGAATGACCGGTTCCACCGTCCCTCCATGTTCCCTCGCGCTCCGCCTCCGGCGACGGGTGGGCCGGAAACGAAAAAACCTCTCGCGGGTGCGAGAGGTCTGCGCGCGGGTCTGGGACGACGAGGGCCGCGCCGTACTCGGTTCGTACGGGGCGGTCACTGCGGACCGGCGCGCCTGCTGCCAATAATCATGGCGAACGAGAGCACGGGGGCAGTGTGGCACACCACCGCCCCCGCGGACCGGCTCGTCTCAGGATGCGAGCAGGGGCTCGTCCTCGGCGGTGCCCTTGGTTCCCTTGGCACCCTTGCCCACCCGGTGCAGATCGATGTCGCGCGTCTCGCGCATGGACAGATAGACGACCAGCGAGACGGCGGCGCACCCCGCCACGTACCAGTAGTAGCCGGACTCGATGCCGCCGTCCTTGAACCACAGCGCGACATACTCCGCGGTGCCGCCGAAGAGCGCGTTGGCGATGGCGTACGGCAGGGCGACGCCCAGCGCCCGGATGCCGGTCGGGAACAGCTCGGCCTTCACACAGGCATTGATGGACGTGTAGCCCGTGACGACGACCAGCGCCAGCAGCGACAGCCCGAGGGCCGGCCAGAAGCTGCCCGCGTGCCGCAGCAGCGTCATGATCGGCACGGTCAGGAAGGTGGACCCGACGGCGAAGGTGATCAGCAGCGGACGCCGGCCGATCCGGTCGGACAGCTTCCCGGCCAGCGGCTGCAGACACATGAAGACGAACAGCGCGCAGAAGCTGACCAGCGAGGCGGTCGGCTTGTCCAGCCCGGCGCTGCCCGAGAGGTACTTGGTGAGGTAGGTCGTGTACGTGTAGTACGCGACGGTGCCGCCCATGGTCAGCGCGATGACCAGGAACGCCTCGCGCTTGTGGGCCAGCAGCGCCTTGATGGTGCCGCGGTCGGGGTCGGAGTTGGCGCCGTCGTCGTCGGCGTAGACCTCGGTCTCCAGCATGTTGCGGCGCAGGTAGAAGACGATGGCGGCGCCCAGCGCGCCGACGATGAACGGGATCCGCCAGGCCCAGCTGTGCAACGCGTCCTCGGCCAGGGTGCGTTGCAGCACGATCTGCAGGCCGAGACCGACCAGCTGCCCCGCCGTCATCGACACGTACTGGAAGCTGGACGCGAAACCGCGCTGCCCCGGCGCCGATGCCTCCGTGAGATAGGTCGCGCTGGCCGCGTACTCCCCGCCGACGGACAGCCCCTGGAGCATCCGGGCAATCAGCAGAACGGCCACGCCCCCGTATCCCGCCACGCCATAGGTCGGCGCAATGGCGATCAGGACCGCCGACGCGGACATCAGCGTGACGGTGAGCGTGAGCGCCGCCTTACGTCCCCGCCGGTCCCCGACCCGCCCCAGCACCCAGCCGCCCACCGGGCGCATGAAGAAGCCGACGGCGAAGATCCCCATGGTGTTCATGAGGTTCGCGGTGTCATTCCCCTTGGGGAAGAACGAATCCGCGAAGTAGACGGCGAAGCTGGCGTAGACGAACCAGTCGAACCACTCGACCATGTTTCCGGCCGAACCCACCCAGATCTTCCGCCAGTTGGCGGCATTACCTCTCACGTCCCGCTCCCCCGCACCCTGCGCCACGGCAGCCTCCTCATGTCCTCGGATCGATCGACCGACCAGCGGTTACGGTCGCCGATCCGGAGTGTGACTGACAAGAGCACGGTGGGCAACGATCGGGCGTACTTGCGTGCTTTGCGTACGCGGCGGGGACAGGCCGCGCAAGAGCAACGGGATCCGGGATGCCGTCAAGTGCCTCTCCCGCATGGGAGAACCCGCTGTGGCCACCCTGCAGAACATCCGCCGTGACGGCCCCGGCCGCTTCCGCCGCCATGCGCTGCAGGTTCTCGCGGAATTGGGCGGTGCGGAGGCGCTGTCCCCCAAGGATCGGCTGGCGGTCGAGCGGCTGATTCGGCTCAAGCCGATGGATGAGAAGTCCACCACGCAAAGGGAGGTCCGGCTGCCGTCCGGAAGCTGGCTCGCCATCCCCGCCGACCAGATACCCGGGGCCGTACGCGCTCCGGGACTCCACGACCTGCAGCCGGCGCCCCTGGCAATGGGCATCTCCGCCGCCTACGGCGATCACAGCGACTCCATGCCGTACCGGACGCCGGAGGGCAAGCGGGAAACCCACCATCAAGAATCAGGGGAGCTGGCTCAGCAGTGCGTCATTCCATATCCCCGCAAGGAAGTCGATATGCCTGTCGAATTCCGCAGTAATGGCCGCCTTCTTCTTGCTCCTCGAGTTATCGATGACGGCGAAAGTGTTGTCCATGGCAGAGCACAGTGGAGGGCACTGACAGGTCGACAGGTACTTATGCGCCGGTCCCGTCCCGCCGGCAGCCGCTCCGTCGAGTGGGCCCCACACCGTGCCGTAGGGTCACGGTGCCGCGCGAGAAACGAGGAAGACGCACCATGTCCGAACCGCAACCGCAAGCCGGGCAGCGCCCGGTTCCCGCCAGCGCCGAAGAAGCGCTGGAGGTCGGGCGAGGCCATTTCCCGGCCGTCTGGCCGGACGGGGAACGGCCCACGCTGTACGTCCACGAATTCGACATCGGTTATCTGATGTATCCCGTATTCCCGCCCAGGCAGGACCCGACCGCCTACCCGCGCGATCCGGGAGGTTCCCACATCGTGATCTCCAAGGCGGACGGCGAGGTCAGCGCGCTGCCGAACTATCCGCCGGAGACATCGGTCGAGGTGTACCGCAGCCATTTCCGCCGGGAGGCGTAAGAGCCGCACCGGGCGAAAAGGGGGAAGGCCGCGTCGGGACCGGGGTTTCGACGCGGCCTTCGGCGCTGCCGCCCGGCACGTGCCACGGGTTCTTCCGTGGCACCGCTCACGGATTCAGCGACTCGTCGAGGAACTCCGCGATGTGCCGACCCACCAGTTCCCGGTCGGTGCCCGGCAGGCCCACCACCAGGTGGGTGCCGAAGCCGTCGAGGAGGGCGCGGGTGCGGGTGGCGAAGCGTTCGGGGTCGACGGGCCGGAATTCGCCCTTGGAGGTGCCCTCGACCAGGAGGGCGACGAGGTCGCGGTGCCAGGCGAGCTCCAGGTCCAGCTGGCGTTCGCGGGTTTCCTCGTCGGCGTTCTGGGAGCGGTTCCAGACCTCCAGCCAGAGGGTCCAGCGCGGGTCGCGGTGGCCTACGGGGAGGTAGAGGTCGACGAGGGCGTCCAGGCGCTCGCGGGCGGGGACGCGGCGGGAGAGGGCGGCCCGGCGTTCGGCGCCGAGCTGCTCCTCGCTCCACTGGAGGGTCTGCAGGAGCAGCTCGTCCTTGGTGCCGAAGTAGTACAGGATGTGGCCGCTGCTCATGCCGACCTCGCGGCCCAGGCCCGCCATGGTCAGCCGGTCCAGGCCCTCCGCGGCGATGGTGGCCATCGCCGCGGCGAGCACCTGTTCACGGGGCTGGTTGAGCCGCCGCCGGGGACGGCGCGCGGGCGCGGGACCGGGCACGAGGGGGACCTCCGGGGACGGCGGGGTCCGGGTGGATCGGACCCGGATCAGACCTTGGGCTGCTGCTGGGTGATGCAGTGGATACCGCCACCCGCTGCGAAGATCGTACGGGCGTCCACCAGGGTCACGGTCCGGTCGGGGAAGAGCCGGCGGAAGATGGCGGCCGCTTCCTCGTCGCGCGGGTCGTCGAAGGCGCAGAGCACGATGCCGTCGTTGCACTGGAGATGGTTGATGTAGGAGTAGTCGACCAGCTCGCCGTCCTCTTCGATGACGGTCGGAGCGGGGATCTCGACGACCTCCAGCCGGCGGCCCTTGGCGTCGGTCGAGGCGCGCAGCAGCTTGACGATCTCGTTGCAGATCGCGTGGTCGGGGTGGTCCGGGTCGGGCTGGGTGTGGACCATCACGACGCCGGGGCGGGCGAAGGCGGCGACGATGTCGACGTGGCCGCGGGTGCCGAACTGGCCGTAGTCGGCGGCGAGGCCGCGCGGCAGCCAGATCGCCTTGGTGGTGCCGAGGTGGGCGTGGATCTCGGCCTCGACCTCTTCCTGGGAGCGGCCGGGGTTACGGCCCGGGTCGAGCTGGACGGTCTCGGTGAGCAGGACCGTGCCGTCGCCGTCGACGTGGATGCCGCCGCCCTCGTTGACCAGGGGGGTCGCGTAGCGGCGGGCGCCGGCCAGGCCCGCGACCTGCTCGGCTATCTTCTCGTCGAGGTCCCAGCGGGCCCACTCCTGGGCGCCCCAGCCGTTGAAGACCCAGTCGGCGGCGGCGAGGTTGCCCTTGCCGTCGGTGAGGAACGTGGGGCCGATGTCGCGCATCCAGGCGTCGTTCAACGGCCGCTCGACCAGCTCGATGTCGTCGCCGAGCAGGGCGCGGGCGCCCTCCAGCTGGCCGGGGCCCGCCACGACGGTGACCGGCTCGTACCGACGGACCGCGCGGGCGACGGCGGCCCAGGCCTCGCGGGCCTCGGCGAGCGTCTCGCCGCCCTCCTCACCGAAGGTGAAGTTGGGGCCGGGCCAGGCCATCCAGGTGCGCTCGTGCGGTGCCCACTCCGGGGGCATGGAGAAGCCGTCGGCGACGGGAGTGTTCATCTGGGGTCCTCGGAAGGTGAGCGGGGCGGGTCGGAGCGGGGGACGTACCGGCCGTCAGGGGTGACGGCCGGTGCTGTCACAGGAAGTACAGGCGCGACAGCGACACGGTGTCGGCCGGGTCGGAGCGCATCGGATCGCCGTCGAGGGTCACCAGGCCGCTGCCGCCGTCCACCTGCACCTGTCCGACGCGGGAGTTGTGGATCAGGTCGGCGGGGCCGATGCCGCGGGTGCCGCGGACGGCGACGCGACGGCGGCGGGTGGGCATGCCGTCCATCCCGCCCTCGGCCGCGGCGCGCGCGACGAAGGCGACGGAGATCTCGGCGGGGGTGGCGCCGTGCGCGCCGAACTGCGGGCCGAGCACCAGCGGTTCGCAGGTGTCGGTGGCGGCGTTCGGGTCGCCGGTGACGCCGTAGGCGGGGAAGCCGGACTTGAGCACGAGTTGGGGCTTGGCGCCGAAGTACTGGGGCTTCCAGAGCACGATGTCGGCCATCTTGCCGACCTCGATCGACCCGATCTCGTGCGAGAGGCCGTGGGCGATCGCGGGGTTGATGGTGAGCTTGGCGATGTAGCGCAGGACGCGGGCGTTGTCGTCGTGGGCGCCGTCGCCGTCCATCGGGCCGAGTTCGGCCTTCATCTTGCCGGCCATCGCGAAGGTGCGGCGTACGGTCTCACCCGCGCGGCCCATGCCCTGGGCGTCGGAGGAGGTGATGCCGATCGCCCCGAGGTCGTGCAGCACGTCCTCGGCGCCCATCGTGCCGGCCCGGATGCGGTCGCGGGCCATGGCGGCGTCGCCCGGCAGGTCGGTCTTGAGGTCGTGGACCGAGACGATCATGCCGTAGTGCTCGGCGACCGCGTCCCGCCCGAAGGGGAGGGTGGGGTTGGTGGAGGAGCCGATGACGTTGGGGACGCCGGCCATCTTCAGGACGTTGGGGACGTGTCCGCCGCCGCAGCCCTCGATGTGGAAGGCATGGATGGTGCGGCCGTCCAGGACGCGCAGGGTGTCCTCGACGGAGAGGCATTCGTTCAGGCCGTCGCTGTGCAGCGCCACCTGGACGTCGTGCTCCTCGGCGACGCGCAGCGCGGTGTCCAGGGCGCGGGCGTGCGCGCCCATGTCCTCGTGCACCTTGAAGCCCAGGGCGCCGCCCTCGGCCAGCGCCTCGACGAGGGGGGCCTCGCCGGAGGAGGAGCCGCGGCCCAGGAAGCCGATGTTGACCGGCCAGGCGTCGAAGGCGGAGAAGGCGTGGCGGAGCGCCCAGGGGCTGTTGACGCCGACGCCCCAGACGGGGCCGAATTCCTGGCCGATGATCGTCGTCACGCCGGAGGCCAGCGAGGCCTCCATGACGCGCGGCGAGAGCAGGTGGACATGGGTGTCGACGGCGCCCGCGGTGGCGATCATGCCCTCGCCGGAGACGATGGACGTGCCGGTGCCGACGACGACCTCGACGCCTTCGAGGGTGTCGGGGTTGCCCGCCCGGCCGATCGCGTGGATGCGGCCCTCGCGGAGGCCGATGGACGTCTTGCGGATGCCCTGGATCGCGTCGATCACCAGGACGTTGCTGATCACCACATCGCAGGTCTCGCGCAGCGATGCGGCCTTGAGGTGCAGTCCGTCGCGGGCGGTCTTGCCGAAGCCGGCCAGGAACTCGTCGCCGTGCTTCTGGGAGTCGGACTCGACGCGGACGACCAGGCCCGAGTCGCCGAGGACCACCCGGTCGCCGGCCCGCGGGCCGTGCACCGATGCGTACTCGTGCGGGTCGATGCTGCCAGTCACGCCTGTTCCTCCGCTCCCAGGTAACCGCATGCGGCGGCCCGCCGCAGCGCTTCCGTCTTTGCCCCCGGTGCATCCAGCGGGCCGTCGACCAGACCGGCGAAGCCGATCGCGATGCGGTCGCCGCCGATCGGGACCAGGCCGACCTCGTGGGTGCCGCCCGCGTCGAACCGCTCGGACGAGCCGGCCGGGACGCACAGCCGCATGCCGTAGGCCGCGGCGCGGTCGAAGTCCAGGCGGGGGTTGGCCTCGAAGAAGTGGAAGTGGGAGGTGACGCTGATCGGCACGCTCGCGGTGTTGTGCACGGTCAGCGTCACCGCGGGTACGGGCTCCGGGTCGGCGGGGCCGGGGAACACCGCGCCGGGTACCGCGGTCGCGTCCGCGCCGCCGGCGAGTGCGCCCTCGGTGGCGCCGCCGCGGATCGGGTCGGTGACCACCGCGAGGCGGGAGCCGTCGTCGAAGACGGCCTCGACCATCACATCGCCCACCACCTCGGCCACGCCCGGCAGCACATCGTCCGGGCCCAGCACGCTGCGGCCCGCCTCGATGGCCTGAGCGAGGCGGCGCCCGTCCCGCGCCGCCTCGCAGACTGTGTCCGCGATCAACGCGGTCGCCTCGGGCACATTCAGTTTCAGTCCGCGGGAGCGGCGCGAGCGCGCCAGCTGTGCCGCATTGAAGAGCAGCAGCCGGTCGCGTTCCGTGGGGGTCAGCCGCATCCCGTCGCACCTCCAGATCGATGACTCGATTAGAGCATCACTCTAACTCGCAAAAAGTCAAGAAGAAAGCATTGACCTGGACGCCATCCATGAGTCACATTGAGCGCTGCTCTAAGTCAAGGATGTTCGGCGAGCCGCTTAGAACGTCACTCAAAGATCAACACAGCGATCTCCGACGAGGGCACCACAGCGGTCACCACCCCAGTGACCGCGGAGAACATCACCAGATACCGCCCGGAATCCGCGGGCGTACACCGCTCATGGAGCACTGCACCAAGCAGCCACCGAGCACCGAAATCACACTGTTCCGGCCTCTCAGGGGAGCCCTCATGCCGATCGAACAACGCGGAGTCGACACGATCCCGGACGAGGAACGCACCAGTAGTCCTCGCGACCTCATTTCCATCCTGCTCGGTTCGAACCTCGCGCTCGGCGTTGTGATCTTCGGCTGGCTCCCGGTCTCCTTCGGCCTGGACTTCTGGGGCTCGGTCAGCTCCCTGGCGACGGGCACCCTCGTCGGTGCCGTGCTGACCGCCCCGCTCGCACTGGTCTCGCTGCGCAGCGCGACCAACCTCTCCACCAGCAGCGGTGCCTTCTTCGGCGTACGGGGCCGGCTCATCGGCTCGATCATCGGCCTGCTGCTCTCGCTCGGCTACACGGCGCTGACCCTGTGGGTCGGCGGCGATGCGATGGTCGGCTGTCTGCACCGCCTCGTCGGGCTGCCGACCGGCGGCGCGACATACGCCGTCGTCTACGCGGTGCTGGCCGGCGCCACCGCCGTCGGCGCGGTCTACGGCTACAAGGTGCTGCTGCGGATGAGCAAGGTGCTCTCCATCGGCCTGACCATCCTGCTGGTGGTCGGCGTGTTCGCGTTCGCGCACCACTTCACCACCGGCTCCGTGCCCGGCGTCCCGTACGCGCTCGGCGGCTACTGGCAGACCTGGCTGCTGTCCGCCGTCTCCGCGGGCCTGAGCGGCCCGATCGCCTTCATCACCCTGCTCGGCGACTACAGCCGCTACATCTCCCCCCGCCGCCACACCTCGAAGAAGGTCTTCGTGGCCACCTACGCCGGTCTGGTGATCGGTCTGCTGGTGCCGCAGCTCTTCGGTACGTTCAGCGCGCTGGCGGTCGGCGCGGGCGACGACTACGCGGGCCCGCTGGTGGCCGGCGCGCCGTTCTGGTACCTGGCGTTCTTGCTGGTCAACGCGTCCGCCGGCTCGGTGGGCAACTCGGGTCTGATGCTCTACAGCATGGGCCTGGACCTGGACGCGATCCTGCCGCGCGCCACCCGCACCCAGGCGACGTACGTCGTCGCCGGGGTCTCGACGCTGCTGGTCTTCGCCGGCCACTTCCTGTGGGAGGCGCAGGACGCGATGACGTCCTTCGTCCTCCTGATGACCGCCATCGGCACGCCGTGGGCGGTCATCACCGTGATCGGCTTCGTCCGCTGCCGCGGCACGTACGACGCGGACTCCCTCCAGGTCTACAACCGCGGCACGATCGGCGGCGTGTACTGGTTCAGGGCGGGCTGGAACATCCAGGCCGCCCTCGCCTGGGTCCTCGGTTCCGCGGTCGGCCTGATGGGCGTGGACACGTCGTTCTACCAGGGGCCGCTGCTGCACTACACGGGCGGCATCGACGTCAGCTTCCTGCTCGCCCTGGCCGTGGCGGGCGCCGCCTACCTGGCTCTCACCGCCGGGCAGCCGCGCCCGGTGCCGACGCTCCGGCCCGCTGCGGCGGCCGCGGAGCTGCCCGCGGAGGTCGGCTGAGCCGACACATCCACGACTGAGGCCGCCCCCGACATCGCGTCGGTGGCGGCCTCAGTCGTGTACGGGCCGGTACGGGCGGGCGCGGGGCTCGGCCCGGGGGGTGGCGGGGCTCAGCCCAGGGGGTGCATCCAGCCGTGCGCGTCCTCGGTGATTCCCCGCTGGATGTCCAGCAGCGCCTCGCGCAGCTTCAGCGTGACCTTGCCGGGCTCGCCGCCGGACTGGGTCCACTCGCCGCCCGCGCTCTTGACCGTGCCGACCGGGGTGATCACGGCGGCGGTACCGCAGGCGAAGACCTCGGTGAGGGTGCCGTTCTCCGTGTCGGTCCTCCACTGGTCGATGGAGACCCGGGCCTCCTCCGACTCGAAGCCGAGGTCGCGGGCGACGGACAGCAGCGAGTCACGGGTGACACCGGCGAGGAGCGAGCCGGTCAGCGTGGGCGTGACGATCTTGTCGCCGTAGACGAAGTACAGGTTCATGCCGCCGAGCTCCTCGACCCACTTGTGCTCGACGGCGTCGAGGTAGGCGACCTGGTCGCAGCCGTGCACCGCGGCCTCGGCCTGGGCGAGCAGCGACGCGGCGTAGTTGCCGCCGGTCTTGGCGTCGCCCATGCCGCCGGGGACGGCGCGCACCCGGTCCTCGGACAGCCAGATGGAGACCGGCTTGACGCCGCCGGCGAAGTACGCGCCGGCGGGCGAGGCGATGACGACGAAGAGGTACTCGTTGGCGGGCTTCACGCCCAGGCCGACCTCGGTCGCGATCATGAACGGGCGCAGGTAGAGCGACTCCTCGCCGCCGTGCGCGGGCACCCAGTCCTTGTCCTGCTGGACGAGCAGGTCGCAGGCCTCGATGAAGGTCTCGACGGGCAGCTCCGGCATGGCCAGCCGGCGCGCGGAGGCCTGGAAGCGCCGGGCGTTGGCGTCGGGGCGGAAGGTGGCGACGGAGCCGTCGGGCTGGCGGTAGGCCTTGAGGCCCTCGAAGATCTCCTGCGCGTAGTGCAGCACGTTGGTCGCCGGGTCGAGGGAGAGCGGCCCGTACGGCACGAGCTGGCCGTCGTGCCAGCCGCGGCCTTCCGTCCACTTGATCGTCACCATGTGGTCGGTGAAGTGGCGGCCGAAGCCGGGGGCGGCCAGGATCCGCTCCCGCTCCGCGTGGGAGAGCGGGTGCGAGGAGGGCTTGAGCTCGATCGTGGGCGTCGTCATGAATGCGTGTCCTTCACTGCGTGTTCCGCACCGGTGCGGTTGGTGGCGGCCGCGTACGGCGGTCTCTTGACGTACCGGTCGTTACTGGGACGTCCGAGTTTCCTCGCGGACGTCGGCCCCACGTCCGATTATCGCTCGGAGGTGTCCGCCGCCGTACACGTGTGTGCGGTCTCCGGGTCAGATGGTCGCATCCAACCCGGCGGTAGCACAGGGCGGGACTCCGACCGGAATGCGGACAGCGCCGGAACCCCGCGGGGCCCGGCGCTGTCCTTACTGGCTGAATGCGCTGCTGGGGGCCTCAGCCCGCTACGCGTGCGGCGAGGGCGTCGCCGATCTCGTCCGTGCTGCGGGCGGTGCCGTCCCGGGCCTCCAGGTCGGCCGCGACGGCCTCCTCGATGCGGGCGGCCTGCGGCTCGAAGCCGAGGTGGCGCAGGAGCAGGGCCACGGAGAGGATCGTCGCCGTCGGGTCGGCCTTGCCCGTGCCCGCGATGTCCGGGGCGGAGCCGTGCACCGGCTCGAACATCGAGGGGAACGCGCCGGTCGGGTTGATGTTCCCGGAGGCGGCCAGGCCGATGCCGCCGGTGACGGCCGCGGCGAGGTCGGTGAGGATGTCGCCGAAGAGGTTGTCGGTGACGATCACGTCGAACCGCTCGGGCTGGGTGACGAAGAAGATCGTCGCGGCGTCGACGTGCAGATAGTCGGTGGTGACCTCGGGGTACTCCTGGCCGACCTTGTCGAAGATGTTCTTCCACATGTGGCCGGCGTAGACCAGGACGTTGTTCTTGTGAACCAGCGTCAGCTTCTTGCGGGGGCGGGCGTTGGCGCGCTCGTAGGCGTCCCGGACCACCCGCTCCACGCCGTAGGCGGTGTTGAGGCTGACCTCGGTGGCGACCTCGGCGGGGGTGCCGGTGCGCAGCGAGCCGCCGTTGCCGGTGTACGGGCCCTCGGTGCCCTCGCGGACCACGACGAAGTCGATCTCGGGACGGCCGGCGAGCGGGGTCGCGGTGTTCGGGAAGAGCTTCGAGGGGCGGAGGTTGACGAAGTGGTCGAAGGCGAAGCGGAGCTTGAGCAGCAGACCGCGCTCGAGCACACCGGAGGGCACCGACGGGTCACCGATCGCGCCGAGCAGGATCGCGTCGTGCTGCTTGAGCGACTCCAGCTCCGCGTCCGGGAGGGTTTCGCCGGTCTCGTGCCATCGCTTGGCCCCGAGGTCGTACTCCTTGGTTTCCAGCTTGACGTCCTGCGGGAGTACCGAGGTCAGGACCTTCAGGCCCTGGGCCACGACTTCCTGGCCGATACCGTCACCGGGGATCACTGCGAGGCGAATGCTGCGAGACATGCCTGGACCCTACTCTCCGTCCCATTGTTTGACACGTAACGTCCGTCATACGGACACATGGGAAGCCGGTCAGCTGCCGTTCACCCGTAGGTCCCACTCTGGACCGTCGGCGCTGCGAAATTCAACGGCATGACTGCACTTTCCCCGGGGTCCGGCCCCCAGCCCTCGCACCTCCCCCGCGTCGGTATACCGGAGCGGCTCGCGGCCCGGATGAGCATGCCCGAGCAGCATGAATACCTCCGTACGAAGCTGACCCGCCGCGGCCTGCTGCGGACCTCGGCCGCCACCGCGGGCGCGATGGCCGGCTCCGGTCTGCTGGCCGGTTCGGCCCAGGCCGTCTCCCCGACCCTGCTGACGTCGGGCGCCGCCGCCACCGTCGACGGTTCGCTGGTCGCCCCCTTCGGCCGCCACCTCTCCTTCGGCGCCGACCCCAAGACCCAGATGCGGGTGGCCTGGCAGGTGCCGTTCGCGGTCAAGCGGCCGTATCTGCGGGTGGGGCTCAAGCCGTGGGACCTGGGGCGCAAGATCGAAGCCGAGGTCCGCGACCTGCACACCCCCGCGCTCTCCTCGAAGCTGCCGGCCGTCGACCAGTACTACCTGCACGCGGCGCTCGACGGGCTGCGGCCGGGCACCACGTACTACTACGGCGTCGGCCACGACGGCTTCGACCCGGCCGACCCGCGCCACTTCGGCACCGTCGGGACCTTCCGCACCGCCCCGGCCCGCGCCCAGAAGTTCGTCTTCACCGCCTTCGGCGACCAGGGCGTCAGCTACCACGCGCTCGCCAACGACCAGCTGATCCTGGGGCAGGACCCGTCCTTCCACCTGCACGCGGGCGACATCTGCTACGCCGACCCGGACGGCTCGGGCACCGACCACGACACCTATGACGCCCGCGTCTGGGACCAGTTCCTCGCCCAGACCGAGTCGGTGGCCAAGTCCGTGCCGTGGATGGTGACGACCGGTAACCACGACATGGAGGCGTGGTACTCCCCCAACGGCTACGGCGGCCAGAACGCCCGCTGGACGCTGCCGGGCACCGGCCCGGACGCCAAGAACGCCCCCGGCGTCTACTCCTTCACCTACTCCAACGTCGCCGTCGTCGCCCTCGACGCCAACGACGTCTCGTACGAGATCCCGGCCAACCAGGGCTACACCGACGGCAAGCAGACCCGTTGGCTGGACCGGCGCCTGGGCGAGCTGCGCGCCAAGGACGGGATCGACTTCATCGTCGTCTTCTTCCACCACTGCGCCTTCTCCACCACCAACTCGCACGCCTCGGACGGCGGGGTGCGCGACGCCTGGCTGCCGCTCTTCGAGAAGCACCAGGTGGATCTGGTCGTCAACGGCCACAACCACGTCTACGAGCGCACCGACGCCATCAAGGGCGGCCGGGTCGCCAAGAAGGTGCCGATCGGCGAGCGGGTGGACTCCTCGCGCGAGGGCATCGTCTACGTCACCGCGGGCGGCGCGGGCAGGGCGCTGTACGACTTCCCCGTGCCGGACAGCTACGAGGGCCACGTCAAGGACCTCGACGAGGTGAAGACGTACCACTGGACCAAGGACCGCACCAAGGCCGTGGACACCGTGGAGTGGTCGCGGGTGCGCTACACCGGCTTCTCGTTCCTCGCGGTCGAGGTCGAGCCGGGGCACCGCCCCCGGATGAAGGTCACCGCACTCGCCGAGTCGGGCGAGCGCGTGGACCACTTCGAGGTGACGCGCTAGGGGGTGTCCGCAAAGTCCTGCCGTCCGCCCGGAGGGCGGGGCTGGCGGCGTCTGGTGCGTGCGATCGCAAGGCGGAGGGTCGTCCTCGTAGCGGGCTACGTGGACGATCCCGACAACGCAGCGAGCGTGCGTGCCAGGCGCCGCCAGCCAGGCGGGACTTTGCCGGACACCGCCTAGAGCCGGCGGGTGTCCTGAGCGCGCCGTGGGGGGCGCGCTCAGGGCATCAGTGCCCGGTGACGCCGCCGTTGTCGCGGCGGTCGAGCGCCCGCTGGAGGGCGGCCGCGGCGGCCCGGCGGTCGGCTTCGTTGGTCGTACGGGCGGAGTGACGAGTCCTGCGGACGGCGGTCTCGGCCATGATTCACGTCTCCAATGCCAAAGCCCCGAGAGCTTCAGGGGTGCGTCGATGCAGACACGGCCGGAAGGGGCGGGGGCCGCGGCGCGGCAGGGGTCACCTGCGTCGGCGCGCCGGGCCGCATCCGCCTCGCTCGATAGAGCGATACGTTCGGCTTCTACAAAGCTAGGGCAGCTCGGCCGTGATGTCTGCACAATTACTTTGGCTTCCTACTATCTGAGACGGACGCCACTCAGCACCCGCGCGGTGAGCGGTACTCAGCGGCGGCTTACTCCACTTGAGTACCGCACATGAGTACGAACACCGTGCCGCGGCCTGCGGTTGCACGGCGAGAGTGGCCCCATGAACGGCCTGTACGCACTCAAGCCCTGGTACGCGGCCCGGCTCGGCGGCATCCGCGGCACGCTGGCCCGCCGTGAGGTCTCGCCCGACGCGTTGACCGCGGCCGGTGTGCTCGCCGCCGCCGGCGCCGCCGCGGCCCTCGCCTGGCTGCCCGCCCCGCTCGCCGCGCTGCCCGTCACGGCCCTGCTCGCCGCCCGGCTGGCCTTCGCCAACCTCGACGGCGCGCTGGCCCGCGACACCGGCCGCTGCACCCGGCGCGGCGCCGTCCTCAACGAACTCGGCGACCGCGCCGCCGACCTCCTGGTCCTCGCCGGCTTCCTGACGCTCGCCCCGCTGTGGCTGGTGGCCGTCGCCGCGCTGGCCGCGACGCTGCCCTCCTGGGTGGCGCTGGCGGGCGCCGCGGCCGGGGCGCCGCGCCGCAACGGCGGCCCGGTCGGCAAGACGGAGCGCTGTCTGCTCGCGGCGGTGGCCGCCGGGACGGGATGGGCGGTGCCGGTCCTCGTCGTCCTGGCGGTCGGCTCGGCCCTGACGGCGGTGCTCCGACTGGCGTGGCTGTGGCGGGAGTTGGACGGTACTGCGCCCGCCGGGACGGGCCGATGAGCGCGCTCGTGGGGCCGGGGGGCGCCGGAAGCCTCCTCCTGACCGGCGGCGAGGCCGTCGGACGGGTCGCGCCGGTGGTCGGCGGGGTGCTGGGGCTGGGCGGCGTGGCCGTCGCGGCGCTGCCCGCCCGGGTACGGATGCGCCGCGAACTGCGCCGCCGCTGGCGTACCTGGGCGCTGGCCGCCCCGGTCTTCCTGGGCTCGCTGTTCTTCGGTGAGGCGGGCGCGGCGGTCCTGGCCGCCGGTCTCGGCCTGATCGCCGTCGGCGAGTACGCGCGGATGGCCCCCGACGGCACGGCCGGCGCCGAGCGCCATGTGCTGGCCGCCGCGGCCGTCGTGCTGCCACTGCTCGCCTGGCTGCGCCCGCAGTGGCTGGATGCCCGGCTGATGACGGTGCTGCTGCTCGCCGCCACGCTGCCCGCGCTGCTGACCGGCGATCACACGGCGGGCGCGGCCCGCGCCGCCCGCGCCCTCTTCGGGCTGCTCTGGATCCCGGTCGCCCTCACCGGCCTGGTGCTGCTCGGCGGCACCGCCGTCGCGGTGGGCGTCGCGGTCGCGCTCGGCGATGTGGGCGCCTGGTGCGGCGGTACGGCACTGGGGCGGCGCGGCGCGCTGGCCCGCCCGCTGTCGCCGCTCTCGCCCAACAAGACCTGGGCCGGGGTGCTCGGCGCGGCGGCGGCGACGGCCGGTGCGCTGGCCGCCGTGGGCGCGTTCGGCCCTGCCCTGTGGGCCGCCGTGCTCACCGGCTGCGTCCTGGGCGACCTGCTGGAATCCATGGTCAAGCGGGAGGCCGGGGTGAAGGACGCCGGGAGCTGGCTGCCGGGCTTCGGCGGACTGCTGGACCGTATCGACTCGCTGCTGGTGGCGGTGCCGCTGGCGATGGTGGTGACGCTGTGATGCCCGGCCCACGGGAGATGCCCGGCCTACGGGAGGTGCCCGGCCCTCACGACGGGGCGACGGGAGGGGCCGCCGGGCGGTCCGGCGGCGGTCCGCGTACGGCCGCCGGCCGTACGGCCCGGCGGGCAGAGGCACGGGGACGGGTGCGGGGACGCCTGCGCGGCGGCCACGGGGGCCGCCCCCGCCCGGCCCAGCGGATCCGGCGCCGCCGCGCACTGCGCAGCGAGCGCCGCACCCTGCGCGGCCTGCGCACCCACCGCCCGTCCCGCCCGGCCGACCACACCCGGCGCAGGCTCCGCACCCGCCTCCACCACCCCGCCCAACTCCCCCCGTCCCCACGCCCCCTGCGCCCCACCGGCCAGCAACTCCCCCGCCCGGAGCTGTCCCGCACCACCGCCGCCTGGCTGCGCCGCGCGCTGTGGACCGTCGCCCTCACCCTCACCGGCGGCATCACCCGCCACGGCCGACTCCCCCGCGGCGGCTGCGTGGTCGTCGCCAACCACTCCTCGCACGCCGACACCGCGGCCCTGCTCGCCGCCCTCGATGCCCGGCACGCCCCGCTGATCGGCGCGGCCGCCGACTACTGGTTCGCCACCCCCTGGCGCCGCCGCATCTGCCGCCGCCTCGCCGCGGGCTTCCCCGTACGGCGGACCGGCGGCGGCCTGGAGGACCTGCTGGGCATGGCCGGCGCGCTGCGGGCCGGCCGCGCCGTGGTCCTCTTCCCGGAGGGCACCCGCGGCGGCGACGGCGCGGTCGGCGACTTCCGCCGGGGCGCCCTGCTCCTGGCCGAACGGGCCGGCGTCCCGGTCGTCCCGGTGGGCCTCGCGGGCACCGACCGCCTGCTCCCCAAGCACGGCAGGCTCCGCCGCACCCACCTCCGCGTCCACATCGGCACGCCCCTGTACGGACCCGTCCCCGCACCCGAGGCCCGCGACGCCGTCCGGGCCCTCACGGCCGACGCGGCGGCCCCCCTCCCCGACTCCCGGCTGCGCCGCCGCACCGCCGCCCTCGTCGCCTCCCGCCGGGGCCTGCCGCTCGCCTTCGCCTGGGCCTTCGCCGAGGCGCTGAGCTGGCCCCTGATGCCGGAACTCTTCCTCGCCGTCGCCTGCGTGGCCGCGCCCCGCGCCGGTCTGCGCCTGTCCCTCGCGGCCCTGGCCGGCAGCCTCGCGGGCGGCCTGCTCGCCCTCCAACTCGCCGCGTCCGGTGCCCACTTGCCCGCCCCGCTGACCACGGACCGGATGCGCGCCGAGGTCACCCGCGAGCTCGCCGACGAGGGGGCCGCGGCCGCACGCCACCAACCGTGGGACGGCATCCCCTACAAGGTCTACGCCGCCGAAGCGGGCCGCGCCCACGTCCCCGCCCCCGACTGGCTCCTGGCCTCCGCCGAGGCCCGCGGCAGCCGCACCCTGACGGTCGGCCTCGCGTTCGCCGCGCTGGGGGCGCTGGCCCGGCCGTGGCGACGGCGGTATCCGGTGTATCTGGGGCTGTTGGGCGGCGGCTTCGCGGTGGGGCTGGGGATTATCGTCACGAGTTGGAGATGATTGCCCTACGACCGGGTGAAAGACGAGGGCTTTCATAGCCTTGCGGCATATGGCGGCTCCAGCGTCCCCGAAGGACCGCCAAAGGCTTCACCATCGGCGAGGCCGTCACCGGCCCGCGCCGCTCCGGCAGCTGACCCGACGGCGACGGCCCGGCACCCCCCAAGAGGGGCGCCGGGCCGTCGCCGTACGCGCGGGCCTCAGCCCATGTGCGGGTACCGGTAATCCGTCGGCGGCACCAGCGTCTCCTTGATGGAGCGGGTGGACGTCCACCGCATCAGGTTCTGCTTGGCGCCCGCCTTGTCGTTGGTGCCGGAGGCACGGCCGCCGCCGAAGGGCTGCTGGCCGACGACGGCGCCGGTGGGCTTGTCGTTGATGTAGAAGTTGCCGGCCGCGAAGCGGAGCTTTTCGCAGGTGGCGGCGGCCGCGGCGCGGTCCTGGGCGATGACGCAGCCGGTCAGGCCGTAGGCCGAGGCGGACTCCATCTGCTCCAGCATCGCGTCGTAGTCCGCGTCGTCGTAGACGTAGACGCCCAGGATCGGGCCGAAGTACTCGTCCTTGAAGATCTCGTTCTCCGGGTCGGTGGAGACCAGGACCGTCGGACGGACGAAGTAGCCCTCGCTGTCGTCGTACGTGCCGCCGGCCACGACCTCGACGGTCGGGTCGGCCTTGGCGCGCTCGATCGCAGCCTTGTTCTTGGCGAAGGAACGGTCGTCGATGACGGCGCCCATGAAGTTCGCCAGCTCGCGGACGTCACCCATGGTGAGGGACTCGACCTCGGCGGCGAACTCCTCCTTGAGGCCGGCGTTCCACAGGGAGGCCGGGACGTAGGCGCGGGAGGCGGCGGAACACTTCTGGCCCTGGAACTCGAAGGCGCCACGGGTCATGGCGGTCTTGAGCACGGCGCGGTCGGCCGTGGGGTGGGCGACGATGAAGTCCTTGCCGCCGGTCTCGCCGACGAGCCGCGGGTAGGTCTTGTAGTTCTCGATGTTGGTGCCGACCGTCTTCCACAGGTACTGGAAGGTCTTGGTCGAACCGGTGAAGTGGATGCCCGCCAGGTCGGGGTGGGTCAGGGCCACCTCGGAGACGTCCTTGCCGTCGCCGGTGACGAGGTTGATGACGCCCTTGGGCAGTCCGGCCTCCTCCAGCAGCTGCATCAGCAGCACGGCGGCGAAGGTCTGGGTCGGGGACGGCTTCCAGACGACCACGTTGCCCATGAGGGCGGGGGCGGTCGGAAGGTTGCCCGCGATCGCGGTGAAGTTGAACGGCGTGATCGCGTAGACGAAGCCCTCGAGGGGGCGGTGGTCGGAGCGGTTCCAGACGCCGGGGGAGTTCGCCGGGGGCTGCTCGGCGAGGATCTGGCGCGCGAAGTGCACATTGAAGCGCCAGAAGTCGATCAGCTCGCAGGGCGTGTCGATCTCGGCCTGCTGGGCGGTCTTGGACTGGCCGAGCATGGTGGCGGCGGCCAGCGTCTCGCGCCAGGGGCCGGAGAGCAGTTCGGCGGCGCGGAGGATGATCGCGGCGCGGTCGTCGAAGGACATCGCACGCCAGGCGGGGGCGGCGGCCAGCGCGGCGTCCACCGCGTCCTGGGCGTCCTGGACCGTGGCGTTGGCGTACGTGCCGAGCCGGGCGGCGTGGTTGTGGGGCTGCACGACGTCGAAACGCTCGCCGCCGCCCATCCGCCGCTCGCCGCCGATGGTCATCGGGAGCTCGATCGGGTTGTCGGCCAGCTCCTTGAGCTTGGCCTCCAGGCGGCTGCGCTCCGCGCTGCCGGGGGCGTAGGTGTGAACCGGCTCGTTGACCGGCACGGGGACCTGGGTCACAGCGTCCATGGCGGCGGTGTCTCCTTCGCTTCGTTCGCGGTGGCGATCGTCGGTGGTGATCGTCGGTGTGCGTACGGTGTCGTACGGCGGTGTACGGGGCGTACGGGGGTCGGCGGTGCGGCCCGGGCTTCCAGCATCCACCCGAACCCGCCGCCATGGGGCGATCAGCCCCGTGTGGCGAGCGCCCGCAGGAAGAACCCGAGGTTCGCGGGGCGCTCGGCGAGGCGGCGCATGAAGTAGCCGTACCAGTCGGTGCCGTACGGGATGTAGACCCGCATCCGGTGGCCCTCGGCGACCAGCCGCTGCTGTTCGGCCTCGCGGATGCCGTAGAGCATCTGGAATTCGAAGTCGCCGGGCTTACGGCCGTTGCGGTGCGCCAGCTCCTGGCCGATGGCGACCATCCGCGGGTCGTGCGACCCGATCATGGGGTAGCCCTGCCCGGCCATCAGGATCTTCAGGCAGCGGACGTACGCCTTGTCGACCTCTCGTTTGTCCTGGAAGGCGACGGTCGCGGGCTCCTTGTACGCGCCCTTGACCAGCCGCACCCGGGAGCCTTCCCCGGCCAGGGCGTGGCAGTCGTCCTCGGTGCGGAAGAGGTAGGACTGCACCACCGCGCCGGTCTGGGGAAAGCGCTCGCGCAGCTCGGCGAGGATGGCGAGGGTGGAGTCGACGGTGGTGTGGTCCTCCATGTCGAGGGTCACCGTCGTACCGGCCTCGGCGGCGGCCTCGACCACCGGCGTGACGTTCTTCAGCGCCAGCTCGTGGCCGCCGGACAGCGCCTGGCCGAAAGCGGAGAGCTTGACGGACATCTCGGCCTTGGTGCCGAGCCCCTGCTCCTTGAGGGCCTCGACCAGCTGGAGGTAGGCATCGCGGGTGCGCAGCGCCTCGGCCGGGTCGGTGATGTCCTCGCCCAGGAAGTCCAGGGTGACCTCCAGACCCCGCGCGGCCAGCGACCGCACGACCGTCATGGACTCGGCCAGCCGCTCGCCTGCGATGAAGCGGTCCACCACAGGGCGGGTGACCGGAGCGGCCGCGACGACGCGGCGGATGCTGTCGCTGCGCGCTGCGGCGAGAAGCACGGGACCCAGCATGGGGCACCTCCACGGTTCAGGATGACAAATGCCGGGCGGGCGCCGTAGCGGCGGCGCAGCGGCAAGATGAGCCACCTGAAACTTAAGGATCTCGCCATCTTCCGGCCATCGACAGCTGTCACGCCTTCGTGGTCAGGATCTCAGACAGATGTATGAGAATGGTGCTGACACGGGGACAGCGGGGACAGCGGGGACGCACGGGGCAGGACGGCTTCGGCACGGACGGGAAAGGGGCCTGGCGGCGGATGCGGGGCGATTACCAGCAGCTCGTGGACGAGATCTCGGCGGCGCTCGGCGCACCGGCGACGCTGGAGGACCGGGATTTCGGGCTGATCGCGTTCGGGGCCCACGAGGGGGACGACGACGAGGTCATGGACCCGGTGCGGACCCGGTCGATCCTCCAGCGCCGGTCGTCGGCGGCGGTACGGGCCTGGTTCGAGGCGTTCGGCATCGCCCGGGCCACCACGGCGCTGCGCATTCCTCCGGACCCGGCCGCCGGGGTCTTCCGCGGCCGGATCTGTCTGCCCGTACGCCATCGCGGCATCGTGCACGGCTATGTCTGGCTGCTGGACGACGGACATCTGACCGACCTGGAACTGGGCGCCCGCGGCGCGCCCCCGGACCCGCGGATCGCGCAGGCGATGGAGACCGCCGCCCGGATCGGCGCCCTGCTGGCGGACGAGGCCCGCGCCGGATCCGAACTGGCCGATCTGCTACGGGAGTTGCTGACCTCCGGGCCGGGGTCGCGGGCAGCCGCCGAGGCCGCGCTGCGCGAGGCACTGCGGGACACCCTGCGCTTCCCGCCGGGATCGCCGCTCACCCTGGTGGCGGTGCTGCCCTGGGACACCACGGACGGCGAGGAGGCGCCGATGCCCAGCCTGCCGGGGCTGCTCGCGTCCTGTGCGCTGCCCGCGGGCACCGGCCTGCCGGCCGCCCCCGAGAGCCCGGGGACGGGCAAGGCCACGGACGGCCAGGCTCCCGGCCCCGCCGACAAGAACAGCGGCACCGGCCGTCCGCACCCCGCGTCCCCCGCCCCCGCCCTGGCCGCCCTGGTGCGCCTGCGCTCGCCCGGCTCGCTCGCCCCGGCCCGAACGGTGGCCGAGCAGCTGCTGCGCTCGCCGCGCGCGGGCGCCGCACCCGCCGCCGGGGGCACCGGAGCCGCCCGAGCCACCGGGGGCCGCAGCGCCGCGCCCCGGCCGCGCGCCGCCGGAATCGGCACCGGGACAGGGGAGTTGGCCGACCTCCCGGCCACTTGGCAGCAGGCTCTGGACGCGGCCCGCGCGGCCCGCGCCGAGCCGCGGCTGGGCCCGGTCACCCAGTGGGACACCATCGGCGCATACCGCCTGCTGACCGCGCTGCCCACGGTCGGCCCGGACCCGTCCGTCGACGCGCTGCTGGCTCCGGCGCACGCCGAACTCGCCCGCACCGCCGAGGCGTTCCTGGACTGCGCGGGCCAGGCCGGCCGCACCGCGCAGGTCCTGGGCATCCACCGCCAGACGCTCTACTACCGCCTGGGCCGGGTGAAGAAGCTGACCGGCCTCGACCTGGACGCGGGCGAGGACCGGCTGCTGCTGCACATGGCCCTCAAGGCGGCGCGGCTGTGAGTCCCCGACGGGCTCCCCGAGCTCCGGAAAGGGCCTGAGGGGCATGCCGTGCTGCCGCGGTTCGTCGACCACGGCCGAGGGCACTTCGCGGCGCAGATGCTGTCGCTCGGGCCGGTCTTCAACGTCATCGCGGTGGCCTCCGACACCGTGTGGGGACGGGCCGCGGCCACCGCACGGGACCGGTTCGCCCGTTCGCCCCGGCGGCTCTCCCCGGTCGGCGGCGTCGGCGGGCTCGCGATGAGCGGCCTCGGCGCCACCGTCGCCGCGACCGGCCGCAAGGACCGACGACGCCGCCGTCCGGCGGAGCTTCCTACCCCTCGCCCGGCCCCAGCACCTCGCCTGCCGTCACCCGGCGCAGCGCTTCCGCCAGATCGCGGCCGGAGGGCATCGCCTCCGGCCGGACCAGCGACTGCACCATGAGGCCGGTGAGCAACGCCTGGTAGAAGGAGCCGACCACCCGGGCCGTCTCCGCGTCGACCTCGGTGTCCGGCACCCCTTCGAAGAGCGCGACGAGCCCCTCGCCGCCCTCCGGCAGCACCTCGCCGATCGCCTCGCGCAGCCCGGCGTCCCGCGGCAGCAGCCCCAGCACCTCGACCTGCGAGGCGATGAACTCCGGTTCCGTACCGATGCGTTGAAGGACCTTGTCCCAGACGGTGGCGAACCGGTCCAGCGGCGGCGCCGTCCGGTCGACGTCGCCGGGCGTCTCCCCCACCCCCGTGCCCCACTCCTCGCTGGAGGCGATGACGGCCTGGCGCATCAAGGCGTCCTTGGAGCCGTAGTGGTAGCCGATGGAGGCGAGGTTGGCGCCGGAGGCGGCCACGATGTCGCGTGCGGTGGTGCGCGCGTACCCCTTCTCCAGCAGGCACCGCTTGGCGCCCTCCAGAAGATCTTCACGGTGTCCCATGCGGGCAGCCTACCGCCGCGCCATACACCCGTACCAGACGAGTGTCTTATACGTACGTATGGCGGCTGGCCGCTCCCGGCCGCGCGGCGCGGCCCGCGCTCCGGCTCCTGCTCAGGGCCGGTCGGTGGGCTCCGCGCCGGGGTGCCGCGCGGGGTCGTCCCCGGACCCGGCGGCGTCCGAGTGGGGCGCGGGAGGGGGATCGCCCGGCCGGGTCGACCCGTAGTGGCGGTAGAGCTCCGCCTCCTCGGAAGGGTCGAGGTGCCCGTCGGTCTCGATCCGCGGCGCCTTCTTGATCGCTTCCTTGGCGTAGGGAACGTGCAGTTCGCCGCCCGCCCGCCGCGCCCCGGCAAGCGGCACGAAGATCTCCCTCATGCCGAACAGCCCGGTGCGCACGGTGATCCACTCGGGGACGTCGGTCGCGTCGTCCCGGTAGACCTGCTGGACGGTGCCCACCTTGGAGCCCTCCGTATCGACCACGGTCAGGCCGGTCAGATCCTGCGGGGTGTCATCCGGCGGTGCATTCATGGCGCTCCCTCTCCTTCCGCACGCGCCGCCATGGGCACGCGCAGTTCCCATTGCGCGCCGCGAAGACCCCCGCAGCGACTCGGGAGGACCGGGAAGCGCCGGGCCCGGAGGCGCCGGGACGGTGCTGACGCCCCGCGCACCGTCGGCGCCGGGCAGCCCCTCGCTACGCCGTTCGGGTGAATGGCGGAGGCGTCCGGGCGGCACGCCGCTCCCCCGGCCCTGCCCCTTTCACGCGACCGGGCCCGGCCCCCGCCGAAGCGCGGGGCCGGGCCCGATGACCTGCGAAACCGAGGATCAGCCGAGGTTGACCGCGCGCACGGAGGTCGCGCCGATCTCCTCCGCGATCTCGCTGAGCACGGTGGCCGGAATCGTGTCGTCGACGGTCAGCGCGACCAGCGCCTCGCCGCCGACGGTCTCCCGCGAGACCTGCATGTTGCCAATGTTGATGCCCGCCTCGCCCAGGATCTTGCCGACGGTGCCGACGACGCCGGGGCGGTCGCTGTAGCGCAGGAACGCCATGTGGTCGGCGAGCGCCAGGTCGACGGAGTGCTCCCCGACGGCGACGATCTTCTGGATGTTCTTGTTGCCGGCGAGCGTGCCGGAGATCGACACCTCGTCGCCGCCCGCGAGCGTGCCGCGCACCGTCACCACGTTGCGGTGCTCGGGCGACTCGCTGCTGGTCGTCAGCCGCACCTCGACGCCGCGCTCCTGCGCGAACAGCGGGGCGTTGACGTACGAGACCGTCTCGTCCACCACGTCCTCGAACACGCCCTTGAGCGCGGAGAGTTCGAGCACCTTCACGTCGTGCTGGGTGATCTCGCCGTACACCTCGACGTCGAGCCGCATGGCGACCTCGCCGGCCAGCGCGGTGAAGATCCGGCCCAGGCGCTCGGCCAGCGGCAGCCCCGGCTTGACGTCCTCGGCGATCACGCCGCCCTGGACGTTGACCGCGTCCGGCACCAGCTCGCCGGCGAGCGCCAGGCGCACCGACTTGGCGACCGAGATACCGGCCTTCTCCTGCGCCTCGCCCGTCGAGGCACCCAGGTGCGGGGTGGCGACGACCTGGTCGAACTCGAAGAGCGGCGAGTCGGTGCAGGGCTCGGTGGCGTAGACGTCCAGGCCGGCGCCGGCGACCCGGCCCTCCTTGAGCGCGGTGGCCAGCGCCGCCTCGTCGACGATCCCGCCACGCGCGGCGTTGACGATCCGGACCGACGGCTTGACCTTGTGCAGCGCGTCGTCGCCGATGAGGCCGACCGTCTCGGGGGTCTTGGGGAGGTGGACGGTGATGAAGTCCGCGACCTCGAGCAGCTCGTCGAGGGTGAGGAGCTTGACGCCCATCTGCGCGGCGCGGGCCGGCTGGACGTAGGGGTCGTAGGCGACGACCTTCATGCCGAAGGCCGACATCCGCTGGGCGACCAGGACGCCGATCCGGCCGAGGCCGACCACGCCGAGGGTCTTCTCGCTGAGCTCGACGCCCGTGTACTTGCTGCGCTTCCACTCGCCGTTCTTCAGAGCGGTGTTGGCCTGCGGGATGTTGCGCGCGGTGGCGACCAGCAGACCGCAGGCCAGCTCGGCGGCGGTGACGATGTTGGAGGTCGGGGCGTTGACGACCATCACGCCGGCCTTGGTGGCGGCGGAGACATCGACGTTGTCCAGGCCCACGCCCGCGCGGGCGACGACCTTCAGCTTCTTGGCGGCGGCGATGGCCTCGGCGTCGACCTTCGTCGCGCTGCGCACGAGGACGGCGTCGACATCGGCGATCGCGGGCAGCAGCTCGGCGCGGTCCGCGCCGTTGCAGTGCCGGATCTCGAAGTCGGGCCCGAGGGCGTCGACGGTGGCGGGCGACAGCTCTTCGGCGATGAGTACGACGGGTTTCGAGCTCACGTGGTCTTCAGTCCTCACTAGTCCTTCGCGGACGGCCGTCCCGACGGCCGAAGGCGGTGAAGGGGGAAAGCCGCGTGGAAGACGCACGACGTTGTGAGCCTGACGCGCTTGTTGGGTTTGAGTGTAGTGGCGCGGGGGGACGCGGCCTGCGCCGAAGCGGAAGGATCACCCGTGCGGGGTTCTACGCGGTGGACAATGCGGCGCCGCCGCCTGGACGTGCGGGCCGCACCGGTACGGACGAGGGGGCCGCGGCCTGCGCCGCGACCCCCTGTCCGATGGGCTTACGCCTCGTTGTCGTCGACCCAGCTCATCAGCTTGCGCAGCTTCTTGCCGGTGGTCTCCAGGAGGTGGTCCTCGTCGGCCTTCTTGTACTCGTTGTACTTCGGCAGACCGGCGTTGTACTCCGCGATCCAGGTGTTGGCGAAGGTGCCGTCCTGGATCTCGGCCAGGACCTTCTTCATCTCGGCCTTGGTGGCGTCGGTGATGATGCGGGGGCCGGTGACGTAGTCGCCCCACTCGGCGGTCTCGGAGACCGACCAGCGCATCTTCTCCAGGCCGCCCTCGTACATCAGGTCCACGATCAGCTTGAGCTCGTGGAGGCACTCGAAGTACGCGATCTCGGGCTGGTAGCCCGCCTCGACCAGCGTCTCGAAGCCTGCCTTGACCAGCGCCGAGGCGCCACCGCACAGGACTGCCTGCTCACCGAACAGGTCGGTCTCGGTCTCCTCGGTGAAGGTGGTCTTGATGACGCCGGCACGGGTGCCGCCGATGCCCTTGGCGTACGAGAGGGCCAGCGCGAAGGCGTTGCCGGACGCGTCCTGCTCGACGCCGGCGATGCACGGCACGCCGCGGCCTTCCTCGTACTGGCGGCGCACGAGGTGGCCGGGGCCCTTGGGGGCCACCAGGGCGACATCGACGCCGGCCGGGGGCTTGATGAAGCCGTAGCGGATGTTCAGGCCGTGCCCGAAGAACAGTGCGTCGCCGTCGTTGAGGTTGTCCTTGATGGACTCCTCGTAGACCTTGGCCTGGATCGGGTCCGGCACCAGGATCATGATGACGTCGGCCTCGGCGGCCGCCTCGGCGGGCGTCACCACGCGCAGGCCCTGCTCCTCGGCCTTGGCCTTGGACTTGGAGCCCTCGTGCAGACCGACCCGCACGTCGACGCCGGAGTCACGCAGGGACAGCGCGTGCGCGTGGCCCTGGCTTCCGTAGCCGATGACCGCGACCTTGCGGTTCTGGATGATGGACAGGTCGGCATCGTCGTCGTAGAACAGCTCGGCCACTTGGGGTATCTCCTTGGATGTAGCTGGTTGCCCACACAGTATGTCGGGCGGGGTGCGGAAGGTTGGGGGGTCTCGCCATGCGGTCCGGGTGAACCGCGGGCAGGTCAGGCCGTACGGTCCAGGGCGCGCAGCGAGCGGTCCGTGATGGACCGGGCGCCACGCCCTATGGCGATCGTGCCGGACTGCACCAGCTCCTTGATGCCGAACGGCTCCAGCATCTTGAGCATCGCCTCCAGCTTGTCGCTGGATCCGGTGGCCTCGATCGTGACGGCCTCCGGGGAGACGTCCACGGTCTTGGCGCGGAAGAGCTGGACGATCTCGGTGATCTGCGAGCGGGTCTCGTTGTCCGCGCGGACCTTGACCAGGACCAGCTCGCGCTGGACCGCCGTGCCCGGCTCCAGCTCGACGATCTTCAGGACGTTGACGAGCTTGTTGAGCTGCTTGGTGACCTGCTCCAGCGGCAGCGATTCGACGCTGACCACGATGGTGATGCGGGAGATGTCGGGGTGCTCGGTGACACCGACCGCGAGGGAGTCGATGTTGAAGCCGCGGCGGGAGAACAGCGCGGCGATCCGGGCCAGGATGCCGGGGGTGTTCTCCACCAGGACGGAGAGCGTGTGCTTGGACATTCGTCTTCTCTCTTCTTCCGTGCGTCCGTGACGTCCTGGGTTCAGTCGTCTTCGTTGTCGCCGAAGTCGGGACGCACGCCCCGGGCGGCCATGACCTCGTCGTTGGAGGTGCCGGCGGCGACCATCGGCCACACCTGCGCGTCCTCGTGGACGATGAAGTCCACGACGACCGGGCGGTCGTTGATGGCGTTGGCCTTGGCGATGACGGCGTCCAGCTCGGCCGGGTCCTCGCAGCGCATCGCGACACAGCCCATCGCCTCGGACAGCTTCACGAAGTCCGGGACGCGGGTGCCGCCGCTGGCCTTGCCCTCGGCCGCAACGCCGTCGGACTCGGGGCCGCTGTGCAGCACGGTGTTGGAGTAACGCTGGTTGTAGAACAGGGTCTGCCACTGGCGGACCATGCCCAGCGCGCCGTTGTTGATGATCGCGACCTTGATCGGGATGTTGTTCAGCGCGCAGGTGACCAGCTCCTGGTTGGTCATCTGGAAGCAGCCGTCACCGTCGATCGCCCAGACCGTACGGCCCGGCTGGCCGGCCTTGGCACCCATCGCGGCGGGCACGGCGTAGCCCATGGTCCCGGCGCCGCCGGAGTTCAGCCACGTGGCGGGCTGCTCGTAGTTGATGAAGTGGGCGGCCCACATCTGGTGCTGGCCGACGCCCGCGGCGTAGATGGTGTCGGCGGGAGCGAGCTCGCCGATCCGCTGGATGACCTGCTGCGGGGAGAGGCTGCCGTCCTCCGGCTGGTCGTAGCCCAGCGGGTAGGTGTCGCGCCAGCGGTTGAGGTCCTTCCACCAGGCGCTGTAGTCGCCCTTGTGGCCGGCCTCGTGCTCGGCCTGGACGGCGACGATCAGATCGGCGATGACCTCGCGGGCGTCGCCGACGATCGGCACGTCCGCGGCGCGGTTCTTGCCGATCTCCGCCGGGTCGATGTCGGCGTGCACGATCTTGGCGTACGGGGCGAAGGAGTCGAGCTTGCCGGTGACGCGGTCGTCGAAGCGGGCGCCGAGCGTGATCAGCAGGTCCGACTTCTGCAGCGCGGTGACGGCCGTGACCGCGCCGTGCATGCCGGGCATGCCGACGTGCTGGGGGTGGCTGTCGGGGAAGGCGCCCAGCGCCATCAGGGTGGTGGTGACGGGCGCGCCGGTCAGCTCGGCGAGGACCTTGAGCTCGGCGGTGGCGCCGGCCTTGAGCACGCCGCCGCCGACGTAGAGCACCGGGCGCTTGGACTCGACGATCAGCCGGGCGGCCTCGCGGATCTGCTTGGCGTGCGGCTTGGTCACCGGGCGGTAGCCGGGCAGCTCGGTGTGCGGCGGCCAGACGAACGTGGTCCGGGCCTGGAGGGCGTCCTTGGCGATGTCGACGAGGACCGGGCCGGGGCGGCCGGTGGAGGCGATGTGGAACGCCTCGGCGATCGTCCGGGGGATCTCGGCCGGGTCGGTGACCAGGAAGTTGTGCTTGGTGATCGGCATCGTGATGCCGCAGATGTCCGCCTCCTGGAAGGCGTCCGTGCCGATCGCCTTGGACGCGACCTGACCGGTGATCGCGACCAGCGGGACGGAGTCCATATGGGCGTCGGCGATCGGGGTGACGAGGTTGGTGGCACCCGGACCCGAAGTCGCCATGCACACGCCGACCTTGCCGGTGGCCTGGGCGTATCCCGTGGCAGCGTGTCCGGCGCCCTGCTCGTGGCGCACCAGGACGTGGCGGACCTTCGAGGAGTCCATCATCGGGTCGTACGCCGGCAGGATCGCACCGCCGGGAATGCCGAACACGGTGTCGGCCCCGACCTCCTCGAGCGAACGGATGAGGGACTGCGCACCCGTGACGTGCTCGACGGTGGCGGGCTTCTGCGGTCCGCCGGCGTTACGGGCCCGCGGCTGCGGATGGTGGGCCCCGGAGGCCTGCTCGGTCATCTGCGTCTCTTCTCGAAGCTGAGGGTTTTGACGGGATTTGTGAGGTCGCTGTGCAACAAAAAACCCCCCGTGCCTAGTGGCAAGCGAGGGGAGCGCGTCGGAGCGGTTCGCTGGGCATCATCAGGCCCTGGCTTCAGCCGACGCGCTTTCCAAGTACGAGAATTCGGGTGCGCATGGCACTGACCCTCCCCCCGCCGTGCACCGAGTGTCAAGTGGGTGGGACGGAGGTCTCACTATTTGAGCGCAATGGCGGATGTCCGAGCGAATCCGGACCCGTCGGAGCGCCCCGCCGGGCGGGCACTCCGCTGCCGCTGAGCACCACCGCGCGGCCCTCTCCCGCGGGGTCGGGCACCGGGTAACTCCCGCGGCCCAGGGCGCTCCGCAGCCGGGGTTCGTCCATCGGCCCGGCGAAGGCCAGGCCCATGCCGTGGGTGCAGCCCATGGAGCGCAACGCCAGGACCTGCTCGGGCAGATCGACGCCGTCCGCGACGGACTGCATCCCGAGATCGGCGGCGATCCGCAGCAGCCCGGAGGTGATCTTGTGCAACCGGGGGGACTCCACCACGCCGTCGACCAGTCCGCGGTCCAGCCGCACCACGTCGATGGGCAGCCGGCGCAGCGCGCTCATCGCGGCGTACCCGCTGCCGAAGCCGTCCAGCGCGATCCGTACGCCCAGCCGGCGCAGCGCCACCAGGCGGCGCTCCAGCTCGTCCAGGGGGATGCGGGGGTCACTTTCGGCCAATTCCAGGACGATCGAACCCGGCGGCAGGCCGTGCCGGGTGAGCAGCGCCTCGACGGCCTTGGGGGATGTCCCGTGACGTTCGCCGCCGAGCAGACGGCGGGCGGAGAGCCGGACGGCGACCGGGACGGTGTGGCCCGCGCGGTGCCGCGCCGCGGCCTGCTCCAGGGCCGCCCCCAGCTGCCAGCGGCTCAGCTCCGCGGCGCGCTCGCCGTCCTCCGTGCGCCGGCCGCGGTCGCCGACCCGGAGGAACTCCGCGGGGGTGAAGAGGATGCCCTCGGCGGAGCGCCAGCGGGCGTGCGCCGCGATCGCGGTGACTTTGCCGCTGGTCAGCTCCACCACGGGCTGGTGCAGCAGCGCGAACTCGCCCTCGTGCAGCGCCGTACGGAGCTTCGTGGCGAGCTCGGCGCGCTGCACCACCTCGGCCTGCATCTGCGGGGCGTACATCTCGACCCGGCCCTTGCCCGCCTGCTTGGCGCGGTACATCGCCATGTCGGCATTGCGCAGCAGAGCGGCCGGGGTGATGCCCGGGTCGGCGAAGGCGACGCCGATGCTGGCGGCGACGCGGACGTCGCGGCCGTCGATGCGGTACGGCTCGGAGAGCTTCATGCGCAGCCGGTCGGCGATCTCATGGACGCGGAATTCGCGCTCCCCGTGGTCGCGGGTGCCCTCGCCCGTGATCAGCGCGGCGAACTCATCGCCGCCGAGCCGTGCCGCTATGTCCCCCGAGCGCACCGATTCGCCGAGCCTGCGGGCGGCCTGCACCAGCAGTTCGTCGCCCGCCTGGTGGCCGATGGTGTCGTTGACCTGCTTGAAGCCGTCCAGGTCGATGTAGAGCACGGCGGTGTCGTGGTCGCTGGCGCGGCGGCCCGTGACGGCCTGGTTGACGCGTTCGGTGAACAGCGCGCGGTTGGGCAGGTCGGTGAGCGCGTCGTGCGAGGCGTTGTGCTGGAGCTGGGCCTGGAGGCGGACCCGTTCGGTGACATCGCGGGAGTTGAAGATCAGGCCGCCGTGATGGCGGTTGACCGTGGACTCGACGTTCAGCCAGCCGTCGCCGCCGGAGCGCTGCGCACCGGCCCGGAAGCGGCATTCGATACGGGTGGTCGGTTCCTTCTCGGGGGCGGCGGCGAGGAACCTGCGCACCTCGTGCACCACCCGCCCCAGGTCCTCGGGATGGATCAGCGCGGCCAGCTCGGAGCCGACCAGCTCCTCCGCATCGCGGCCGTACACGCCCGCCGCGGCGGGGCTCACATAGCGCAGCACACCGGTCGGGGCGGCGATCATGATGACGTCGCTGGAGCCCTGCACCAGGGAGCGGAAGTGGTTCTCCTTCTGGGCCAGCTCCTGGGTGAGGGTGATGTTGTCGAGCAGCATGATGCCCTGGCGGACGACCAGTGCCAGGACGACCGTGCAGCCGGTGAAGAGCACCACACGGTCGATCCGCCGTCCGTCCAGGACATTGGTGAGGATGCCCAGGGTGCACACGGCGGCGGCGAGATACGGGGTCAGGGCGGCGAGGGAGCCCGCGATGGGCCGGCTGCCGGGAAGCTGCGCGCGGCGCGCGGCGCGCTGGAAGTCGTCACCGGCCCGCCGGGGGTCGTCGGCGGCGGTCCCGGCCGTACGGCGCGCGACCCATGGCGCGTACGCGAGCAGTATCGAACCGGCGAACCAGCCGGCGTCCAGGATCTGGCCGGAGCGGTAGTGGTCGCGCAGCAGCGGCGAGCTGAACAGGGCGTCGCACAGCACCGTCAACGCCAGTGCCGCGATGGCGGTGTTGACGGCGGAGCGGTGCACCGAGGAGCGCCGGAAGTGCAGCGCGAGCACCATGCTCACCAGCACGATGTCCAGCAGCGGATAGGCGAGCGACAGCGCACCCTGGGCGACGCTGGTGCCCTGGAAGTGCGTGGTGTGGGCGAGCGCGAGGCTCCAGGACAGGGTGAGCAGGGAGCCGGCGATCAGCCAGGCGTCCAGGCCGAGGCAGACCCAACCGGCCCTGGTGACCGGCCGCTTGGCGAGCACCAGCAGACCGACGATGGCCGGCGGCGCGAACAGCAGGAAGCAGAAGTCGGCGAGGGACGGGCTGGGCACCGGGGCCCGCAGGACGACTTCGTACCAGCCCCATACGCCGTTGCCGACGCCGGCCATTCCGGAGGAGGCGGCGAACAGCATCCAGGCCGGCCGGAAGCGGCTGCCGCGGTGCCGGTGGGCGTACAGTCCGCAGGAGACGGCCGCCAGCAGGGCGGCGACACTGAGCCCGAAGTCCCCCATGAACAGGGCGACTTCCTCCGATCCCCAGCCGAGGGCCGCGCCGACGGCATAGCCGCCGCAGACCACGGCCAGGGTGATTTGCGGTACCACGCTCGGCGGACCGCCGGCCGGTGCCGGCGGCCGGGTGAGCACCGCCCCCGGGGCGCTCACCGTGCTCTCCCGCTCGCCCGCCCGCGACCACGTCGCGACCGGCGCACCTGGAGGTCCAGCGCTATTCCCTCGGGCGCTCGTGGATCGCGCGTCTCGCGATTCGCCCATCGGCCGTACATCGCCCGTCGCCCCCCTCGAGTTCCGGATCCTTCGCACGGCGCCGCACGGACCCCGGCGTCGTCCCCGATCGGACGATACACCAGTCCGTCACTCAGGGATATAGGTCTTCTACGGAGCGTGACTGGCTGGGGAGCGGTGGAAACCCTTTGCAGTCGTACGGCCTCGTAGAGCTACTCGCAACCGTTCCGGTCGGCCGTGGCCACCACGTTCCGCAGCGGCTCCCCGGCGGCGAAAAGCGCCAACTGGTCGCGCAGAAGCCGCTTCGCGCGGGGCAGGAAGGCAGAACTGGGGCCACCGACGTGTGGAGTGATGAGCACGCCGGGAGCGTGCCACAGCGGATGTCCCGCGGGCAGGGGTTCCGGATCGGTCACATCGAGTGCCGCGCGCAGCCGTCCGGACGCCAATTCGGGGAGCAGCGCACCGGTGTCGACGATCGCCCCGCGGGCGACGTTCACCAGGAGTGCGCCGTCCTTCATCCGGGCCAGAAAATCGCGTCCGACCAGGCCACGGGTCTCGTCGGTGAGCGGAGTGGCCAGGATGACGACGTCCGCGTCGGGCAAGAGGGCGGACAAGGCGGAGAGTGGAAGCACGGGACCGCGCACGGTTTCACGGGCGGTGCGCGCGATGCGCGAGACCCGCGCGCACTCAAAAGGTGTGAGCCGGTCTTCGATGGCACTGCCGATCGAACCGTACCCCACAATGAGGACGGACTTGTCGGCGAGCGCCGGCTGGAAGCCCGCCCGCCATTCCTCCGCGTCCTGGCCCCGTACGAATCCGGGAATTCCGCGCAGCGCCGCCAGCGTCAGGGTGAGCGCGAGCTCGGCCGTACTGGTGTCGTGCAGTCCCTGGGCGTTGCACAGTTCGGCACCGGACGGCATCGAGGGCAGGCCGGGCAGCATGTGCTCGATCCCGGCGGTCAGCGTCTGTACGGCCCGCACCCGGCCCATCAGCGGCAGCGGCCGCCGGCAGACCTCCGCGCCCTTCATGTAGGGGACGGCGTAGAAGACGCACTCGGCGGGGTCGGCCGGGTAGTCGGGGCCGGCGTCCCAGTGGAGGTAGCGGAACCCCTCGGGCAGGCCGTCGATCTCGTCGGGCGGGATGGGGAGCCAGACGTCCCGGGCGGGGCTGGGGCGGTGTGCTGTTGCCATGACCGCAGGCTATGCGAAGAGGTGTTTGGTTCAGACGTTAGTTTGGTGAAGGCCCTTGATCGGGGGCGAGGGGACGGAGGCACGACCAGGTGGAGCGCAGGACGATCGGTGCGGCGGCCCTCGAAGTGGGCGCTGTCGGACTGGGCTGTATGCCGATGAGCTGGGGGTACACCGCATCGCAGCGCAGCGGGGAGGGCTCGCTGCGGGCCGTGCACACGGCGCTCGACCGGGGCTGCACCCTGCTGGACACCGCCGACATGTACGGCCCCTTCACCAACGAACTGCTCGTCGGACGGGCGCTCAAGGAGCGGCGCCGGGACGCCTTCGTCTCGACCAAGTGCGGGCTGCTGGTCGGCGAGCAGCACATTGTCGCCAACGGGCGCCCCGGCTATGTCAAACGCGCCTGTGACGCCTCGCTGCGCCGCCTGGGGACCGACCGCATCGATCTCTACCAGCTGCACCGCGCCGACCCCGAGGTGCCCATCGAGGAGACCTGGGGCGCGATGGCGGAGCTGGTGGCGGCGGGGAAGGTGCGGTCCCTGGGGCTGTGCGCGGTGGGCGCGCGGGCGGTGCGGCCGTCCCGCGCGACCCGTACCGACCGCCGGGCGGGCGCCGGGCGCCGCCTGCCGTCGCGGATGCACGACGGCACACTGCGCCAACTGGAGCGCATCCAGCAGGTGTTCCCGGTCAGCAGCGTCCAGGCCGAACTGTCGGTGTGGTCGCCGGAGGCGCTGGAGGCGCTGCTGCCGTGGTGCGAGTCCCGGGGCGTCGGCTTCCTGGCGGCGATGCCGCTGGGCAACGGCTATCTGACCGGCACGCTCACCCCGGGCCAGGGCTTCGAGCCGGAGGACGTACGGGCCCGCCACCCCCGCTTCACCGCCGAGATGATGGCGGCGAACCAGCCGGTGATCGCGGGACTGCGGCGGGTCGGCGCCCGTTACGGCGCGACGCCCGGCCAGGTGGCGCTGGCCTGGGTGCTGGCCCAGGGCCGCCATGTGGTCCCCGTACCGGGCACCAAGAAGGAACGCTGGGCGGCCCAGAACGCCAAGGCGGCGGAACTGGTGCTGAGCAGGGAGGACCTGGCGGAGATCGCGAGTCTGCCGCCCGCCCGGGGGTCCTGGTACTGAGCGCGGGCCGAGGGGCGTGCCGCCTCCCGCCCCACCCGCCACGATGTGGTCTCCTTGTCCCGCCCGCAGACGAGAGGATTCCCGCCGTGCAACGCCGTTCCCAGACCGCCGTGTTGGCCGCCGCTTCGCTGCTCCTGGCGGCGGGGTGTTCTTCCGGCGGCGCGCCGGCCGCCACCGGGGGCGGGTCCGCCACCCCCAAGGGCAGGAGTTCCAGCGCACCGGCCTCACCGCGCGCCACGCCCTCGAGCACCGCGCCGCCAGCCAAGGGCTCGGTCAAGGTGGCCGGCACCCTGACCACCGGCCTGAAGTCGCCCTGGGGGGTCGCGGTGCTGCCGGGCGGGGATCTGCTGGTGGCCTCCCGGGACACCGGGAAGATCGTCCGGGTGTCGGCGGACGGCGGGAAGACCACGGAGCTGGGCTCCGTGCCGGGCGTGGACCCGGGCGGCGAGGGCGGGCTGCTGGGGATCGCGGTGTCCCCGTCGTTCGGGGTGGACCACCAGGTGTACGCGTACTTCACCACCGCGTCCGACAACCGCATCGCGCGCATGATCTACGACGAGAAGCGCCCCCCGGGCGACCAGCTCGGTGCCCCCGACACGATCCTGCGGGGCATCCCCAAGGGCCAGATCCACAACGGCGGCCGGATCGCGTTCGGCCCGGACAAGATGCTCTACGCCGGGACGGGCGAGACCGGCGACATGGGGCTCGCGCAGGACAAGAAGTCGCTGGGCGGCAAGATCCTGCGGATGACGCCGGACGGCGAGCCGGCGCACGGCAACCCGAGCGCCGATTCGGTGGTCCTCGACTGGGGCCACCGCAATGTGCAGGGCCTGGCCTGGGACGACGACAAGCGGCTGTGGGCCTCGGAGTTCGGGCAGGACACCTGGGACGAGCTCAATCTCATCGAGCCGGGAAAGAACTACGGCTGGCCGGAGGTGGAGGGCAAGGCGAAGGGGGGCAAGGCGGGCCCCGGGTTCACGGACCCGGTCGAGGAGTGGCGGACCAAGGACGCCTCGCCCAGCGGCATCGCCTACGCCAAGGGCTCGATCTGGATGGCCTCGCTGCGCGGCGAGCGGCTGTGGCGGATCGCGCTGAACGGTACGAAGCCGGTGGGCGCCCCGCAGGCCTTCCTCAAGGGCACGTACGGGCGCTTGAGGACCGTCGTCGCGGCCGGCGACGGCTCGTTGTGGCTGGTCACCAGCAACACCGACGGGCGCGGGCACCCGGCCAAGGGCGACGACCGGATCCTCCGCCTGAAGGTGAGCTGATCCCTTTCCGGTCGGAACGGTCCCCTTTCCGGCTGGAACCGTCCTCTTCCGGCCGAACCCATCCCTTTTATGCGCGACTTGCCTACACTCGGGTTCGGCGTGGGGCATCTCCCGTCTGCGGGGGCGGGCCACGCCGGAAGGGGGCACGTTGGCGTGCTGAACGCCGTGGAGGAACTGTTCGCACCCGGCCGTCGGCACACCGACGAGGAGCGCGAGAAGATGTCGCTCGTCGTCGACGACGTGGGGGACGGCGATCCCTGGGACGGCCCGATAGACCTCGCGTCCGGGACCGTCGTCGTCCGGGCACCGCGGGCGCGGCCCGCCGCGGAGGACGCGGGCTGAGCCGGGGCCCCCGGCCGCCGCGCGCGGTGGCGTTCCGGCGTCAGCGGACGGCCCTGCGGAACACCTGCCGGGAGCCGCCCTCCGGGCCCGGCTCGGCGGCCTCGGCGGGACCGAAGCCGAGGGCGCGGTGGAAGGCGCGGGCCCCACTGGCGACGGCGCCGGGATGATCGGCCCCGAAGGTGATCACCTCAAGGGTTCCCGGGCCCCGCGGCGACCGGCGCCGTGGACCGGCGGATGTTCCGCGCCACCGCGGCACGGAAACCCGGATCGTCGGCCATCGGGCCGGACCAGTGCTCCACCTGGGCCGCCAGGGCCCGGAAGCCGGGGGCGTCCCGTTCCGCGCCGCGCGGACGTGCACCGGCGGCCCGTCCGTCCAGGGCGCCGCCACCGGGCCCGTCACCGGACCGTCGGCTCCCCGAACAGGCGCAGCCGATGGGCCACCGCACCCGCCTCGCCGCGGCCGGAGACGCCCAGCTTGGCGAGGATGTTGGAGACATGGACGCTGGCGGTCTTGGGCGAGATGAACAGCGCGTCGGCTATCTGGCGGTTGCTGCGGCCGTCGGCGACCAGGCGCAGGACGTCGCTCTCGCGGCGCGTCAGACCCAGCGATTCGGCGGGGACGGCCGGCGCCCCCGGCTCGGCGGGCTCCGGGGACGGCTCGGCGGGCGCGGTCCGGCCGGGGAGGGGTATGCGGGCGCGCTGGGCGAGGAGTTCGACCTCGTCGGCCAGCGGGCGGGCGCCCATCGCGGCGGCCGCGGTGTGGGCCCGGGCGAGGAGGAGTACGGCGGCCTCGCGGGGGGTGCGGCCGTCGAGGCCGGCGGTCGCCCGCTCCGTGCCGTGCAGCAGCGATTCGGCCCAGCGGTAGCAGGCCCAGGCCAGCGCGTGCGGGCGTTCCATCGGCTCGAAGGCACCGACCGCCGCCGCCCAGGCGTCCGGCGCCTCACGGCCCTCGGCGCGGCGGAGTTCGGCCTCGACCGCCAGGCTGTAGGCCTCCCAGACCGGGGACAGCCGGGGCAGCAGCTCGGCGGCGTCCCGGATGCGGGCGAGGATCCCGGCCCGGCCGGGCCCGGCGGCGGGCAGCCCCCGGGCGTCCGACTCGGCGGACGTGGCCGACCACAGCAGCGGCCAGGCATAGCGCGCGGTGCCGGGCGGGAAGCCGGCGTCCAGCGCCTGCTGGAGGATGTCGCGGGCTTCGAGGAGCCGCCCCTGGGCCGCGGCGATGCGCAGGGCGTGGCGGCTCATCGGGATGATCTGCTGGGGCTGGCAGTCGTGGCTGCCGTAGCTCTCCTGGGCGAAGGCCAGTTCGCGCTCGGCCGCGGCGAGGTCGCCCGTCTCCAGGGCGAGGTCGACGCGGCGGCTGACGGCCAGCACCATGGAGCGGGCGCTCTGCGACAGGCGGGCGGCATCGGCGGCGGCCCGGCGCGCCTCCTCCCAGCGGCCCAGCGAGTGCAGCGATTCGGCGAGGTTGCCCGCCACCCAGCTGGCGGTCTCCTTCAGGCCGTAGCGGACGGTCAGTTCGACGCCCCGGGTCGCGACGTCGACCGCCTCACGGGAGCGGCCGACGCCCTCCAGCACGGAGGGGAGGTTGATGTGGCCGCGGCCGACGACGGCGAAGTAGCTGCGGTCCATGGCCAGAGCGAGGACGGTACGGAATTCGGTGAGGCCGCCCTCGACCTCGCCCGCGTCGACGCTCAGGTTCGCCAGCGTCAGCCGGGAGTTGAGCTCGGCCTCTTCGTCGCCGACCGACCGGGCCAGCTCCACGGCCTGTTCGGCCGTCGCGAAGGTGCCCGGGCCGGGTTCGTGCAGCATCTGCCAGCCGGCGACGCCGGCCATCACCGCGGCGTGCACGGAGGACGGCGGCAGCCCGCGCATCAGCTCCTGCGCCTTGCCCAGGTCCTCCCAGCCGTCGCCGCGGCCGGTGCGCTGGACCAGCCGGGAGCGCTGCAGAAGGAACCAGGCCTCCCGGTGGGGGTCGTTCTCCGCGCGCAGCGAGCGCAGGGCGCGCTTGGTGATCGTGAAGGCCCGCTCGCCGTCGCCGGACATCCGGGCGGCCACCGTGATCTCGGCGAGCAGGTCGAGGAAGCGCAGGGCGTCGTCGCCGCAGCCGCATCCCGGATACGCCTCGGCGGAGTCGACCGGACGCACGTTCTGGCGGACCTCCACGGGGGCGTCGTCCCACAGCTCCAGGGCGCGGTCCAGCAACCGCAGCTGCTCGGCGTAGGCATGGCGGCGACGGGCCTGGACGGAGGCGGCCAGGACGGCGGGCAGCGCCTTGGCGGCGTCATGGGCCTTGTACCAGTAGCTGGCCAGGCGGGCGGCGCAGGCGTCGGCGCGGACCAGGGTGCGATCGGCCTCCAGGGCCTGGGCGTAGCGGCGGTTGAGGCGGGTGCGCTCGCCGGGCAGCAGATCGTCGACGACGGCCTCGCGTACCAGGGCGTGCCGGAAGCGGTAGCCCGTACCGTCCTGGGTGGGCACCAGGGTGTTGCTGCCGACGGCGGACCGCAGGGCCTCGATGAGGGCGTCCTCGGACATCTCGCAGACGGCGGCGAGGAGTTCGTACTCGACCGTGGAGCCGCCCTCGGAGGCGATCCGCACCACCCGCTGGGCGTCCTCGGGGAGCGCCTCGACGCGCACCAGCAGCAGATCGCGCAGCGGGTCGCTGAGGCCGTGCAGACAGCCGTCGGCGAGGCTGCGGGCCAGCTCCTCGACGAAGAAGGCGTTGCCCTCGGAACGCTTGAAGACCCGGTCGACGGTGTCCTCTTCGGGCTCGCTGCCGTTGATCCCGGCGATCTGGGAGCGGACCTCTTCGCGGTTGAAGCGGGCCAGCTCGACGCGCCGGACCGTGCGCATCCGGTCGATCTCGGCGAGGAAGGGGCGCAGCGGATGGCGGCGGTGGATGTCGTCGGAGCGGTAGGTCGCGACCAGGAGGACGTCGGCGTCGTGCAGGGCGCGCAGGAGGTAGGCGAGGAGTTCGCGGGTGGAGCGGTCGGCCCAGTGGAGGTCCTCGATGACGATGACCAGGCTGCGGTGTGCGGCGAGCCGCTCCAGGAGGCGGGCGGTCAGCTCGAAGAGGCGGGCGCGGCCGATCTCCTCATCGTGGGTCTCGCCCGCGGTCTCCCCCAACTCGGGGAGGATGCGGGCGAGTTCCCCCTCCTGTCCGGCGACGGCGGCGGCGAGCTCGTCGCGCAGATGGGCGTTGAGGGTGTGCAGGATCGCGGAGAACGGTGCGTACGGCAGGCCCTCGGAGCCGATTTCGATGCAGCCGCCGAGCGCGACCAGCGCGCCCTGGGCGCGGGCGGATTCGGTGAACTCCTCGATCAGCCGGGTCTTGCCGACCCCGGCCTCGCCGCCGATGAGCACCGCCTGCGGCGCGCCGGACGCGGCGATACGGGCGAGCGCGTCGCGCAGGGCGGCGAGTTCGGCCGTGCGGCCGACGAACACGGGACTGACGGACCTGGTCTCCACGGTGCTGAGCATCGCACAGAGGTCCGACAATCCGGCAGTGCGTTTCCTCTCCCGACCTGCCGGGCCCGGCATGACGGGGGTCAGGCGGTGGCGCGGCGCACCCGCGCCCACCGGCTCCGTCTCACCCGCCCTTCCGGTTCGTGGTGTCCGGAACGGGCCGCGGCGAGCCGCCCCTCGGTCGCCTCCCGCACCAGGCGCTGCTGGTCGGCCTCGCGGCGGAGCTCCTCGTAACGGATGCGCAGTGCCAGCTCGGAGCTGTACATGGTGTCTCTCCCGATGTGGTGGTGGCCTTGCGGCCTCGACTGCTTGTCGATGTGCTCAAGCTTCGTCCCCCAGGGGGGTCCACCACATCGGGAGAGTGCCCGATCTTCCTGCCCGTACGGGCCTTAGAAACCCGTGGGGCGATCCCTACGGTCCTTAGAAACCGCCGGGGTGCGCCGTACGGTCCTTAGAAACCACCGGGTTCTTCCCGAGGGGTCTTAGGGACGTGGAGAGAGACCGGCACCCTCGGCCGCGCGGACTCAGGCACCCGGTGCGCCGCCCTTGGGGATGCTGGGCATGCTCGCGAACAGGTCGAGGTACATGCCGGCCGAGATGAAGAGGCCGAGCACGCCGAGCGCCAGGCCGCCCCAGGCCACGGCCCGTACCCAGGTGGTGCGCGCGCGGGTCAGCGTCACCGCGGCGACGATCATGGCGAGCAGCGCGAAGACGCCGTTGACCAGGGCGGTGGTGTGCCAGGGGGTTCCGTAGACGGCGGCGATCTGGTCGGTGGTCCGGCGCGCCTGAAGGTTGATCTGGCCCATCAGGGTCTGCCGCTCGGCCATCAGGGTGCCGAGCCAGGTACCGGTGACGGAGGCGAGGCCGAGCCCCGCGGCCACCACGGCACCGGCGCCGGCGGCGACACCGGCGGCGGGCCGGGCGTCCGGCTGACCGGCCGTGCCCTCGTCCTCGGCCTCGTCCGCCGCCTCGGCGGGGGCCGCGTCGCCCGGCTCGGTGCCCTTGTCACCGGCGTTCTCGGTGGCGGTGTCGGTGGCGGTCTTCTCGGCCGCGTCCGCCGCGGCGGCGGTCTCGTCGTCGGTGCGCTTGTCCGTAGTCGTCGTTCCCATGGGCGCGACGGTAGGTGCCGCGTCTGAGAGTCGGATGAGAGCGGCGGCACGAGGACGGCGGGACGCGGCGCCAGACCCCCGGCCGGGGCGGTGTCCCAGCTAGACCCCGACCAGCGGGTTCTCCTCGTCCCGCGGGCCGGGCGGGGCGACCGGGCCGGCCTGCGGTGGCGGTTCGATGCTGATCCGGGGCAGCCGGCGGTCCAGCCAGGCGGGCAGCCACCAGTTGGCGCCGCCGAGCATGTGCATCAGGGCGGGGACCAGCAGCGTACGGAGCACAAAGGCGTCCAGGGCCACGGCCGCGGCCAGCCCGATCCCGAACATCGCGATGATCCGGTCGCCGCTGAGGACGAACGCCCCGAACACCGCGATCATGATGACCGCCGCGGAGTTGATCACCCGGCTGGTCTCGGCGAGGCCGACCCGTACCGCCCGGCGGTTGTCGTGCGTCAGCTGCCACTCCTCGTACATCCGGGAGACCAGGAACACCTGGTAGTCCATGGACAGCCCGAAGAGCACCGACACCATGATGACCGGCAGGAACGGTTCGATCGGCCCGGCGCTGCCCAGCCCCAGCAGCTCGCTCCCCCACCCCCACTGGAAGATCGCGACGACGATCCCGAAGGACGAGGCGACCGCCGCGACGTTCATCAGCGCGGCCTTCACCGGGATGCCGATGCTCCGGAAGGCGAGCAGGAGCAGGACCGATCCCAGCGCGACGACGACGCCGACGAAGAGCGGCAGCTTGCCGACGATGACGGAGGCGAAGTCGTCGTAGCTCGCGGTGATCCCGCCGACGTGCACCCGCATCGTCGTGCCGTCCGCGGCGTCCGGGAGGACGTCGCCGCGCAGCCGTTGCACCAGGTCGGAGGTCTGCTGGGACTGCGGGGAGCTGGTCGGTACGACGGTGATCACGCCGGTGGTGCGGCTGCCGTCGAACTCGGGTCCGCCGACCTGGGCGACGCCGGGTACCTCGCGCAGCCGGTGCGGCAGCTTGTCGAAGGCGAGCCGGTCCTTGGCTCCGTCGAGGCTGCCGACCAGCGTCAGCGGGCCGTTGAACCCGGGGCCGAAGCCGCTCCGCGCATCGCCGCCGGTACCGCTTCCGTCGGCGCCGCCCGCGAGCAGGTCGTACGCCTTGCGCGTCGTCGAGGTGGCCGGATTGTTGCCCTGGTCGGAGGTGCCCAGGTGGAGCCCGAGGGTGGGCAGCGCCAGGACGAGCATGACGGCGGCCGCGGTCCCGCCCAGCAGCTTGGGGTGGCGCTCGACGAAGGAGGCCCAGCGGGCGGCGATGCCGGTGGGCTGTTCGGGCCGCGGGCCGTGGCCGGCCAGCCGCCGGCGCTCGCGGCGGCCGAGCGCCCGCATCCCGATCAGGCCGAGCAGCGCGGGCAGCAGGGTGACGGAGGCGGCGACGGTCAGGACGACGGTGAGCGAGGCGGCGAGCGCGACGCCGTTGAGGAAACCCAGCCGCAGGATCAGCATGCCGAGCAGCGCGATGCAGACGGTGGCGCCCGCGAAGACGACCGCGCGGCCCGACACCGACACCGCCCGTTCGGCGGCCTCCTGGACGGACAGCCCCGCCCGCAGTCCCTTGCGGTGCCGGGTGACGATGAACAGCGCGTAGTCGATGCCGACGCCGAGGCCGATGAGCATGCCCAGCATGGGCGCGAAGTCGGCGACGGTCATGGCGTGGCCGAGCAGGGTGATGGCGGCCGAAGCGGTGCCGACGGCGGCCAGCGCGGTGACGATCGGCAGGAACGTCGCGGCGAGCGAGCCGAACGCAAGGAACAGCACCACGGCCGCCACGCACAGCCCGATGACTTCAGGCAGCTGGGCGCGCGGCGCCTCGGTCAGCGCGATCCCGGCGCCGCCCAGTTCCACCTGGAGGCCGTGGCCGGAGGCGGCCCGAGCGGTGTCGACGACCTTCTTGACCTGGTCCGCGTGCAGTTCATCGGTCGGCCGGTCGAAGACGACGGTGGCGTAGGCGGTGTGCCCGTCCCGGCTGATCTGCCGCTGCGGGTGGGGGGAGCCGTCGCCCGCCCGGCCGTAGGGGCCGTGCACCTGGGAGACCCCGGGCAGCCCGGCGACGTCCCGCAGCGCGTGCGTCATCCGCTTCTTGACCGCGCCGGCCCGCACCGATCCCTTGTCGGTGTGCCAGACGATGGTGTCGCTGTCCCCGGACTGCCCGGGAAACGCCTTCGCCAGCAGGGCGCCGGCCTGCCCGGACTCGGTCCCGGGAACCTCGTAATCGGTCGAGTACGCGGAGCCCGTCACCCCCGCGGCGGCGGCCACCCCTGCGAAGGCGGCGAGCCAGAGAACGATCACCACGATGCGGCGCCTGAAACACCACCGAGCCAGAGCGGTCACGGACCTCGTCGTCTGCTTCCGGGTTGGGCGTCGATAACTCCCGGGTGACGGGTGGTGCCGAGCGCGGATGTACGGGGACGGGGGCCCACCAGGTTCCGACGGGCCTTCCGCTGCGAGCAGGGTGGCAGCCCGAAAAGATCCATAGGCCCCTTTGTGGACTTCCCCACACAGGGTGGCAGACGAACGGCCGGGCACACGGGATCAAGGACCCGCGGGCGGGTGCGGGCGCCCCGCTCGTACTGCGGTGCGCGGTGGCCGGGGTGGGCACCGGAGGCGGGCGCCGGCCCGCGTTCCGGCCGGTCCGCGTGCCGCCCGCGCGGACGGGGCCGGTCCGCGTCCGGCCGGCTCAGGCCTGGATCAATGCCGGCGCCAGTTCACGGAGTTGATCGAGCCCCAGCTCACGGCCCGCCGCCACCGGCTGGACGGCCACGTGGTCGGCGCCCGCCTCGTGGTGCTCGCGTACCCGCCGCCGGACGGCGTCCACGTCGCCCCATGCCACGATCGCGTCCACCAGCCGGTCGCTGCCGCCGTCCGCGAAGTCCTCGTCGCCGAAGCCGAGCCGGCGCAGGCTGCCGGTGTAGTTCGGCAGCTGCAGATAGAAGCGCGTGTGGTGCTCGCGGGCCAGGGAGCGGGCCTTCGCCGGGTCGGACTCCAGCAGTACGGCCTGTTCGGGGGCGAGCAGCGGGCCGGTGCCCAGGGCCGCTCGGGCGCGGGCGGTGTGCTCGGGCGTCACGAAGTACGGATGGGCGCCCGCCGCCCGGTCCCTCGCCAGTTCCAGCATCTTCGGGCCGAGGGCCGCGAGCACCCTGGCGGGCGCGGGACCGTCCGGGCCGTCGTACGGGGCCGCGTCCATCGCGTCGAGATACTCGCGCACCGCCGTGAGTGGCTTGGCGTAGGTGTGCCCCCGCCGGTCGACCAGCGGGGCGTGGCTGGCGCCCAGGCCGAGCAGGAAGCGGCCGTCGTACGCCTCGGCGAGGGTGTGCGCGGCGGCCTTCGCGGCGGCCGCGTCCCGGACCCAGATGTTGGCGATGCCGGTGGCGACCGTCATCCGTGCGGTGGCGGCCAGCAGCACGGCGGCCCGGCTGACCGCCTCCGTGCCCGGCCCCTCCCCGAACCACAGGGCGCCGTAGCCCAGTCGCTCGATCTCGGCGGCCGCCCGCCGGGCGGTCGCGGCCGACACCCGGCCGAGGCCGCCGTGCCAGACACCGACCGGACCGATCCGCGAAGCGAGAGCCTGCTGCTGCACCGTTTCTCCACTGGCCGAGGGGGCGGCCCGGCCGCGTCCGTCCCGCGGGGGCCTCTCCCGATCACAGCACCGCGGCGCACTCCGGCATTCCGGGCCGGGCCGATCGGGTGGGCGCATGCGAAAGCGGCCGCCCTCCCGGAGGAGAGCGGCCGCTTCGTGGTACCTGGCGGGTGGGGCGTCAGCCCTCGACACCCAGCCGTTCCAGGATCAGCTCGCGCACCCGGGCCGCGTCGGCCTGCCCGCGCGTCGCCTTCATGACCGCGCCGACCAGGGCGCCGGCCGCGGCCACCTTGCCGCCGCGGATCTTGTCGGCGATGGCGGCGTTGGCGGCGATGGCCTCGTCGACGGCGGTGCCGAGGGCACCCTCGTCGGAGACGACCTTCAGGCCGCGCTTCTCGACGACCGTGTCCGGGTCGCCCTCGCCGGCCAGCACGCCCTCGATGACCTGGCGGGCCAGCTTGTCGTTGAGCGAACCGTCGGCCACCAGGGCGGTGACCCGGGCGACCTGGGCGGGGGTGATCGGCAGGGCGGCCAGGTCCACACCGTCCTCGTTGGCACGGCGGGCCAGCTCGCCCATCCACCACTTGCGGGCCGAGGCGGAGTCCGCGCCGGCGTCGACGGTGGCGGTGATCAGGTCGACCGCGCCCGCGTTGAGGATCGACTGCATGTCGTGCTCGGAGATGCCCCACTCCTCGCGCAGCCGGTTACGGCGCACCCGCGGCAGCTCGGGCAGGGTGCCCCGCAGTTCCTCGACCCACTCGCGCGCGGGGGCCACCGGCACCAGGTCCGGCTCGGGGAAGTAGCGGTAGTCCTCGGCGTTGTCCTTGATGCGGCCGGCCGTCGTGGAGCCGTCCTCCTCGTGGAAGTGCCGGGTCTCCTGGATGACCGTGCCGCCCGAGGACAGCACCGCGGCGTGGCGCTGGATCTCGAAGCGGGCCGCGCGCTCCACGGAGCGCAGGGAGTTGACGTTCTTGGTCTCCGAGCGCGTGCCGAACTTCTCGGTGCCGTTGGGGCGCAGCGAGAGGTTCACGTCGCAGCGCATCTGGCCCTGCTCCATGCGGGCCTCGGACACGCCCAGCGCCTTGATGAGCTCGCGCAGCTCGGCGACGTAGGCCTTGGCGACCTCGGGGGCCCGCTCGCCCGCTCCTTCGATCGGCTTGGTGACGATCTCGATCAGCGGGATGCCGGCGCGGTTGTAGTCCAGGAGGGAGTGCGAGGCGCCGTGGATACGGCCCGTCGCGCCACCGACGTGCGTGGACTTGCCGGTGTCCTCCTCCATGTGGGCGCGCTCGATCTCCACGCGGAAGACCTCGCCGTCCTCCAGCTGTACGTCGAGGTAGCCGTCGAAGGCGATCGGCTCGTCGTACTGGGAGGTCTGGAAGTTCTTCGGCATGTCCGGATAGAAGTAGTTCTTCCGGGCGAAACGGCACCACTCGGCGATGGAGCAGTTCAGGGCCAGGCCGATCTTGACGGCGGACTCGACGCCGATCGCGTTGACGACCGGCAGCGAGCCGGGCAGGCCCAGGCACGTGGGGCAGGTCTGCGAGTTGGGCTCGGCGCCCAGGGTGGTGGAACACCCGCAGAACATCTTGGTCTTGGTGCCGAGTTCGACGTGCACCTCGAGCCCCATGACGGGGTCGTAGGTGGCCAGCGCGTCCTCGTACGACACCAGGTCGGTGACAGTCACGGTGAAACTAACCTCTCAGGTCCGGCGCCGGTCAGCCCGCGAGGACGTCGTCGTCGCCCAGACGGCGCAGTTCGCGGATGAGCAGGGCGACGCCGGTGACGATGGCGGCGGCGGAGACGACGGCGTCGACCAGCTGGAGCGTGTCCTGCTCCGTCCTGGCCTTCTTCGCCTGCTTGACGACGCTCACCGCGCCGAACAGCGTGGTGCCGATGGACAGATACGTACCGGGCTTGGACTTCTTGAAGCCCTTGGCCTTGGCAAGCTTTCCACTCACAGTGCAGGTGCCTCCTCGAGCAGCGGATGACCCCACTTGGCGGTGAACGCGGCCTCGACCGCGGCACCGACCTTGTAGAGCCGGTCGTCGGCCATGGCAGGGGCGATGATCTGCAGACCCACCGGCAGCCCGTCCTCGGGGGCCAGTCCGCAGGGCAGCGACATGGCTGCGTTGCCCGCCAGGTTGGTGGGGATCGTGCACACGTCGGCGAGGTACATCGCCATCGGGTCGTCGGTGCGCTCGCCGATCGGGAAGGCGGTGGTCGGCGTGGTCGGCGAGATGATCACATCGACCTGCTCGAAGGCCTTCTCGAAGTCGCGGGTGATCAGCGTCCGCACCTTCTGGGCACTGCCGTAGTACGCGTCGTAGTAGCCGGAGCTGAGCGCGTACGTGCCGAGGATGATCCGGCGCTTGACCTCGTCGCCGAAGCCGGCCTCGCGGGTCAGGGCCGTGACGTCCTCGGCGGACTTCGTGCCGTCGTCGCCGACCCGCAGGCCGTAGCGCATGGCGTCGAAGCGGGCCAGGTTGGAGGAGCACTCGGACGGCGCGATCAGGTAGTACGCGGACAGCGCCAGGTCGAAGGACGGGCAGTCCAGCTCGACGATCTCGGCGCCCAGCTCCCGCATCAGCGCGACCGACTCGTCGAAGCGCTGGAGCACTCCGGCCTGGTAGCCCTCGCCGCGGAACTGCTTGACGACGCCGACCCGCATGCCCTCGACGCTGCCGTTGCGGGCCGCCTCCACGACCGGCGGTACGGGGGCGTCGATGGAGGTGGAGTCAAGGGGGTCGTGGCCCGCGATCGCCTCGTGGAGGAGCGCGGCGTCCAGGACCGTACGGGCGCAGGGGCCGCCCTGGTCCAGGGAGGACGAGAAGGCGACCATGCCGTAGCGCGAGACGCCGCCGTAGGTGGGCTTGACGCCGACCGTGCCCGTGACGGCGGCGGGCTGGCGGATGGAGCCGCCGGTGTCCGTGCCGATGGCGAGCGGGGCCTGGAAGGAGGCGAGGGCGGCGGAGGAGCCGCCACCGGAGCCGCCGGGGATCTTGGTCAGGTCCCAGGGGTTGCCGGTCGGCCCGTAGGCGCTGTTCTCCGTCGAGGACCCCATGGCGAACTCGTCCATGTTGGTCTTGCCGAGGATGACGACGTCGGCGGCCTTGAGCTTCTTGGTCAGGGTCGCGTCGTACGGCGGGATCCAGCCCTCGAGGATCTTCGAGCCGACGGTGGTGGGCATGCCCTCCGTCGTGAAGATGTCCTTGAGCGCGAGCGGGACGCCGGCCAGCGGGCCGAGCTTCTCGCCGCGGGCCTTCTTCTCGTCCACGGCGCGGGCCTGGGCGAGCGCGCCCTCGCGGTCGATGTGCAGGAAGGCGTGCACCTTCTCGTCGACGGCCTCGATGCGGGCCAGGTGGGCCTCGGTCACCTCGACGGCGGTGAGCTCGCCGGCGGCGATCTTCGCCGCGATCTCGGCGGCGGTGAGCTTGATCAGGTCTGCCATGTCGGTCACTCCTCCCCCAGGATCTGCGGCACCTTGAAACGCTGCTGCTCCTGGGCCGGGGCGCCGGAGAGCGCCTGCTCGGGGGCCAGCGACGGACGGACCTCGTCCGGCCGCATGACGTTGGTCAGGGGCAGCGGGTGGGAGGTCGGCGGTACGTCTTGGTCGGCGACCTCGGAGACGCGGGCGACCGCGCCGATGATGTCGTCGAGCTGTCCGGCGAAGTGGTCGAGCTCTTCGTCCTTCAGCTCCAGACGTGCCAGCCGGGCGAGGTGAGCGACCTCCTCGCGCGTGATGCCAGGCATGCAGCGATCCTCTGGTGTTCTGGGCGGAGTCTTCTGGGCGGAGCGTTCCAGGAGGAGCGGCCGGGCGATTGCTCCCGTGCTCCGGTGGTCCTGTGAACGTATTCCGGCCCAATCCTATGGCGTACGGGAGAGCGGTCCGAAATGCATTCCGCGGAACGGTGCGGAAAGTACGGGCCGGGGCCGGTACGGGGTCCGTCCGGCCCGCTAGGGACCGTCGGGCGCCGGGGGGCCGGGACGGACATCGGGACGGGCGTCGGGGCGCGGCTCTTCGGGCTGTGGCTCCTCCGGGTGCGGCTCTTCGTGCCGCGGCACGGTGGAGCCGGGCTCCGCGGGTCCGGAAGGCGCGTCGGGCCCGTCGGGCTCTGCGGGTCCGACGGAATCGTCGGGCGGGTCGTGCGGGGACCGGTCCTGCGAGGGCTGGTCCTGTGGAGGCTGGTCCTGCGAGGTTTCTTCGGAGCGGGGACACGGGACGGCCGGTGGCCGGGTCAGTTCAAGACCTGTCCCGAAGGGCTTTTGGCTGCCTTCTCCGCCGCCAGGGCGGCCGTCTCCGATTCGCGGTGCCAGCCGTGCTCGCCGCGGGCCCTCAGCCAGGCCGTGGTCTCGTCCGGCGGCATCGCCGCGGCCACCAGCCAGCCCTGTACGGCGTCGCAGCCCAGGTCCCGCAGCCGCTCCCAGGTCTCGTCGTCCTCGACACCCTCGGCGACGACCAGCAGGCCGAGGGAGTGGGCGAGGTCGAGGGTGCAGCGGACGATCTCGGCGTCCTCGTTGTCGACGGCCAGCCGGGCCACGAAGGAGCGGTCGATCTTGAGCTCGCTGACCGGGAGGCGCCGCAGATGGACCAGGGAGGAGTAGCCGGTGCCGAAGTCGTCGAGGGACATCTTCACGCCGTGGGCGGTGAGCCCGGCGAGGGTGTCGGCGGCGCGCTGCGGGTCCTCCAGGAGGACGTGTTCGGTTATCTCCAGCTGGAGGGCGCCGGGTGGGACCCGATGTCGGGCCAGCCGGGCGGCGACGGCTCCCGCGAAGCCCGGTGAGTGCACATCGCGCGGCGAGACATTGACCGCGACCGGCACCTCCAGGCCCATCGCGCGCCAGCGCGCCACCTGGGCGAGGGCGGTCTCCAGGACGTACTCCGTCAGCCGCGGCATGAGTCCGGAGGACTCGGCGATGGCGATGAATTCGTCCGGTGGCACTCTGCCGCGGTCCGGGTGTACCCAGCGGACCAGTGCCTCCAGTCCGGCGACATGCCCGTCGAAGCCGACCTTGGGCTGGTAGTGCAGCTCGACGTCGCCGGCGTCCAGGGCGCGGCGGAGGTCGCCCAGCAGGCCGAGCCGGTCGGGGGTGTTGCCGTCCCGCTTGGCCTCGTAGAGCTCCACGCCGCTGCGGTCCCGCTTGGCCTGGTACATCGCCACATCGGCGCGGCGCAGCAGCCCTTCGGCGTCGAGGGCGTGGTCGGGGAAGACCGCGACCCCCGCACTGGCTTCCAGTACGAGGGTCAGACCGTCGAGGTCCAGGGGGGATCCCAGGGCGGCGACGAGGTTGCGCGCCACCCGCTGGGAGCTGGTGAGGGAATCGGTGGTGGGCAGCAGGACGGCGAACTCGTCGCCGCCGAGCCGGGCCGCCTCGGCGCCGCGCGGCAGGGCGTGCCGCAGCCGGTCGGCGATCTGCAGCAGCAGGCGGTCGCCGGCCAAATGGCCGAGGGTGTCGTTGACGGAGCGGAAGCGGTCGAGGTCGATGAGGACGAGGGCGGAGCGCGCGCCGACCCGCTCGGCGTCGTCCAGCGCGGTCCACGTGCGCTCCAGCAGCCACTGGCGGTTGGGCAGGCCGGTGAGCGGGTCGCGCAGTTGCTCCTCGGCGCGGGCGCGGGCGATCCACAGGGTGGAGTCCAGCGCGATGAGCGGGACGGCGAACAGCGGCAGCAGCAGCGGCGCGTGGTCGGCGCAGACGGCGATCAGCGGGGAGATGCCGAGCAGCGCGATGCCGACGAGGATCTGCCGCACTACGGCCGTTCGGGCGATGGTGGGCAGTCCGCCGGTGCGCGGTGCCAGCGTGAACCAGAGCAGGGCGCGGCTGACGAGGAGATAGCCGCCGGCCGCGGTGAGGACTTCGGGGAGGACGGACAGGTCCCAGGCCTCCGGGCTCCAGGGGCGGCGGACCGTGCCCTCGACGCCGAACGCGGTCAGGCCGAGCGCGGCGGCGCCGATGCCGAGGATGTCCACGGCGCCGTGCAGTACGGCCTGCCGCCAGCGGTGTCGGCGGGCGGCGCCGACCAGGACGACGACCGCGAGGCTGACGAGGGTGGCGGGCACCCAGCCGTACAGGAGCAGTACGGCGAGGGCGAGGGCGGCGCCGGAACCCGTGCCGCCCCACCAGCGGTCCCGGCCGAGGGCGACCAGATGGCCGACGATGATGCCGGTGAGGATCGCCAGCGACCAGCCGACGGGCCCTCCCGGGAACAGCGCCTCACCGGCGCCGAGGGTGTAGATGACGCCCGTGGCGAGCGCGAGGCCCGCCACGACGAGGATGGTCGCGGGCAGCGCGGGCACGACGAACCGCTGGAGCCGCGACGCCGGAGCGGCGCTGTCGGTCGGTTTCATTCCGATCCCTCTCACAGCCGGCTGTGCCCGCGCCACGGCAGGCGCACACCTCAACAGTAGGCCGCCCAGGGCCACTACGGGCAGCGATCCGCAGCGGTTGCCCGAATGCGACCTGGCATCCGTGGCTGATCTGGTATGCGCCAGTGGGGTGAATTCTCACTCCTCCTCAGGCGGAGTGACCGCTACCGCTCGCGCCGCCTCGGGACCCTGTTCCAGCAGCACCGCGAAGCCTTCATCGTCCAGTACAGGCACCTTCAGCTGCATGGCCTTGTCGTACTTCGAACCCGGGTTGTCGCCCACCACCACGAAACCGGTCTTCTTCGAAACGGAACCGGTCACCTTCGCTCCGAGCGCCTGGAGGGCCTCTTTCGCGCCATCTCTGGTGTGTGACTGGAGTGTGCCCGTTACCACGACGGTGACGCCTTCCAGCGGACGCGGGCCCACCTCGCCGGTCTGCTCGTCCTCCATCCGGACGCCGGCGTCCCGCCAGTTCTCGATGATCTGCTGGTGCCATTCCTCGGCGAACCACTGCTTGAGGGAGGCGGCGATCGTCGCGCCGACGCCGTCGACGGCGGCCAGCTCCTCCTCGCCGGCGTTCCGGATCCGGTCGAGGGAGCGGAACTCCCGCGCCAGCGCCTCGGCCGCCACCGGGCCGACGTGCCGGATCGACAGGCCCGTCAGGATCCGGGCCAGCGGGCGCCGCTTGGCGGCCTGGATGTTCTCCAGCATGGCCAGGGCGTTCTTCTTCGGCTCGCCCTTCTGGTTGGCGAAGAAGGTGACGATCTTTTCCTCGCCGGTCTTCGGGTCGCGCTTGGGCAGGCCGGAGTCGGGGTCGAGGACGTAGGACTTGATGGGCAGCAGCTGCTCGATGGAGAGGTCGAAGAGACCGCCCTCGTCCTTCAGCGGCGGCTCGGCGGGCTCCAGGGGCTGGCTGAGGGCCGTGGCCGCGACATAGCCGAAGTTCTCGATGTCCAGGCATTTGCGGCCGGCCAGGTAGAACAGCCGCTCGCGGATCTGGGCGGGGCAGGCGCGGGCGTTGGGGCACCGCAGGTCGATATCGCCTTCCTTGGCGGGCTGCAGGGCCGTGCCGCACTCGGGGCATTCGGCGGGCATCACGAACTCCCGCTCGGCGCCGTCCCGCAGGTCGACGACCGGCCCCAGGATCTCGGGGATGACATCGCCCGCCTTGCGCAGCACGACGGTGTCCCCGATCAGGACGCCCTTGGCCTTGACGACGTCCTGGTTGTGCAGGGTCGCGAACTCCACCTCGGACCCGGCGACGGTCACCGGCTCGACGACGGCGTACGGCGTGACCCGGCCCGTACGACCGACGCCGACGCGGATGTCGACCAGCTTGGTGTTGACCTCCTCGGGCGGGTACTTCCAGGCGATCGCCCAGCGCGGCGCGCGCGAGGTGGAGCCCAGCCGCCCCTGGAGGCGGATCTCGTCCAGCTTGACGACCACACCGTCGATCTCGTGCTCGACGGCCGTACGGCGGGTGACGGGGTCGCCGTAGTGGGCGATGAACCGGCGCACCGCCTCCAGGGAGTCGACGACGCTGTTGTGCGTGGCGGTCGGCAGGCCCCACTCGCGCAGCAGGTCATAGGCCCCCGACTGGCGGTCGATGTCGAAGCCCTGGCGGGCGCCGATGCCGTGCACGACCATGTGGAGCGGGCGGCTCGCGGTGACCTTGGGGTCCTTCTGCCGCAGCGAACCGGCCGCGGCGTTACGGGGGTTGGCGAACGGCGGCTTGCCGTCGGCCACCAGGCGCTCGTTGAGCTCGAGGAACTTCTCCATCGGGAAGTAGACCTCCCCGCGGACCTCGACGAGCTCCGGGATCCGGTCGCCCCGGAGGCGGTGCGGGATCTCCGCGATCGTGCGGACGTTGGGGGTGATGTCCTCGCCCGTACGGCCGTCGCCGCGGGTCGCGGCGCGGGTGAGCCGGCCGTGCTCGTAGGTGAGATTGACCGCGAGGCCGTCCACCTTCAGCTCGCACAGGAAGTGGTATCCGGCGCTCTCGGGGTCGCCGCCCAGCTCGCCCGCGATCCGCTCGGCCCAGGCGGCCAACTCCTCGTCGTCGAAGGCGTTGTCGAGGGAGAGCATCCGCTCGCGGTGCTCGACCTCGGTGAATTCCGTGGCGTACGCCCCGGCCACCTTCTGCGTCGGCGAATCCGGGGTGCGCAGTGACGGGTGCTCGTCCTCCAGCGCCTCCAGGGAGCGCAGCAGCTTGTCGAACTCCGCGTCGCTGACGACCGGGGCGTCCTTCACGTAGTACCGGAAGCGGTGCTCCTCGATCTGCTCAGCGAGCTGCGCATGCTGCTCCCGCGCCGCTGCGGGCACATCGGATACCGCTGCGTGCTGTTCGCCAGCCACCGTCTTGTCCTCCCGTGGTCCTTGAGTGCCGTCACTCAGGGTTGTCTGCGAGCGATCTCGCGGCCCGGACGCAGTGGGCGAGGGCCGAGCGGGCATATGCGGGCGAAGCGCCCGCCAGCCCGCACGACGGCGTGACGACCACCGACTCGGCGAGAGTCCCCGGCGTCAGCCCCAGCCTGCGCCACAGCGTCCTGACACCCATGACGCTACCGGCAGGGTCTGACAATCGGCCGTCCACGCCCGGCACCACGCCCGCGAACAGCGCCGTACCGCCCTCGACGGCCTCCCCGATCGCCTCCTCCTCACGCTCGGTGAGCAGCGAGAAATCGAACGAGACGCCCGCGACGCCGGCCCGCCGCAGCAGGCCGAACGGCACGCCGGGCGCACACGAGTGGACGACGACGGGTCCGCCCTCCGTCACACCGACAAGATCACGCAGCGCGCCCTCGACCGCCGCCCGGTCCACGGCCCGGTGGGTGCGGTAGCCGCTGGCGGACTTCACCCGCCCCTGGAGCACCGCCGTCAGCGACGGCTCGTCCAGCTGCAGCACGACCTCGGCGCCGGGCACCCGCCGCCGTACGTCCGCGAGGTGCCCGCGCAGCCCCTCCGCCAGCGAGGCCGCGAGATCCCGGCAGGCCCCGGCATCGCTCAGGGCGGCCTCGCCGTTGCGCAGCTCCAGGGCCGTGGCCAGCGTCCACGGGCCGACCGCCGAGACCTTCAGCGGCCCCTCGTACCCCTGGGTGAACTCCTCCAGGGCGTCGAGGTCTTCGCCGAGCCAGGCGCGGGCGCGGCGGGTGTCGCGCCCCGGCCGGTCGCTGATCCGCCAGCCGCTGGGCTCCACATGGGCGTAGACCTCGACGAGCATCCCGATGGTCCGGCCGATCATGTCGGCGCCGGGCCCCCGGGCCGGCAGCTCCGGCAGATAGGGGAAGGCCTCCAGCGACCCGGTGACGGTCTTCGCCGCTTCCCGTGCATCGCCGCCCGGCATCGACCCGATGCCGGTCGCCGCGCCCGCGGCCCACTTGTGCGTGCTGTTCGTGCTCACCCGGAAAGGGTATGCGGCGGGGCGGAACGGGTGAGCCGGGGCGCTCCCGCCCCGCCTCGTCCGGCGCCCGCCGCTCAGGCCCGGCCGCGCACTCCCCGCCACCCCACGACCGCGGCGGCCGCCGACGCGCCCGCCGTCAGGCCGAAGGCGAGGGCGGCGCCCCGGTAACCGTCGCCTGCCCCGGTGAGCACCGCGCCCATCCCGGCGATGCCGACCAGCGAGCCGATCCGGCGGTTGGCGTTCAGGGTCGCGCCCACCCCTTGGGCGAAGCGGGCCGCCACCAGAGCGGTGCCGTCGGGGGCGACGGCGCCCAGCAGGGACGCGGCGGTGACCGCGGCGAGGCCGATGAGATGGATCCGGCGGGCCCCGAACCGATTGGCCAGCGACCCGGCGAGCAGCAGCGCCGCGAAGGCCAGGACATAGCCGTCGACGACCCAGGTCAGGCTGGACATGGTCAGGCCGAGGTGGGTCCGCAGGTCGTCGGCGGCGACGTTCATGATGCCGGTGTCCAGGCTCGCCATCACGAACCCGAGGGCCAGCACGAGGAGTTGGAGTCCGCCACGGGTTCCGTTGCGGGGTCGCCCGGAGGGGCGCGCCTCGCTCGCCGCCGCGCGCCGCGCCACTGCCCGAGTGATCATGATTTTAGTTAAAGCTGTACCTATTCGCACCCACAATGATTACAGCTGTAACTTTACCGAACACATACGAAAGAGGCCCTGGGGGCACACCCCAGGGCCTCGGCCGGCTGGGCGCCCTAGTCGCCCCGCCCCAGCGCCTTCAGCAGGTCATCGCGCAACGCGGCCCGCTCCTCGTGCGAGAGATGGTCCAGCGGCGACTCCGTACCCATCCGCCGCAGCAGATCCAGCCGCAACTCCCGCCCCGCCGCGGTCAGTACGAGCTGCTTGGCCCGCCCGTCCAGCGGGTGCGGCCGACGCTCCACCAGGCCCTGCTTCTCCAGCTTGGAGATGACATAGGTGACATTCGGCGGCTCGCAGCACAGCACCCCGGCCAGCTCCCGCGCGGTCTTCGGCTCGCCGAGCTCCTCCAGCGCCTTCGCCTGGGTCGGGGTCAGCTCGAGCTCGGCGACCCGGCTGCGCTGATGGGCTTCCAGGGCGCGGCTCAGCTCGGCGACGAGCCCCCGGATCTCCCGGAACCCGCACCCCGCCGCCGGGGTCGCCTTCGCATCTTCGGTCACCCGTGCAGCGTACGTCGCCCCAGGCGGAAAACGGCCGGGCCCTGGGTCAATGCGCCCAGGCGCCCAGCCGGAGTTTCAGCGCCCCGGCCGCACCGACACATCGTTGATCTCCGCGTCCCGCGGCAGATCGACGGCCGCGAGAATGGTCGTCGCCACCGACTCCGGGTCGATCCACCGGGACGGGTCGTACTCCTTGCCCTCCTGCTGGTGGACGCTCCCTTGCATGGGCGTCGCCGTACGCCCCGGATAGACCGAGGTCACGCGTACGCCGTTGCCGTGCTCCTCCGCCCGCAGCGAGTCGGCCAGCGCCTTGAGGCCGTGCTTGCTCGCGGCGTACCCGCCCCACTGGGCATGCGCGTGGAGCCCCGCACCGGAGTTGACGAAGACGATATGGCCCTGGGCGACCCGTACCAGCGGCAGCAGCAGCCGGGTGATCTCGGCGGGCGCGACGAGGTTGATCGCGAGCTGGCGCTGCCAGGCCTTGGCCGGCAGATCGGCGACCGCGCCCAGCTCCACGATGCCCGCGATGTGCTGGAGGGAGTCGATACGGGTCGGCAGCGGCTGCTGGCCGAAGGCCCAGGAGAGCTTCTCGGGGTTGGCGAGGTCGCCCACGAGCGTGCGGGCGCCGGGGAACTGCTTCGCCAGCTCCTTGGCCCGTACGGCGTCCCGCGCCAGCAGCCACAGGTCCTCCCCGCGCTCCGCTAGCCGCCGTGCGACCGCCGCTCCGATGCCCGACCCTGCGCCCGTGATCAAGTGCGTACCCATAGGGCGATCCTAACGAGGGGCGGGCGACGGGGCCGGTCGGTGGGCTCAGCCCTGGATGCCGGCCTTCTCCTCCAGGTAGGCCAGCGCGCCCACGCCGTCCTCCGCGAAGAACACCAGCTCGGTGAGCGGAACCGGCAGGAAGCCCTCCGACTCCATCCGCAGGAACTGCTGCTTCAACCCGTCGTAGAAACCAGCGGTGTTCAGCAGCACCACCGGCTTGGTGTGCAGGCCGTGCTTGCGCAGCTCCAGGATCTCGGTGGCCTCGTCCAGCGTGCCCGTGCCACCGACCATGATGACGATCGCGTCGGCGCGCGCCAGCAGCTGCGCCTTGCGCTCGGCGAGGTCCTTGGTGACGACCATCTCGTCCGCGCCCTCGTACGCCTTGTGCGCCAGGAACTCCACCGAGATCCCGATCAGCTTCCCTCCCGCCCCGCGCACCCCGTCCGCCATCACCTTCATCAGCCCGGTGTCCGAGCCGCCCCAGACCAGCGCATGGCCGCCCTCGCCGATCAGCTCGGCGAACTGGCGGGCGGGGGTGACATAGCGGTCGTCGAGGTCGGCGGCGGAGCAGAAGACGCAGATGTTCATACGGGTCACGATACGGATCGGGCGGCAGGGCCCGGCAGGGTGGTTGGCCGTTCCGTGACCCCGCCGCGGCGGGGTCACGGCCTGCCCGTCGCCCGCCTAGATCAGGCCCTGGTCCAGCATCGCGTCGGCCACCCGCTCGAACCCGGCCATGTTCGCGCCCGCGACGTAATCGCCGGGCAGCCCGAACCGCTCGGCCGTCTCGTAACACGTGTCGTGGATCCCCCGCATGATGGCCGCGAGCTCCCCCTCCGTCCGCTCGAACGCCCACGCCTCACGCGCCGAGTTCTGCCGCATCTCCAGCGCACTGGTCGCCACACCGCCCGCGTTGGCGGCCTTCCCCGGGCCGAAGGCCACACCGGCCTCCTTCAGGAGCGTCACCGCCTCCGGAGTGGTCGGCATGTTCGCACCCTCGGAGACCGCCTTCACGCCGTTACGGATCAGGATCCGGGCGGCGTCCGCGTCCAGCTCGTTCTGGGTGGCCGACGGCAGCGCCACGTCGCAGGCGACATCCCACACCCGCCCGCCGGGCACATAGGCGGCCGACACCCCGCGCCGCTCGGCGTACTCGCTGATCCGCCCGCGCTCGACCTCCTTGATCTGCTTGAGCAGCGCCAGGTCGATGCCCTTCTCGTCGACGACGTAGCCGGCCGAGTCCGAGCAGGTCAGTACGTTCGCACCGAGCGCCTGCGCCTTCTCGATGGTGTAGATCGCGACATTGCCGGAACCGGAGACCACGACCTGCTGTCCGTCGAGGTCCTCGCCGCGCCGCTTGAGCATCTCCTCGGTGAACAGCACATTGCCGTAACCGGTGGCCTCCGTACGGGCCTTGGAACCGCCCCACTCCAGGCCCTTGCCGGTCAGTACGCCGGCCTCCCAGCGGTTGGTGATCCGCCGGTACTGGCCGAAGAGATAGCCGATCTCGCGTCCGCCGACGCCGATGTCGCCCGCCGGGACGTCGGTGTGCTCGCCGAGATGGCGGTGCAGCTCGGTCATGAACGACTGACAGAACCGCATCACTTCGGCATCCGACTTGCCGTGCGGGTCGAAGTCGCTGCCGCCCTTGCCGCCGCCGATGTTCAGGCCGGTGAGGGAATTCTTGAAAATCTGCTCGAATCCGAGGAACTTCACGATCCCCAGGTTCACGGACGAATGGAATCGCAGGCCGCCCTTGTACGGGCCGAGCGCGCTGTTGAATTCCACCCGGAAGCCCCGGTTGACGTGGATCTCCCCGGAATCGTCCTGCCAGGGCACCCGGAACATGATCTGGCGCTCCGGCTCACACAGCCGCTCCAGCACTTTGGCCTCGACGAACTCGGGACGGGCCGCCAGAACGGGGGCCAGCGTCTCCAGCACCTCCAGGGCGGCCTGGTGGAATTCCGGCTCCCCCGGATTCCGCCGCACCAGCCCGGCGTGCAGAGAGGCCGGCCCGGCCGTATGGACGCCGGTCTTGACCTCAGTTTGAACACTCGACATGACTTGCGTTCCCTTCGTGGCCGAACGAAAAGCCGCTTGCGGTCCGGATCGTGGCAGACCCCGGACGCAGCGACCGCAGACGTCCCGTCGCTCCGCCGACCTTACTTGCCGACCCCTTACCGAACGACCACACCCCCGGAGCGGTGCCGCCTCCCTGCGTCCTGCGGATGTCCCCCGCCCTCACCATGCCCCCGTACCCGACGCTGGTCGCCGTTGTCGTGTCGTCATTCGTCGTTTTGTCGTTCGTCGGCAACTCTGTGGTAAGTGAAACCCCGGACGGGAGCGATGGGTTGCAGCGAGGATTGAACTCCGCTGCCGGTGCCCATGACCTTCTCGTTCTTCTTGCTTCTTCTTGCTTCTTCTTGCTTCTTCTTGCTTGCCTTGTTCTTCTTGCGCCTCTCGGTCTTCTTGCGCCTCTCCTGTCTTCTTGGTCTTGTTCGGTCTCTTGGTTCCCTTGGTCCGAGCTGCCCCGCTCCGGCCGTATCGCTCTTCGGCTGACGGATTCGCCCCAAGGTGATGGACGTTTCTTTTCCGGGATCCTTCTCACCCGCGGCGCCGCTATTCGTCATCGGCACCGACGAACCGGACGGCCGACGACGCCACTAACCGGACCGCCTCGCCCGGCCGCTCGACCGGGGCCCGATATATGCGTGGACGCGGCGCCCGGGGCCTCGTTACCCTGCGCCCATGTCCAGCCCCGAGGCATCAAGACGCTAGCCACCGGCCGTCCGGTGGCCTGCCTTCTTGCGACGTCGTGCCGCAGTCCGAAGCTCCGAGCCCTTTTCCCATGAGGCCGTGAGCGCTGCCGGCCGCGCCCGCTGCCACCGGATCACCGATCGCCTCACCGACCGCATGCCCGATCGCCCGGCCACCCGGCCGTGCGGTCCGCCGGTCGCTCGATCCCTCCCGTGGTTGCGTCGCGGAGTCCTGGAGTCTCGCTGTGCCCGTCGCTCGTGCTGTGCCTTTCACCGTCCATCTGCTCGCCCTGGCGGTCTTCGCTCAGGGCAGCTCCGAATTCATGCTGTCCGGTCTCGTCTCGGACATCGCCCACGACCTGGGCGTTTCCCTCCCCGCTGCAGGCGCGCTGACCTCGGCGTTCGCCGTCGGAATGATCATCGGCGCCCCGCTGATGGCCATCCTGAGCCTGCGGTGGCCACGCCGTCGTGCGCTGCTGGCCTTCCTGGTCACGTTCCTGCTCGTCCATGTTCTCGGCGCGGTCACCACCAGCTTCGCCATGCTGCTGGCCACGCGGTTCGTCGCGGCGCTGGCCAACGCGGGTTTCCTCGCCGTGGCCGTGGCGACCGCGAGCGCCCTGGCCGCACCGAACGCCAAGGGCCGCGCCACCTCCGTGCTGCTCGGCGGCGTCACCGTCGCCTGCATCGCGGGCGTTCCGGCCGGCGCCTGGCTCGGCCAACTATGGGGCTGGCGCTCGGCGTTCTGGGCGGTTGCCCTCGTGTCCGTACCGGCCGTCCTCGCCATCCTGCGGTCCGTACCGGACGACCGGGACCCCCGGAGCTCCTCCGCCGCCACCGGCGTCCGCGCGGAACTGCGCTCCCTGCGCAACCCGCGCCTGCTCGTCACCCTGCTCCTCGGCGCACTGGTCAACGGCGCCACCTTCTGCGCCTACACCTATCTCGCTCCCCTCATCACCAACGTGACCGGGCTCGCCGCGGCCTGGGTACCCGGGGTGCTGGCGCTCTTCGGGCTGGGGTCGTTCCTCGGCGTCACCGTCGGCGGCCGCTTCGCCGACGCGCGGCCCCTTCCCCTCCTCGTAACGGGCGGGCCGGCCCTGCTCATCGGCTGGGTCGCTTTCGCGCTGACGGCCTCGGTCCCGGCGGCGACGGCCGCGCTCGTCCTCGCCCAGGGCACCCTCGCCTTCGCCGTCGGCTCCACGTTGATCTCCCAGGTCCTGTACGTGGCGGCCGAGGCGCCGACCCTGGCCGGCGGCTTTGCCACCGCCGCCTTCAACGTGGGCGGCGCACTGGGCCCATGGCTCGGCGGCCTCTCCCTCACCGCCGGTCTCGGCTACCGCGCCCCCCTGTGGGTCAGCGCCCTGCTGGTGGCGGCCGCACTCACCCTCGCCGGCACGGCCCAGGCACTGTCCGGCGCGGCCCAGGCATTCCGCCGACGCCCCACGGCCCCTGCCCGAGCCGTCGCTGAGCCCAGCGCCCGGCCCACCGATCGCCTCACCGATTGACCCGCGGCGGGCCGGCTCACCTCCGGCGGGGCCGCACCCCCAAGTGGCCGGAATGCGGTGGAAGTTACCGCCGAGCGTCCCGCTCGCCCCTCCGGCCACCGCCTCGCCCCGGCCGGCCCAACAGGTCGGCCCGCCCCTCCACCAACCCGCGCATCCGAGGCATCGGCACCGCGGGCCCGGGACCGTCCGGCGACCACCCCGGACGGTGGCGCCAACGTTCCTACGTCCTATGCCAATTGCATCTTCAGGAGCCCCATCACCGCCCCCACCAGCGACATTGCACCGGAACCAAAGCGTCCGGATCGGACACCACGGAAAAGATCGTAAAAAAGTTCGATCAAGTCCCCCATCTGGGTGTTAGCTTGTAGCCGGTAGTCGGATGACTGCCGGTTTGTACCTAAGGAGGTTGTTATGGGCGAGCAGACCGAGCTGTCGAACGTGGAGCCGTACGCGCCCCCGATGCTGGTCGAGGTCGGGGAGTTCAGCGAGGACACCCTGGGCTTCATCGGCTGGGGCAAGGACATCTTCGGCCACTACGGCGGCTGATCGTCGACAGCTGACTCTCAGGAGCATGCAGAGATGACCGGTGCTGGGTTCGTGGTCCTGCCGGACACGGCGTCCGCAGCCGAGGCTCGCGCGGAGGTGCCCTGGGCGGCTCCGCGGGTGCACGCGCATGCGTCAGGGCGCCCTTGGCTGGTGGGGCGGTGGTTGCCCGGAGAAATCCAGGTGGCCGCCGTGGGCCCGGTACACGTGGCGGTGATCGGGGTCTGCCCGGTCACCGCCACGCGGTTGTCCGAACTCACCGCGCGGGTGCGGACGGTGTCCGATGTGGACGCCCTGGCGGCGGCGCTGCCGGGCTCCTGCCACGTGATCGCCTCGGTCGACGGGCAGTTGCGCGTCCAGGGCAGCCTGACCGGACTGCGCCGGGTGTTCCACACCCAGAGGAACGGCCTGACGATGGCCGCGGACCGCGCCGACGTACTGGCCGCAATGACCGGTGCCGGAATCGACGAACGCGCCCTGGCCGTACGGGTGGCCTCCGGAGGCCTCGTCCCGTCACCGCTCGGCGACCGGCCCCTGTGGAAGGGCATCTCCCCGCTGGCGCCCGACCACTGCCTGGTGTGGAACCGCGAACGGGCCCAGGAAGTGCGGTGGTGGCAGCCGCCGGCGCCCGAACAGCCGCTGTCGGCCGGGGCGCAGGCCGTACGGGAAGCGCTCACCTCCGCCCTGCAGGACCGCGGACCGGCCGAGGGCCGGCTGAGCACGGACCTGTCCGGCGGTATGGACTCCACCTCCCTGTGCTTTCTCGCCGCCCGCACCGTCCCGGACCTCTTGACGTTCCGATGGGGCGAGGCCGAGGCGGGCAACGACGACGCCGCCTTCGCCGCCCTCTCCATCGGCTCCCTCGACCGGGCCGAGCATGTGGTGGTGCCCCCGTCCGAGCTCCCCGCGCTGTTCGCCGACGCGGACGTGCCGGTCGACAGCGAAGAGCCCTACCCTTTCGTCCGCACCGCCGCGCGCACGCGGCACACCGCGCAGATGCTCGCCGACCGCGGATCGCACCGTCATCTGGCGGGCCACGGCGGAGACGAACTCTTCACCCCCTTCCCCGGCTATCTGCACCAGTTGCTGCGGCGCCGTCCGGTGTCCGCGGTCCGGCACGTCCGCGGATACGCCGCGCTCAAGCGCTGGCCGCTGCTGCACACCCTGGCCTCGCTGGTGCGCCCCGGTGACGAGGCGGCATGGTGGCGGGCGCAGGCCGATCACCTCACCGACCCTCCGCTGCGCAAGCGCCGGCCGAGCCTGGGCTGGGGCCTGTGGCCGTTGCACGCCCCGTCCTGGGTCACCGGCGCGGCGGTCGAGGAGGCCCGGAACGCGCTGCGGCACACCGCGGACACCACCCGGCCGCTCTCCCGCGACCTGGGGCAGCACCAGTCGCTGCTCGCGGTGCGCACGAGCGCGCCCTGGTACCGCTTGCTGGCCCGCCCGTTCGCCGACGCCGGCGTCCAGCTCGACTCGCCGTTCTTCGACGACCGCGTCGTCGAAGCCGTACTGGGCGTCCGCGTCCACGAACACTCCGGCCCGTGGCGCTACAAGCCGCTACTGGCCGACGCGATGCGCGGCATCGTGCCGGAGACGGTGCTGGGCCGCGGCACCAAGGGTGAGTTCAGCGAGGAGGCCGGCGCGGGCCTGCGCCGCAACCTGCCCGCGATTCTGGAACTGTTCGCCGACTCCGCACTGGCCGCCCACGGCCTGATCGACCCCGACGAACTGCGCACCCGCCTGCTGGCCCCGCAGGCGGACAACGCCATGGGCATCGCCCTGGAACCTTTGATCGGCTGCGAAACCTGGCTGCGCGCCGCCACCCGACCCACCCCTGCTTGGAGGTTCGACGCCCATGCGTCTGCATCCTGACGTGGTCTCCACCGACACCGACGACGGCACCGTGCTGCTCAACGAACGCACCGGACGGTACTGGCAGCTCAACGGCACCGGAGCCCATGTGCTGCGCCAACTCCTCGACGGCCACGGCCCCGACGACATCGCGGCCGGCCTTGCGGAGCGGCACCGGATAGAACCGTCCCTGGCCGAGCGCGACGTCTCCGCCGTGATCGACCAACTGCACACCGCTCAGCTGGTGATCGCGTGAGCCTGTCCGTCGCGCTGGCCGAACGACGCCGACTGCCCCCGCACCGCCGTCTGGTGCCGCTGCTGGCGGTCGGCATCGCCCGCCTGCTCGCCAGGGCCAAACCCGCCCGGCTGCGCACCGTCCTCGAGTTCACCCGCCGTGGCGCGGTCCCGGCGACGGCCGACCAGGCCCTCGCGGCCCGCGAAGCGGTCGTCTCGGTCAGCCTGCGCTGCGCCGGCCAGGGCTGTCTGCAACGCTCGATCGCGACCGCCTTGCTCTGCCGTACCCGCGGCGTCTGGCCCACCTGGTGCACCGGCGTACGCACCCACCCCTTCGCCGCCCACGCCTGGGTGGAAGCCGACGACCACCCCATCGGCGAACCCCACCCCAAGGGCCACTTCAAACCGCTGATCTCCATCCCCCCGCTCCAGCGGGACGAAGCGGCCGACGGACGGGCCCGGGCGGCCGGCCGCTGACGCCGTTCGGCCCCGTTGGGGGACCGCGTCGAGGAACAGCTGCCGGGCGCCGCTCGGCCGTGTCAGATCGAGGAGGCAGCCGGCTCGGCGGCGGCCTCAGCCACCCCGGCCTCGGCGCTCTTGGCGTCTGCGGCGCGCTCGATCTCGGCCTTGACCATCTTCTCCATCGGGTCGGCGGAGCTTCCCCCTCCGGCGACGATCGCCACCAGGATGGCCACCACGGTCAGCACCGTCCCCAGCCAGACCATCGTGTGCACGGGCAGCGTGTACGCACCGATGACCTTGAGCACGCACTCGGTCAGCAGCGCGCTCCCCCATATCGCGGAGAACCTCCGCTCGGCCCGTCGGAACCGCTCGGAGCCCGCCATCAGCCGCTCCCACGCGGCGTCACCGGCGGCGCTCCCCTTCGTCACCCAGGGCTTGAGGCCCGCGGTCATCAGCGGCCGCTTCGCACGGACGGAGAGCAGGACCACTATCCCGACGACGCTGCTCACGGCGCTGTCCTTGGCCAGCATCAGCCGCGGGTCCCCGGCCACCGCGCTCATCGCCAGCCCCACGACGTTCACGATCAGTATCAGCAGCGCCAGGCCGTTGACGCTCCGGCTGCTGACCAGGCCCCACACCGTACGCAGCGCCGGCACCACGCTGCTCCAGCCCAGTGCGGCCACCGTGCTCAGGCCGAAGCCGTCGCTGAGGAGGTAGTACGAGGCCACCGGAATGCCGGCGTCCACGATCAGCGGCACGAAGCTTTTCAGGACCGGATTGCCTGCTCCCTGCTCCTTGCCCCGGCTCTGGCTCTGGCTCTGGCTCTGGCTCTGGCTCTGGCCCTGGCTGCCACTGTGGGTCTCGCTCTGACGTTGGCTCTGACTCTGGCTCTGACTCATGGCGGACTCCCCCGAGTTGAGTGGTGAACTGATGCCGGCTGTGCGTCTTCCTTCTCGCGCCTTCAGCTTCGTCCACGGCCCCGCCCGGCAACAGGCGCGCCTGTACCGAGTTATCGATGACATTTGTCAGATCCGGGCGATGAGCCTCGTCATACCCGCAGGTCGCACCGGTTGCCGTCCGAGCGGACACCGGTGGGGCGGCACCAGGTTCCGCCCCACCGACCGGCGGTGCGTCGGACGACCGGCCAAAGAAACCGGGCCGAGAACTCCCGCCTACCTACCGCACCCCCAACTCCTCACCGCATCACGCGACTTGGGCAGGTATGCGTCCGGAATGCGGTGACGCTCGCCCCAGCAGCGCATCACCGCAACGGCCTACGCCCCCGCGCCCACCTGTCGCTGCGTCCCCCGCTCCGTGGTGGCGATCGTCGCCGAGCCGACCACCCGGGTGCCGTCGTAGAGGACGATCGCCTGGCCGGGGGCCACGCCCCGGACCGACTCCGTGAAGGTGACGCGGAGCTCCGTGCCGTCCACCAGGTCCGCCGTGACCTCGGTCTCGCCGCCGTGGGCCCGCAGCTGCGCGGTGTACGTGGCGGGGCCGGCCGTCGGGGGGCGGCCGCACCAGCGGGGGCGGATGGCGGTCAGGGCGGTGACGTCGAGGGATGCGGCGGGGCCGACGGTGACCGTGTTGTCGACGGGGGAGATGTCCAGGACGTAGCGCGGCTTGCCGTCGGGGGCCGGACGGCCGATGCGCAGGCCCTTGCGCTGACCGATGGTGAAGCCGTAGGCGCCCTCGTGGGTGCCCAGGACCGTGCCGGACTCGTCGACGATGTCGCCCTCGGCGGTGCCCAGGCGCTTGGCGAGGAAGCCCTGGGTGTCGCCGTCGGCGATGAAGCAGATGTCGTGGCTGTCCGGCTTCTTGGCGACGAACAGGCCGCGGCGGGCGGCCTCTTCGCGGATCTCGGCCTTGGTGGTGAGGGTGTCGCCGAGCGGGAACATGGCGTGCGCCAGCTGGCGGTCGTCGAGGACGCCGAGGACGTAGGACTGATCCTTGGCCATGTCGGAGGCGCGGTGGAGTTCGCGGCTGCCGTCCTCGCGGAGGACCACCGTGGCGTAGTGGCCGGTGCAGACGGCGTCGAAGCCGAGGGCCAGAGCCTTGTCCAGGAGGGCGGCGAACTTGATCTTTTCGTTGCAGCGCAGGCACGGGTTGGGCGTGCGCCCGGCTTCGTACTCGGCGATGAAGTCGTCGACGACGTCCTCGCGGAAGCGCTCGGCGAGGTCCCAGACGTAAAAGGGGATGCCGATGACGTCGGCGGCGCGGCGCGCGTCGTGGGAGTCCTCGATCGTGCAGCAGCCGCGAGCGCCCGTACGGAACGACTTCGGGTTCTCGGAGAGCGCGAGATGCACGCCGGTCACGTCATGGCCGGCCTCGGCGGCGCGGGCCGCGGCGACGGCGGAGTCGACACCGCCGGACATGGCGGCGAGTACGCGGAGGCGGCGGGGGGCGTCATCAGTCATAGCCAGTCCAGGGTAAGCGGAACTGTCGGCGACCGGGAAAGCGTTATGCGGGTGTGGGGATGAGCGGGGGGCGCGGGAAGCGCGGGGACAGCGGGGACGGACAGCCGTCGGGCGTGACGCGGCGGCGTGCGTTGTGGATCGGGGGTGCGGGTGTGGTGGCTGCGGGGACGGCGGCATTGGGGGCTACGGGTGAGTTGTCTCACTTGTGGTGGCGGCTGCCGGGGAACGACCGGCCGCGGACGCCGGGTGCCGTCGACTACCGGGGCGCGCAGTGGATCGGGGCGTCCCCGGAGAACTACCGGCGGGCGGACCGGCCGGAGGATTACGGGATCGACCGGGTGGTGGTGCATGTCGTCCAGGGGAGCTTCGCGACCGCGCTGAAGGTGTTCCAGGACCCGGAGCACGAGGCCGCGGCCCACTACGTCATACGTAAGGACGGGCATGTCGCGCAGGCGGTGCGCGAGCTCGATGTGGCGTTCCACGCGGGAAACCGGGGCTTCAACGAGCGGAGCGTCGGAATCGAGCACGAGGGGTTCGTGGACCGGCCGGAGTCGTTCACGGCCGCCATGTACGCGTCATCGGCGCGGCTGACCGCCGGGATATGCCATCGGTACGGCTTCCCGGCCGACCGCACACACATCGTGGGGCATCGGGAGGTGCCGGGGGCGGATCACACGGATCCGGGGGCGCACTGGGACTGGGACCGGTACATCGGGCTGGTGCGGACGGAGCTGGCGAAGCGCGTGGCGGCGGAGCAGAGCCGGCGGGCCAGGGCGTCATCGGCGGTGCCCCGGTCCCGGCCCTCCGGGGCGGCGTAGGGGGCGGTCCGGAGGGCCGGTGCGGCGTGCGGCGTGGTTGCCTCGCGGCGGTCGCCGCCGGGCCGGTGTCAGGAGCCGCCGACGCCCAGCGACGCATAGTCGTAGCCGTCGTAGGCACGGGTGACATAGACATCGGTCAGCCGCGGGCCGCGCCAGCTGACCCTCTTGTCGTAGATGAACGGCAGGTAGAAGGCGTTCTCCGCGACCTTGTGATTGATCTTCCGGTAGGCCTCGTCGGCGGTGTCCGGGGTGGCATCGGCGACGGCATCGTCGAGGAGCTTGTTCATGTCCGGGGAGTCGATCCGGGCCGTGTTGTAGTTGCCGCTCGGCACGATGGACCGGCCGTCGACGAGCGGTTGCCAGTAGCCCCGCCCGCTCGGATAGTCGGCGCTCCAGCGCCCGAGGACGATGCCGTAGCCCTTTTTCTTCACCACCGAGGGATCACCGACGATGCTGCCGGACCGCTGCCCGTCGAACTGCTCGATCTCCGTCTCGATACCGGCCCTGTGCAGCGCCTCCCGAAGCGCTTCGGCCGCGTCCCGCTCCTGTGGCACGTCATTGCGGACGGCGATCCTGGTGGAGAAGCCGTGCGGCCGGTGGCACGCCTTCAGCTCCTCCCCTGCCTTGGTCAGGTCCGGCTTCCCGTCGTTCTTGAGCACGCCGTACGGGTCGAACGTGGCGTCGGCGCCGTCGACACCCGGCGGGGCGAGGTTCGGGGCGAGGGGACCACCCGAGACCGGGCCGCCGAGCGCGGTCTGCAGGGCCTTGTGGTCGGTGGCGTAGACGACCGCCTTGCGGCAGTGGACGTCGTCCATCGGCTCGACCGTCTGCGGAAATGCGGCGTAATGGAGCGCGCCGGACTGCGGGTTGTCCACGTTCTTGAGGAAATCGCGGTAGGCCCGGGCCTTGGCGACGCCGGGCGGGCCCAGGCCCGTGCCGGTCAGGGCCAGGTCGTAGTCTCCCTTGAGCAGGCCGCCGTCCGCGGCGTCCCGATTGCTGTTGACGGTGACCGTGATCTCGTCCGGCAGGGCCTTGCGGATCGGGTCGGACGCTTTCTTCCATGCGGTGTTGCGCACCAGCACCAGCTTTTTGCCCGGGGCGTACGACCGGAACCGGTACGGCCCGCTGGAGAACGGCTCGCGGCCGTATGCGGCCTTGGTGTCGTGGGCCTTCGGCACGGGCGAGGCGGCGGTCATGGCCAGCAACTGCTCGAAGTCATTGTTGGGCCGGGGAAGTGTGAAGACGATGGTCCTGGGGTCGGGCGTCTCGATCGCCTTCAGGCCCCGCTCCGACCCGTCCTTGTACGGGCCCCGGTACGTACCGTGCGGGTCGAGCGCCTCCTGGAGGTAGGTCGGGCCGCCGGAGAGGACGTCCGATGCCCAGAGCCGCTCGATGCCGTACTTGATGTCGCCGGACGTCACGGGCGTCCCGTCCTGCCAGGTGACGCCGTCCCGCAGCGTGTAGGTATAGGTCGTGCCGCCCTTGGTGATCCTTGCTCTGCCCGTGGCCAGATCCGGTACGAGTTCGGTGCTCTTCGCGCCCGGCCCGGGGGCGTAGGTCACCAGTTGCCGTGTGTAGTAGCGGGCGAAGTTCCATACGAAGCCGTAGTAAGTGCGCTGCGGGTCCCAGGAGTCGGCGTCCGTGAAGCTGACGAACTTCAGCGTGCCGCCCTTGGCGCCCCCTGGCTTGAGGATGCGGCCGGAGGCGACGTCGTATGCGGCCGCGGAGGCGGTGCCCGGGGAGTCGCCCCCTTGGGAGCCGCCCTTGGATTCGTCCTTGGAGCCGCCGTTCGCGTCGCCGTCGGACCTGCCGGAGAAGCCGTTCAGCAGCACGACGGAGGTGGGGACTCCCACGAGCAGGAGTGCCGCCAGCCCGGCCGCGAGGGTCGTGGTCCGCGCGGAGCCGAATCTCCCGCGAAGAGCGCGTGATGCGAAGCCCGCAGCGGGGGTGCGCTCCGGCGCGGAGTCCGTGCCGGAGGCGGACCGGTCATCGGGAACGGGCGCGGAATCCGGCGGGAGCGCGGGCGGAGACGGCGGCGCGGCGGGCACGGAAGGCGGTACGGCGGGCGGGGAAAGGGGCACGGCGGGCGGGGGCGGCGGATCCGGGCGGAGGGGGAGGTGGGCGCGGTTGCGGGCGAGTGCGATCCGGCCGCCGGTGTTGCGGTTGCTGTGCTGGGGCAGCGGTCTGCCCTTGGCCGCCAGCTCGGTGTACAGATGCCGGTACAAGGTGTCCATGTCCAGCAGGGGCGGGCCGGCCGGGACGCCTTCGGTCAGCGCAGTGATCAATTCGCCGGTGAATGCGGTGAATTCCTCCCCCGGCGGGGACAGCGCCCTCCGCGTCGCCGCGGAGGCCGCCAGCAGGGACGTACCGTCGATGAGCGCCTGGTCCACGACCCGGTCGGTGCCGCTCATGCCGCCCCGCAGCGCCCGTCCGCTGTAACAGCAGTCCAGAATCACCACCTTGTGCCGGGCGCGGACCCGCGGATCGAGGATCGCCCGGCGCACCCATTCATAGGGCAGCGCGCTGTACAGGCGGTCCTGGTCCGAGCCGGGCAGCGTCAGATACAGCTCGTCGTTGTCGGGGTCGGTGAGTCCGTGGCCGGCGTAGTAGACCACCAAGGTGTCGGTGACGCGCCGGGCGACGCCGCTGAGGGTGTCGAGTACCTCCTGGGCGCTCCCGGGCTGGGGCAGCGCGACACAGTGCGGCTGCGGTAACCCCCATAGGCCCGGGTCCCTGAGCACCTGGGTGAGCCCGGTCAGATTGCGGGCGACCGCGGGGAGGTCCTCCAGCCGCTCGTAGTCATGGACGCCGATGAGCAGTGCCCGGGAGGCGGTGGGATCGGGGAGGGTCGTCATGACGCCTGCCGATCCGCTCGTCCGTCCCCGTCCGCATCAGGGTCCCCGTCCCCGTCCCCGTCCGCATCAGGGTCCCCGTCCCCGTCCGGCAACGGTGGCCGGCCCAAGGCCTCCACGATGCGGTTGACCGTGTCGGGTGAGCCGTCCTCGACGGTGATCGTCACGCCGTCCCGTTCGATCCGCACGGCCGGGGCGGCGGGACGGGAGGCCCGCCAGGTGGCGCACGCCACCGCAAGCCCGCCGAGGGCGATCCCGTTGGCGACGACCGCATTGATCACGTCGAACGCGCCGCCCATGTCACCGGCCCCGGGCCGCCCCGGCACCAGCGAGAGGGTGGCTCGGCGGCCGGCGTCCGGGTCGCTCGCCAACCAGCGGTACAAGGAGGTCAAGGACCGGCCGTCGTTCTCCCCGTCGGTTTCCCCGTCGACGACGATGTCGACCTGCATCGGGCGCGATCCCCTCTCTCGGGCCTGGTGTGGCCCGCTGCGCGAACCCGTCAGGGGTGCCGATAGTAGCCAAGCGCCCCAGGGAAAGTGGAGGTTCTCACGAGGTCGCTGATGCGCCCGCGGGCCCGGCCCGGATCCACCGTCCGCTCCAGGGCGCTTCTGACGGATCTCCGTGGAAGAAGGAGCGCCGCGACGCCGCGGAGATCCGTCGGACGCGCCCTAGCTCAGACCGGCGCTGCGGGCCCGTTCCACTACCGGGCCGATGGCCTCCGCCACCGCCGCCACGTCCTCCGCGGTGGAGGTGTGGCCGAGCGAGAAGCGCAGGGTGCCGCGGGCGAGGTCCGGGGACATTCCGGTGGCGAGCAGGACGTGGCTGGGCTGGGCGATGCCGGCGGTGCAGGCGGAGCCCGTGGAGCATGCGATGCCCTGGGCGTCCAGGAGCAGGAGGAGGGAATCGCCCTCGCAGCCGGGGAAGGAGAAGTGGGCGTTGGCGGGGAGGCGGCCGGCGGGGTCCGGGTCGCCTCCGAGGACGGCGTCGGGGGCGGCGGCGCGTACGGCCTTGACCAGGTCGTCGCGGAGGGCGCCGATGTCGCGGGCGAACTCCTCGCGGTGCCCGACGGCATGGCGGCCGGCCGCGGCGAAGGCGGCGACGGCCGGGGTGTCGAGGGTGCCGGAGCGCACCTGGCGTTCCTGGCCGCCGCCGTGCAGCACCGGCACGGGCGCGTACTCGCGGCCCAGGAGCAGCGCGCCGATGCCGTACGGGCCGCCGATCTTGTGGCCGGAGACGGTCATCGCGGCGAGCCCGGAGGCGGCGAAGTCGACGTCCAGCTGGCCGAACGCCTGCACCGCGTCGGCATGCAGCGGGACCTCGAACTCCCTTGCCACGGCGGCCAGTTCATGGACGGGCTGGATGGTGCCGATCTCGTTGTTGGCCCACATGACGGTGGCGAGCGCGACATCGGCGGGGTTGCGGGCGAGGGCCTCGCGCAGCGCGTCGGCGTGCACCCGGCCGTAGGTGTCGACCGGCAGCCATTCGACGGTGGCGCCCTCGTGCTCGGCGAGCCAGTCCACCGCGTCCAGGACGGCGTGGTGTTCGACGGGGCTGGCCAGGACGCGGGTGCGCGCCGGATCGGCGGCCCGGCGGGACCAGTACAGGCCCTTGACCGCGAGGTTGTCGGCCTCGGTGCCGCCCCCCGTGAAGACGACTTCGCTCGGGCGCGCGCCGAGCGAGGCGGCGAGGGATTCCCGCGCCTCTTCGACGGTGCGCCGGGCCCGTCGGCCGGCGGCATGCAGGGATGACGCATTGCCGGTGACGGTCAGCTGGGCGGTCATCGCCTGCACCGCCTCCGGGAGCATCGGAGTGGTGGCGGCGTGGTCGAGGTAAACCATGGTGCGCACGATTCTACGAGCAGGCGCGCGGGGAGCCGGGGGCGCATGTCGGGCGCGCGGATGCGCCGTACGCCGGCGGACCCCTCGGAGGCGGAAGTAAGGAGTGTTTGGACTGACACTCATGACTGGGTGGCCGCCGGCTCGTGCGCTGCGCACCGCGCCGGGCGACGCGGCGCGGGGGGGCCGGCGGACGCGCCCGCGGAGCCGGCGGACTTTCCGGGCCGGGGGCGTGAGCCGGTTACGGAGCGAGGCGGGCGGCGAGGTCCCGGACCGCTGCCTCCGCCTCGCGCACACCGGCCGACGCGCTGCCCCTTGCCGCAGCCGCAACGGCGTCGTCCAGCGACGCGCGCAGGCGCCCCAGGTCGGCCCGCGACGGGCGGCCCGCCGCGGGGAAGTCGGCCAGCCGGGCGGTGAGTTCGGCCTCGATCCGCTCCAGACGGGCCCCTTGGTGGGCCGCCTCCGGGCGGAGCCGGTCGCGGAGCGTGCCGACGGCCGCCGCCAGATCGCGCAGAAGCGTGCCCGTGGCCGCCGTCTCCGCCGTCCGCGATACGCCCGGCCGGGCCGCACCGGCCGCCGGCGGCCCCGTCCCCTCGCGCAGCAGGGCCCTCACCTCCGCGGCCTGCGGGGCGCCGAACTCCTCGTAGACGGCGAGCGCGTCGCGCCAGTGCGCCTGGGCGCCCTGCGTGCGGCCCAGGGCCGTCTCGGCGTGCCCCAGCACGGCCAGCGCATCGGCCCGCCACCGCTCACCGCCCGGCACCAGCAGCCGCTTCGCCGCGTCCTGGGCGACGGACGCGGCCTCGCCGGGCCGGATCAGGGCGGCCGTCGCCTCGGCCGTACGGCAGCGGGTGCGGGCCGCCCAGAGATACTGCCCGTCCCCCTCGAAGAGGGGCAGCGCCTGGCACGCCTCGCGGAGCGCATCGGCGTGCCGGCCGGCCGCCGACAGCGCCTCGGACAGGGCGTACAGGCCGTGCGCGAGGCGCGGCGAACCACCGCCGGCCCGGCGGTGGATGTTCACGCTCCGCTCGGCGAACAGCACGGCGTCGATGCCGTTGCCGACCGCCGCCCAGAGCCGGGCCAGCCCGGCCAGCGCGGCCGCCTCGCCCACCTGGTCACCGCGGTCGCGGCTGCGCTCCCAGACCCCGGTCAGGCACCTCTCCGCGGCGTCGTGCCGCCCCTGGTGGAGGGCGATGATGCCGCGCGCGTACGGTGCGCGGAACGACGTCACCGGATCACCGGAGCGCTGGGCCGGCCGGTCCGCATGCCCCGCCTCGCGCTCCGCGTCGGCGAATCTGCCCCGTGCGAGGTACGCCTCGGCGAGGGCGGCCCGCGCCCGGCCTTCGGCCCGGTCGTCGCCCTGCGTCGCGGCCCGCTCCGCCACCGTCCGGGCGGCCGTCTCGAACGCAGCGGAGAGCGCCCCGGAGTCCGCCGTCACCTGGGCGAGCAGGAGGAGGTCGGCGGCGGGCCGGAGGTACCGCGGGGCGCGCACCGCCAGCTGGCGGACGAGCGCGAGGACGTGGGGAGTCTCGTCGGCCCAGGCGGCGAGGGCCCGGCCGGAGTCCTCGACCCGGGCGCCGGCGGAGGAGGGGACGGGGGTCAGGTCGCGGAGCCACCGCTCCCCCGGGTACCGGCTCTCGTGCAGCCGCCGGCCCATGGCCAGATAGCAGGTCAGCAGGCCGGACAGCACCTCGTCGCGGCGCGCCGCGGGCAGCTCGCTGTCGGCGATTCCCCGGGCGAAGGACCGGAGTTCGCCGGCGTAGCGGTAGTGGCCGGGAGCGGTGTGCTCCAGCGCGCCGATCGCCAGCAGCTCGGCGAGCCCGGCGCGGGCCTCGTCCGCCGTCGCATCGAGCAGCGCGGCCGCGGCCGGGAGCGACAGGGCGGCGCCCTCCGGGACCGCCAGGAGACAGAAGGCGCGCCGCGCGAGGGGGGTGAGCTGCGCATCGAACCACCGCAGCAGCAGGTGCTCGGGCAGGGCGCGGTGGGCCTCGGCGGCTGTCGGCCCGACCAGGGAGAGGCGGCCGGTGAGCCCGTCGAAGTGCCGGGGGCGGCGGCGGGTGAGCAGCAGGGCGCCGGCGGCCGGCGCCCCGGGTTCCGGGAGAAGGGCGGCCAGCGTCTCCTCGTCGTCGGGAGCGTCGTCCAGTACGAGGAGGACGCGGCGCCCGGCCAGCAGGGAGCGGTGGTACGCCAGGGCGTCGGGCCCGCCCTCGCGCAGGTCCACCCACAGCTGCCCGTCCGGGAAGTGTTCCGCCACCTCCTGCGCGACCCGCAGCGCGAGCGCCGTCTTGCCGGCGCCGGCCGGGCCGTCGAGGGCCCAGCACGGCGTCGGGCCGTCCGTCCGCGTCAGCCCCGCCACCAGCTCGGCGATCTCCGCCGTCCGGCCGAAGAAGTACTCGGGGGCGGGCGGCGGCGCGGAGCCGTCCCGGGCGGGCGGGCGGTACCGACCGTCCAGGAGGTCGCCGCGCCACCGCTCCAGGCGCCTGCGGTGCGTCTCGACGAACGGCCCCGGGAGCCCGGCGAGCGGTTCGCCGTCCCACAACGCCAGCGCGCTGTCGCAAAGTCGGCGGGCCTCGGCCGGATCCTCGGCGGCACGGGCGCGGGCGATCAGCCGCTCGGCCCGGTCGAGATCGAGGTCGAGGGCGGGCGCACCGGCACCGGGCAGCCGCAGTCCGTACCCGTCGGGCCGCTCCCCGACCAGGACGTCCTCGCCGAGCGCCGTGCGCAGCCGGGTGGCGCAGGCATGCAGCGCCCCGGCGGCGTCCCGCGGCGAGCGGTCGCTCCAGATGCCGGCGGCCAGCGCGCCCGCGGTGGCCGAGTGCCCCGGCCGCAGCAACAGCGAGGCCAGCAGCGCCTGTTCCTCGGGCCCGCCCAGGGGGATCGGCGTCTCCCCCCGCCAGGCGCGAACCGGCCCCAGCACCCCGAAGCGCAGCGGCGGCGGGGCCACCGGACGGCGCGGCCGGGGCACCACGCCGTTCGGCCCGTCCGGTGCCACACCCCCCATCCTCTCCAGCACCGGGCTGGCCAGCACCGCGAACGCCCGCGCCGACGCATCCAGCCGCAGCTCCCCCGCCGCGTCCCCCATCAGGACGGGGAAGTCCGGCAGCCGCCCCATGTACGGCTCCAGGGAGCGGCCGACCGCCTCGACGACCTCCACGGCCTGTTCGGCGCCCAGACCGCTGAACAGCAGCTCGCGCACGCCGGGGCGGAAGTCGTAGACGGGCTGGACCGGTTGGCCCGGTGGCGGCGGGCCCAGGGCGCGGCCCACGGTCCCCGCGGCGGCCGCGTCCCGGGCGTGGTCGGTGCGCTCCAGGAGGCCGCCGAGCAGGATCTCCGCGACGTGGGTGGGGCCGGCGTCGCGCATCGTGGCGGCGCGTACCAGCTGCATCAGGGGTGTGGTCAGGGGGCGGATCGCGGAGAGGCGGACAGCGAGACGGTACGCCTCGGGCGAGAAGGCTCCGCGGAAGTGGGTGAGCAACTCCTCGGCGGTGCCGTGCGGCCGGGGCGGCGTGGTGGCCGGCGGCGCCTCGTCCAGCAGCACCGTTTCGATCAGATGCGGGACGCCGGGCCGGGTGAGCAGTCCGGCCCACTGCGCCAGGGCGGAGGCGGTGGGGTGCAGGACGGGCAGCGCAAGGAGGCCGTCCGCGTCCGGGTCGCGCTCGCCGCCGAGGGCGTCGCAGACGACGAGGCGTCCTACCGGGTCGAACTCGCCCGGTGCGGCCAGGAGCCGGGGCCGGGCGTCCAGGGCGGTGCCGCGCCACAGCCTCCGGGGCAGCGGGTTCAGTACGGCCACCGGGCCGCCGCGGCCCCAGGCGCGGAGCGCCCGTACGGCCTGCGGACTGCGCCATTCCGGGTTCGTACCGTCGGTGAGGAGGAAGGTCACCGACGCCCGCGCGGGCCGCCGGCCGCGCAGCGGGGCGGCCACGTTCCGGGGGTCGATGACCTGGACCGCGACGGAGCGGAAGACCGTGCTGCGGACGAGGAGCGCGCGTACTTCGGCGGCGAGCGTGCCCCACACCTGCAGGGACGGGGAACTGTCCACCAGCAGCACGGCCGACCAGCGGCGTTCCTGGTCCGGGCGGCAGACGACATCGAGGAAGCCGCTCTCGGCGGCGAGCCGGACGGTGGCCTCGACGTCGGTGACGGTGCGGTGCGGGTGGTCCCTGGAACGGCGCAGCGGGCGCAGCGCGCGGCCCAGTTGCTGGGCGTCGGGCAGCGCGCGCCCACCGGGGACGCGGGCGGGCCGGGCACGGGCGGCGCCCGGCCCGCCGCCCTGGCTGCCCATGGCGTACAGGGCGCGGCGGGGCGGACCGGCGGGCGGGACCGGCTCGGCGGACCCGTCGGGGTCGGCGGGGTCGGCGGGGTCCTCGGGCGCGTCGGAGGAGGGCCCGACGGACGACGGCCCGATGGGCGGCGAGGCGGGCTCGGGGCGCTCCTCGGCCGCATCCGACAGCTCACCGGGGGGCTCCGGGGATTCCCTCGCCGTTCCGCGGTGGCGGGCCGCCGCCTCGCCGTCCCGGCCCGTACCGGTGACGTCCCCCTCGGCGGTGTCCTCGCCGGGCCCGGTCGCCCGCGGCGCCCCGGGCCCCTCCATCACCCGCGCCAGCCACAGCACATCGAGGAGTTCGGGGGCCGCGAGGTCGTAGCCGGCGGTCGACATCGCCTGCCGCAGTCGCTCGATCATGGCGACAGGGGCTCGTCGAGGCGGTGCAGGACGGCGGCGAGCAGCTCTTCCTTGGTCAGGTCGGCGCCGCTGATGCGCAGATGGACGGCGGCCAGGAGCTGGTCGGTGGCCAGGGTCTGGGTCCGGGAAAGCTGGTGGAAGACCTCGATGAGGTCCTCGGCGGCGGCGACCGCCCGCTCCCCCAGGTTGTGTTCGATGATCTTGCGCAGCCGGTCGCCGGTCGGCTCCGGCAGGTCCAGCCGTACGCAGCGGCGCATGAAGGCGGGCGGGAAGTCCCGCTCACCGTTGCTGGTCATGATGACGATCGGGAAGTGGGCGCAGCGCACCACCCCGCGGTGGACCGTGACCCGCTCGCGGCTTCCGCTCAGCAGGACCGGCACCTCCTGCTGGTGTTCGGGCAGCCGGGCCAGCTCCGGGATCTCGAACTCGCCCTCCTCCAGGACGACCAGGAGGTCGTTGGGCAGATCGATGTCGGCCTTGTCGAGCTCGTCGACGAGCAGGACGCGGGGACGGTCGGCCGCCAGGGCGCTGCCCAGCGGGCCCAGGCGCAGATACTGGCCGATGTCGCCGGACGCGGCGGCGCGCCGGGCCCTGGGGCGGCGGCCGGAGCCGCGCGGCGCCTCCCGCTCGCGGCGCAGCGAGGCCTCCCGGAGCCGGCCCACGGCGTCATAGCGGTAGAGGGCGTCCTGGAGCGTGGAGCGGCTGTTGACCGACCAGCGCAGGACGTCCCCCAGGCCCAGCTCCTCGGCCACGGCACGGGCCAGCGAGCTCTTGCCGGCGCCGGGGCGGCCGGTGACCAGCAGGGGGCGGTGCAGATGCAGGGCGGCGTTGACGACGGAGATCTCGTTGCGCTCCAGGAGGTACGGGGCGCGGGGTGCCGCGGCCGCGGTGGCCGGAAAACGCCGCCAGGGCGGCGGGGCGGGGAGGTCCGACGGGCCGCGGAACACCCACCACTTCTCGGGCTCCGCCGCCGGGTCGTCGTATGCGCCCGCTGCGCTCTGTCCGGTCACCGCACGTTCTCCTCGTCGATCGCTGCACACACAGGCGTGGTCGGTAGGGCGGCCGCCGCGCCGACGGTCAGGGCTGGGTCAGCACCCAGGCGTCGGGGGCGAGTTGCGGGGGCCGGTGGTCGGGTGCGTCGTAGAGCAGGGACAGCCTACGGCCGTGGTGGCCGGCGCTCTCGGGCTCGGCCATCGCCTTGGCCCGTTCCAGGCGTACCACCTCGGGGACCTCCGTGTGGTCCGTACCGTCCACCAGGGCCAGCAGATCCTGGGCGATGTGCTCGCCGTGCTCGGCGCGGTGCCACAACACCGTGTGCACGCCCGCCTGGACGCACTGCCGCAGCAGCGCGCCCTGGTGGTGCGGCGCGCAGCACACGATCACCGTCCCGGCGTCGCGGTGGACCTCCAGCTGGGCGCGGGCCACCTTGCGGTCGGTGTGGCGGTGGTCGAGGACGAGGCGTTTGGCGTGCGGGAGGGCGGCGGTGCGCTGTTTCCAGCCGGCGTAGCTCTCCCGGGAGCGTTCGGTCGTACGGACCACCACGCGGCGGGTGATGCCGGGCGCGAACGGGCCGTCCTCGTCGCTGTCGGGCGACTCCCAGGAGTCGACGTCGAGGCCGAGCCAGGCGGACGGCAGGAAGTACTCGACCAGGGCGGTCTCCGGGTCCTCGCGGACTTCGGTGCGCAGCACCCGGCGGATGTCGTCGACCACCTGCTCGCTGCCCGTCTCGGTGTCCCGGACCAGCGCGAGCCGGTGCGACTGGCCGTCGGCGAAGGTCCAGATCTGGTAGGTGAAGCGACGGCCGGTGGGGGTGGGCAGCAGCTCCACCTGGACGCGCGGGGCGAGGGCGGCGGGTGCGGCGGCGGCCAGGGGGCCGGGCAGGGCCGTACGGACCGGAGCGGCGGCGGCCGCGACGTCGGCGCGGAACTGGCTGACCGCCGACTCGTCCACCCCCGACCGGGCGGCCACCCGCTCGACCCAGGCGTCCAGGTCCTCGGCGGGATAGGGGCCGGCCGCCCGCTCCTCGACGCTGATCCGGACGACCCCTTGCAGCAGCGGCGGTACGGGCGCGCCGGCGGCGGAGCCGAAGCCTTCGAGGGCGTCCATGGCGTCGGCCAGGCCCGTGACGGCGGGCAGCTCCGGGGCGTGCGGCAGGACGCGTTCCAGGAGGGTGCGGGGGTCCGTGCGGGTGCAGTGGGCCAGCAGGCCGGAGAGGTCGCGGCGCTGACGGGTGGTCAGGTACTCGCCGGGGCGAACCGTGCGGGAGGCGCGGCGCAGCCGTTCCCAGTCCTCACGGGCACCGTAGGGAGCGGGCCGGTCATAGAGGGCGGCGGCCGGCGGCTCGTAGTCCCGTACGAGATCGAGGAGTTCGGGCAGGCCCCGGCGGACGCTCACCGCCAGGCCGACGAGCCGGTCCAGGTCGGCCGCCGGGCCCGCCGAGGCTCTGCCGAGGCGGGCGGCGAGCCGTTCCTCGCAGGCCAGGACCGCTTCGCGGCCCCTGAGGACCCGTTCCAGCGCGGTGAGCAGCTGCTGCACCCCGCGCCGGGCGGTGGGCACCGCCGAGGGCGGCAGCGCGGGGAGTTCGGCCTCGATGGCCGGGACGCTGAGGGCGTACATCGTCGGCGGCTGCGCGCCAGCGGCGGCCGTCCCGGGCGGGCGGTGCACGGCCACTACCAGCCCGACCACGGCCTGGCGTTCGCGGTCCCACAGCGGCCCGCCGCTGAAGCCCTCGGTGACCTGGGCACCGCCGAGCACATCCAGCGCGATCCAGGGCGGCGCGGAGACCCGGGGCACGGCGCGCAGGGTGGGCAGCGGATTGCCGCTGGCCCATAAGGCGATGACCTCGCCCGCGTAGTTGTGCTGGAGGAACGGCGCGGGCTCGGCGCCCTCGGGCGGGGCGTCGGTCAGCTCCAGTACGGCGAGGTCGCCGTGGTACGGCACCCGTCCCGGCTCGACCGGATCGCGCCCGGCCGCCCCGGCCCGCGGCGGCACCCACATCTCCCGTACGACCCGGGCGGTCAGATCGCGGGCGGGCGCGACATGGGGCAGCCGGAGCGTGACCGTGTCGCCGTGGCCGGGGGTGTCCTGGTCGAACCGGCCCCGGCCCAGCGCGCTGTTGACGACATGGGCGCAGGTCAGGACCAGTCGCTCGGCGACCAGCACGCCCGCCCCGACGGGCCTCTCGCCGTCCCGTACGGAGGCGAAGGACAGCTGGAGCGGGGTGTCCGGACCGGCGCCCGGGATCACGGCGTGGTCCCGCCGGAGTCACCCGCGCCGCTGCCGAGGTTCCACTTGGCGGAGACCTTGAAGCTCGCGTCGCCCTTGCCGGAGAAGACGCCCAGGCGCAGATCGGAGCCGAGCGTGACGCCGAACTCCACGGTGACCTCGTCGGGGCGGTGGCTGCCGCCGGAGATCGAGCGGTGGATCTGGGCGAGGACGCCGCCGAGCGGGCGCAGGGCCTCTTCCAGGGCCTCGCCGCCGCGGGTCAGCGCCCGGCTCATCCGGGCGTCCACACTGACCGGCTGGGCGGAGCCGTAGGCGTCGGGCAGCTCCAGCTCCCCGTCGGCGGGCGGAGGTTGGCCGGGGACCGTGTCCGACCGCCCTTCGACGGGCGGCTCCTCGGCCCGCAGCCACACGACGGTTCCGTCGTCCATCTTCAACGCTACGTCCCCCATGACATTCAGTCTGTCACGGGCCGCACCGTCACCGCGCGCTCTTTTACGTCACAGTTTGCGCTTCCGCACCCGGGGCCACCTGCGAAAAGAACAGGCGCCTGCCGCGGCGTCAGCCGTGCAGCACGGTGCGCGCCAACTGCCGCGACTGGGCCACCAGTCGGTCCTCGGAGTCCCAGACCTCGGCATCCTCCTCCAGGAAACCGCCCGCCAGGTTGCGGGTGGTGATGGCGACCCGGAGCGGGCCCGGGGCCGGGCGGTGGCGGATATGGGCGGTGAGCTCGACGGTGGGGACCCAGCCGGACAGGCCGATTTCGAAGGCGGTGGGCGGGAGGGCGTCGACGGTCAGCAGGAGGGAGAGCGGGTCGGGGTCGCGGCCGTCGGCGAGGCCGAACCAGGCGCGCATCTCCCCCTTGCCCGAGGGCGCGCCGACGGCCCAGCCGGCGGTGGTCGGGTCGAGGCGGAGGGCGAGGCGGTCGGTGATGGCCGTGCTCCCGGAGATCGCCGGGCGGCCGTCGGGTGCGCTGTCGGCGCCCAGGCAGTGTTCGTACGGGGGGATGGCCGGCGGCTTGGCGGTCGTGCGGACGTCGTCGGGCAGGGCGCCCAGGTCGCCGTACGCGGCGAGCACCCGCAGCCGCTCGACCTCGGTGCCGTCCTCGGCGAACTGCACGAGGGTGGCCGTGCCGGTCGACATCGTGCGGCCGGTGCGGACCACCTCGGTACGGATGACGGCGGGGCCGGGGACGGAGGCCGTCAGGTAGTGGGCGGTGACCGAGAAGGGGTCGGGGTGCGGGAGGGCGTCGCCCAGCGCACGGCCCATGAGGGCGAGCAGATAGCCGCCGTTGACCGCCTGGATGATCGTCCAGCCGGCGGAGAGGTGCGCGTCGTAGACGCCGGGCGCGCGGCGCGTGACCGCCGTATCGCGGTCGAACTCGCTGTTACCAATGGTCACCGTTGCCATACCGGGAACGCTACACGGGTTTGTTACCGACCGGTAGTGTCAGTTTTGACGACCTCGGGCGGAGGGCGGCATTCCGGGCCTGCGATGATGCCGCCATGCTGCATGTGCTCTATCTGGTCGGCGTCGCCGCGTTCGCCGCGAGCGGGGTGCTGGCCGCCTACCGGGCCAACATGGACCCCTTCGGCGGCCTGGTGCTCGCCTTCGCCGCATCGATCTCCGGCGGCACGCTGCGGGACACGATCCTCAACCGGCAGCCGCTGTACTGGACGCACGACTGGGTACTGCTCACGCTGATCATCTGCGTCGGCGTCGGCACCATGATCTATCTGCGGTTCTGGCAGCTGCCGCACAAGTCGCTGCTGGTCGTGGACGCGATCGGGCTGGCCGTGGTCACCGTGATCGGGGCCCGCGCGGCCATCGAGGCGGACGTCACGCCGCTGGCCGTGATCATTCTGGCGGTGCTGACCGGGGTCGCCGGTGAGGTCATCCGCGATGTGCTGTGCGGGGAGTTCCCGCCGCTGCTGCTGCGCGAGGACGTATACGCGATCGCGGCCCTCGCGGGCGCCTGCTGCTACCTGGCGCTGGACCACCTCGGGGTGGGGGCCACCCCCGCCGCGGGGGTCTCGGCGGGGGTGGTGTTCGCCCTGCGCATGGGGGCGGTGTACTTCGGCGTGCACCTGCCGCGGCCGCAGCAGCTCGGCAAGGGCGGCGGGCGGGACGACGGGCGGGACGACCACTGACGGGACCCCACCGAGACGCCCACTGGCGCGACCCCACTAAGGGGTGGGCGAACAGATCCCGTAGGGGATGCGAGCGCCCCCTGCGGGGCCACAACGTGGCCGGGGCGGGAGGGTATTCCCGAGGGAGGGACAGGTCGGGGGCCGCTCGGGGGCTGCTCGGGGGCTGCTCGGAGAACTACTTGGGCGACTGCTTGCCGTCGGGCAGGGCCGGCCTGGTGTCCGTGTAGAGCCAGGTGTGGAACAGATCGTCCAGCTGCTGACCGGAGATCTTCTCGGCGAGCGCGATGAACTGCGACGTCTCCGCGGTGCCGTAACGGTGCGCGGAGGTCCAGGCCGGGAGCAGCTTGAAGAACGCCTTGTCGCCGATCCGCTCGCGCAGCGCCTGCAGCGTCATCGCGCCCCGCTTGTAGACCGCGTTCGCGAACATGGTGTCCCGCTGCGGATCGCCGACCTTGACCTTCCAGAAGTCGTTGTCCGCGGGGACGCCCGCGTACTGCTTGCGGAAGGCGTCATGGGCGCTCCGGGTGCCCCGGTGCTCGTCCCACAGCCATTGCGCGTAGCTCGCGAAGCCCTCGTTGAGCCAGATGTTCTTCCACTGCTTGACGGACACCGAGTCGCCGAACCACTGGTGCGCCAGTTCATGGACGATGGTGGTCTCGTTGCGTACGGCGGAGTAGACCGGCTTGGACTGCACCTCGAGCGAGAAGCCCGCCTGCGGCATGTCGTCGACGATCGCGCCGGTCTCCTCGAAGGGGTAGGGGCCGAAGACCTTGGACCAGTAGTCGGTCGCCTCGGCGGTGATGCCGTAGACGTCGACCTCGCCGGTGGGCAGGGTGGGATCGGTGGCGACGTAGATGGGCGTGCCGCCGGGGGTGGTGCCCGTACGGACGTCGAACTTGCCGATGGTGGCGGTGGCCAGGTACGTCGCCATCGGGCGGGCCTCGCGCCAATGGGCGTACGAGCGGCCGTGCGCCTCGCCGGAGCCGATCAACCGGCCGTTGGAGACGCCGGTCAGGCCCTTGGGGGCGTCGATGCGGATGTCGTAGGTGGCCTTGTCGCTCGGGTGGTCGCTGGAAGGGAACCACGTCGAGGCCGCGTTCGGCTCGCAGGCGACGAAGACGCCGTCCTTGGTCTTCATCCAGCCGTAGTCGGAGCCGAAGACGATGGGGCCGCTCAGCGGCTTGGGGACGCCGTGGTAGGCGACGGTGACGGTGAACTTGCGGCCCTTGGCCAGCCGGAAGTCGGGGGTCACCGCTATCTCGTCGCCGGATCTGGCGAAGTGGGCCCGCCGGCCGTTCACCCGGACCGCGTCGACCGTCAGCTGCTGAAGATCGAGGTCGAAGGCGGAGAGGTTCTGGGTGGCCCTGGCGGTGAGGGTCGTACGGCCGTCGAGGCGGCCCGAATCGGGGTGGTAGCTGACGCCGAGGTCGTAATGGAGGGCGTCGAAACCGCCGTTGCCCAGATCGGGGAAGTACGGGTCGCCGATGCCGGGGGCGCCGGGTGAGGCGGCGGGTGCGGCGGCGATGGTGGCGGCGGAGGCCACCGCGGTGGCGAGGGCGAGCCAGCGGGAGCTGCGACGAACAGAACGGGAGAGTGCCATGAGCCGTCCCTTCGGACCTTCGAATCGGACCTGTGAATCGATCCTTCGAACACACGGATGATGAACAACCGTGCCGACTCTGCACTCTCCCGCCCCGCTTTGCCCAGGACTTTGCCAATTCCTCAGCAGTTACCGCTCAGTTGGCGCTCAGGCGGCGTTCACTTGCCGCTGAGCTGCTTCTCCGTACGGTCGCTCGACGCGTTCTCCGGGTGGTGGCAGGCCACCTGATGCCCCGTCCGCAGCGCGACCAGCGGCGGCTCGGTGGTGGTGCACTCCTCGGTCGCCTTCCAGCAGCGGGTACGGAACCGGCAGCCGGAGGGCGGGTTGATCGGCGAGGGCACATCGCCCTTGAGCAGGATCCGGTCGCGCTGGGTGCGCCGCTTGGGATCGGGCACCGGCACGGCGGACAGCAGCGCCTTGGTGTACGGGTGCATCGGCGACTCGTAGAGCGACTTGCGGTCGCTGAGCTCCACGATCTTGCCGAGGTACATGACCGCGATCCGGTCCGAGACGTGGCGGATGACCGAGAGGTCGTGGGCGATGATGACGTACGTCAGGCCCAGCTCCTCCTGGAGGTCGTCCATGAGGTTGACGACCTGCGCCTGGATGGAGACGTCCAGCGCCGAGACCGGCTCGTCGGCGACCACCAGCTTCGGCTTGAGCGCCAGCGCCCGGGCGATACCGATGCGCTGGCGCTGGCCGCCGGAGAACTCGTGCGGATAGCGGTTGTAGTGCTCCGGGCTCAGGCCCACCAGCTCCAGCAGCCGCTGCACCTCCTTCTTCACGCCGCCCTCGGGTTCGATCCCCTGGAGGCGGAAGGGGGTGGAGACGATGCCGCCGATGGTGTGCCGCGGGTTCAGCGAACCGTACGGGTCCTGGAAGATCATCTGGACGTCGCGGCGCATCGGACGCAGCTTGCCCGGGGACAGATGCGTGATGTCCTTGCCCTGGAACTCGATGGAGCCGCCGGTCGGCTCGTCGAGCCGGGTGATCAGCCGGCCCATCGTCGACTTGCCGCAGCCGGACTCGCCGACGACACCGAGCGTTTCCCCGGGCCGCACGTCGAAGTCGATGCCGTCGACCGCCTGCACGGCCCCGACCTGGCGCTTGAGCAGGCCCTTGGTGATCGGGAAGTGACGGACCAGGCCGCGGACGCGCAGCAGGGGCTCGGCCTCCGACGACGTCTCCGCCGGGGGCTCCGTCTCCTTCTGGCGCGGGATCTTCTTGTTCTGCTCGTCAGTCGTCTCGGTCACAGCTTCGGCGCAATCTCTTCGGTCCAGATACGCTCCCGCTCCTCCGGCGCCATGTGGCAGGCGGAGAAGTGCCCGCCGTCGACCTGGCGCAGTTCGGGGCGCACCGTGCGGGTGAGGTTGTCCTTGGGGACGTCCGCGTACGGGCAACGGGGGTTGAAGGCACAGCCGGACGGCACGTTGATCAGGCTGGGCGGCGAGCCCTTGACGGGGATCAGCCGCTCGGTCTGGTCGCGGTCGATCCGCGGCATGGAGCCCAGCAGGCCCCAGGTGTACGGGTGCTGGGGCGCGGAGAAGACCTTGTCCGCGGGGCCCCGCTCCACACACCGGCCGCCGTACATCACCAGCAGGTCGTCGGCCAGCTCGGCCACCACGCCCAGGTCGTGGGTGATGATGACGACCGCCGAGCCGAACTCCTTCTGCAGATCGCGGATCAGATCCAGGATCTGCGCCTGGACGGTGACGTCCAGGGCGGTGGTCGGCTCGTCGGCGATCAGCAGCTCGGGGTTGTTGACCAGCGCCATGGCGATCATGGCGCGCTGGCGCATACCGCCGGAGAACTGGTGCGGATGGTCGTCCACCCGCTTGTCCGGCTGCGGGATGCCGACCCGGTCGAGCATCTCGATCGCCCGCTTGCGCGCGGTCTTCTTGTCGACGTCGTTGTGGACGCGGTAGGCCTCCACGATCTGCTTGCCGACCGAGTAGAAGGGGTGCAGCGCGGAGAGCGGATCCTGGAAGATCATCGCCATCTGGCGGCCGCGCAGCCGGCGCACCTCGTCCGGATCGGCGCCGACCAGTTCCTTGCCGTCCAGCCAGATCTCGCCGGACATCGTCACCTTGCTGCGCTGCTGGCGCGAGGCCCGGTGCAGGCCCATGACGGCGAGCGAGGTCACGGACTTGCCGGACCCGGACTCGCCGACGATGCCGAGCGTCTTGCCCTTCTCCAGGCTGAAGGTCAGCCCGTCGACGGACTTCACCAGGCCGTCGTCGGTGGGGAAGTGCACCTTGAGGTCCCGCACTTCGAGGAAGGCGGAGGACTTCTGGGGGGTGTCGGCGGCGGGCTCGGCCTTGGGCTCGGTCACGGCCGTGGCGGCGGCCTTCTGGGCCGTGGCGGCCTTGGCGGCCTTCTCGGCTTTGGCGTCCGGCTCGGTCGCGGCCTCTTGCGGCTCGGCCTTCTGCGGCTCGGCCTTCTGGGGCTCGGCCGCGGCCTTCTCGGCCTTGGCGACCGGCTCGGTCTCAGCCGTCCCGGCAGCTTCCGCCGCCGCGGTCCTGTCCTCGGAGGAGTCGGTCACGAGAGCCTCACCCGCGGGTCGACGGCGGCGTACAGAACGTCCACCACCAGGTTGCATATGACGATGAAGAACGCGGCGAGCAGGGTGACGCCGAGAATGTTCGGGAGGTCGTTGGCGTTGATCGCCTCCACCGCGAAGGCGCCGACTCCCTTGAGCGAGAAGACCTGCTCGGTGATCAGCGCGCCGCCGAGCAGCAGGCCCAGGTCCATGCCGAAGACGGTGATGATCGGGGTGAGCGCGGCCCGCAGGCCGTGCCGTACGACGACCTTGCGCTCCCGCAGGCCCTTGGCGCGGGCGGTGCGGATGTAGTCCTCGCTGAGCGTCTCGAGCATGCCCGCTCTGGTGAGCCGGGCGTAGAGCGCGGAGTAGAGGAAGGCCAGGGTCACCCAGGGCAGGACCAGGGTCCGGGCCCACAGGAACGGATCCTCCATCAGCGGTACGTAATCGCTGCGTTCGAAGATCGGCCACTGGTAGGTGAACAGGGCCAGCGCCAGGGCGCCGGTGAAGAACATGGGGAGCGAGACCCCGGCCAGCGCGACGGTCATGGCCAGCCGGTCGAAGACCGAGCCGGGGCGCAGCGCGGAGAGCACACCGGTGGCGACACCGGAGACGACCCACAGCACGGCCGCGCCGGCGGCCAGTGACAGCGTCACCGGGAGCCGGGACTGGATCTCCGGCCACACCTCGATATGCGTCTTGAAGGAGTAACCGAAGCACGGCACATGGCACTTGGCCGCGTCCGGACCGAATTTGTAGTCGACGCCGACGAAAATGCCCTTGAGGAAATCCCAGTACTGCTCGTACACGGGCTTGTCCAGGCCGAGATTCTTCTTCACCGCGGCGATGTCCGCGGCCGTGGGGGCCTTTCCGATGTACTGCTGGGCAAGCTGGTCGGTGCTCTGCCCGGCCATTTTCGGCAGCAGAAAGAAAATGCCGAACGTGACCGCGCTGACGATCAGCAGCAGGATCACTGCGCTGATCAACCTGCGGATGATGTACGAGAACACGGGGATGCGGCGTCGGCGCCGCGGGCCGGCCGGAACCGGCCCGCGGACACCAATGCCTTCACCTGCCTTCCAGGGCTGCTACTTCTTGACGCCGATGTTGAGGTAGTCGTACTCGCCGCTGAAGGCCGAGGTGGACACAAGGTTGGTCGCCTTGGGCGAGCGGTACATCAGGACCTTGAAGTAGGTGATCGGGACGATCGCCGCCTGCTCCATCGCCTTCTTGTCGATCGCCGCGTAGGCCTTCTCGCGAGCGGCCTTGTCGGTGTTGGCGATGGCGCTGTTGAGCAGGTCGTTGATCTCCGGGTCGTCCAACTCCGAGAGGTTGGTGTTACCGGACTGGCTGATCGCCTTGCCGTTGAGGATCTGCTGCAGGTAGCCGTAGCCGGTCGGGAAGTCCGAGCCCCACTGCATCATGATCAGGCCGACGTTGTTCTTCTTGTTGAACTTGGGCACGCCCGCGTAGTCCGAGAAGTACTTGCTCGTCGGGTAGCTCTGGATCTTGGCGGTGATGCCGATCTTCTTGAGCGACTCGATGACCGAGGTCGCGCCGTCCACCTCGTCCTGGCGGTCGTTGCGCGCCAGGATGGTGGTGTTGATCTTGCCGGCGCCGCACTTGTCCCAGTGCTTCTTGGCCTCGGTCAGGTCGAGCTTGTCGCCCTTGGCGTACTTCTGCGGGTACAGGTCGTACTTCTGGTAGCCGTCGATGTCGGTCGGCAGGACCGTGGAGGCGATCTGGCCGCGTATCGGGCCGCCGATCGAGGTCTGTACGGCCCTCTTGTCGATCGCGTACTCGACGGCCTTACGGCACTCGATGTTGTCGAACGGCTTCACCTTGGTGTTGATCGCCGTGTAGACGAGACGCTGACCGAGCGCGTTGTCGGTGTTCGCCTTCTCCTGCGGGTCCGTCACGAGCTGGGCCTGCGTCTGGCCGTCGACGCCGCGCCCGGCCAGGTCGACGTGGGTGTTGCCGGACTTGAGGTCCTTGTCGATGGTCGACTGGGCGACCTTCAGCTTCAGGACGATCTTGTCGGGCAGCTGCTTGCGCAGCGGGTCGGTCTTGGCGGACCACTTCGGGTTGCGCACGAGGGTGAGCTGCTTGCCCTCCTCGTAGCTGTCGAACTTGTACGAGCCGGAGGAGATCACGGACTTGGTGTAGTCCGCGCCCTTGTCCTTGGCCTGCGGCACCGGCGCGGTCTGCGGGGCGCTGACCAGGTAGTCGAACTCGGCGAACGGCTTCTGGAGGTGGAAGACGATCGTGTTGTCGTCGGGCGTCTCGATGGACTTCAGGCCGGCCTTGCTCTTGTCCTTGTACGGACCCTTGTAGCCGCCGTCGTTGTCCTTGAGGAACTGCTGGAAGTAGTTCGGGCCCAGCGAGAGCGTGTCACGCGCGAAGTTGCTGCGCTCGACCGCGTACTTGACGTCCTGCGCGGTGATCTTGGTGCCGTCTTCGTACTGCAGGCCCTTGCGGATCTTGTACGTCCAGGTCTTGCCGCCGTCGGTGGCCTTGCCCATCGACTCGGCGAGGTCCGGGACCAGCTCGTTGCCCTTCTTGCCGGGGCCCGGCTTGAAGGTGGTGAGCGGGCGCGCGTAGAGCCTGCTGAAGTTGTAGATGAAGGCGTAGTACGTGTTGCCCGGGTCGAACGACTCGGGGGCGTCGCTCATCGCATAGTTGACCGTGCCGCCCTTCTCGTTCGAGGCGTTGACGATCCCGGTGGTGGCGGCGTTCGCCTTGCTGTCGCCGCTGTCGGAGCCCTTGCCGCTGCAGCCGGCCAGCAGCAGGCCGGCACTGGTGATGGCCGCGATAGCCGCGACCGGAACTGACCTTCGCATCGTGGTCGGTATCCCCTTCGTTCGTCGAAATGCAGAACTTCGAAATGCAGGTGAGGCGTCTGGGCGGATGGCCGGCGGAAGTCAGCGGCTGCGCGGGTCCAGTGCGTCCCTCAGGCCGTCACCGAGCAGGTTGAACGCCAGCACGGTGACGAAGATCGCGAGGCCGGGGACGATCATGTACTGGGGGTCGACCTCGTAGTACTTGACCGCCTGGTTGAGCATGCCGCCCCAGGACGCCTGGGGCGGCTGGATGCCGACGCCCAGGAAGCTCAGCGCCGCCTCGAAGAGGATGTTGGAGGGGATCAGCAGCGTCGAGTAGACGATGATCGGCCCCACCAGGTTGGGCAGCAGTTCACGGAAGAGGATGAACGGCCCGCGGGCACCCATGCCGCGGGCGGCGTCCACGAATTCGCGCTCCCGCAGCGACAGGGTCTGCGCCCGCACGATCCGTCCCATGTACGGCCAGTTGAAGAAGCCGATCACGAAGATCAGGACGGAGATGTGCAGCGGCAGGCCCTCCAGGCCGAACGCGCCGCCCTGGAGGGAGGCGGAGATCGCGATGGCGAAGAGCAGCAGCGGGAAGGCGAGGAAGACGTCCATCATGCGGCTGATGAAGGCGTCCACCCGGCCGCGGTAGAAGCCGGCGACCACGCCGAGGACGGTGCCGATGGCGACGGACAGCAGCGTCGCGCCGAAGGCCACGATCAGCGAGACCCAGGAGCCCTCGATGATGCGGGCGAGCAGGTCCCGGCCGAACTTGGGGTCCACGCCCAGGGGGTGATCGCCGCTCATGCCGCCGAAGTCGCCCTTGGGCAGCGTGGTGTTGGGGTCGATCAGGTTCTGGTTGGGGCTGTCCGGGTCGAGGCCGAGCAGGGACTGGATCGGGCGGGAGAGCGCGGCGAGCACGACGAGCAGGATGACAACGATGGCGCCCGCCACCGCGACCTTGTCGCGCTTGAAGCGCAGCAGCGCGATCTGGCCGAGCGAGCGCCCCTCGATGCGCTTGCTCTCCACGCCTTGCAGCACCGCTTCCGGCTGCGCCTCAGCAGCCGCCCCGGTGGTCTCGATCGGTGCGGTCACGGTGCCTTTGACCCCTCTCGGCCGACGGTGGTCGGCCCACGCCCGCCGCGGTAGCGGCCTTGGTTCACATCACTGGTGCAACGGCCGCGATGGGGCGGCCGTGCAGGTCGATCGGGCATCGCGGAAGTGCGTCCGTGGAAGTGCGGAGGATGCGCGCGACGCCGGTTGGGATGGTCGGTCGTACAAAGAACCGAAGCTCTCTGTTGCCGGAGTCTTCATCCGATTCGCGATCACTCACCAGTCCTGACGGTGAATGGATGCGCAACTGTGATGTGGCTCGCGGGGTTCCGTTATACGGACGGCAGTAGTGGCTGAGCGGGGCGCAGGTCCGCGAGAAAGGGGCTCAACCGCGGGGCACACGGGGCCAATTCACCCCAAGATCGACGCCTGGTGGCGGCGTTCGGTGCTGACGTGGGCGTCAGTAGGGGCGCGGGTAGCCGTAACCGTAGGTGGCGGGGGCGGGCGGCTGTCCCGGCGCCCGGCCGTAGCCGTCGCGGTCGAAGAAGGGCCGGGTGGAGGCGCGCATCCACATGGCGACGGGGTCGTATTCGTCGTTCATCGCGACCGTCGAAACGGGCAGACCGTCCGGAACGGCACCGATCGACTGCTGGACCATCAGCCGCACCGAGTCCACGGCCGGCTGCCCGGCGTCGTACAGATCCAGCCCGATCGCCAGATAAGGGGCACCCAGGGCGGGTTGCACCCAGGCCCGGCGCAACGACCGCACAGCGGGCGTCCGGTGGGCATTCTGGGCGAGCAGGGCATAGAACTGCGGGATGTCGATGACCGGTTCGGAGATCCGCAGCGGCCCGGCCGGCAGCCGGTCGAGGCCGCCGGCGATGCGGCGCAGATCGAGCCAGGGGATGCCGACGCCGCCGCCGGGGGCGTGCGGGTTCAGCCACAGACCCCAGCGGTCGGGGAAGAGCGAGGCGGCGATCTCCACGCCGGTGACGAGTTCGTGGTCGCGGTTCCAGCCGGAGGCGGCGAGTTCGGCGGCGGAGGTCACGCAGGGCGCGTAGCCCAGGCCCTCGACCTCCATGTTCCCGTACTGCGCGTCGGGCATCCCGGCACGGCCCTGCCACAGGAGCATCCAGACCTGACCGGCGGCGAGCGCGTGCAACAGCGCCTCGTAGGCGTCGTAGCGGCCGGGCGAGACCTGCTGCAGCATCTGCTCGACCTGGTCGGCCGCCGCCGCTCCCTGATGCGCACCCGCGCTCACGTGGATCGTCCCTTCTCATCGGCGGGGCGCGTGGGGGTGCGCCCGCCTGTCATGCCACCAGCTTACGAGTGGTCCCGGGAGAAGAAGGGTCGCACGCGCTCCAGCAGCCAGTCGGCGACCGGGTCGCCTTGTGCGATGTCGAGCATCACCAGTTGCACGGGCCAGGGCACCGGCACCGCGCCGAGCGCACGTCCGAGGGCATCGAGCACCGCATCGCGGGCGGTGCCGTCCTGCAGCGCGGAGGCGGCGGCCTCGACCTGCACACCGACGAACAGCGCGGGCGTGTCGCCCTCGACGCTGGCCAGGGCACGCCGGGCAGTCAGGACAATTCCGGCAGCGGAGAACTCCAGTCCGGCCGCGGCCAGGAAGTCCACCGGCTCGTCCTGCCAGTCCGGTTCGAAGAGCCGCACCCGGCCGCCGCTCGGCAGACCGGCGTCCGCCTCGCCGCGTCCCGCCCGGCACAGTTGGGCCACCGCGGGCGGCGGCAGCGGGACGCCGATGGTGCCGTCCGGATTGACCGCGATCCCCAGCGTCGGCGGCAGCCCCCGGGCGAACTCCTGGGCCGGGGCGACGGTGAAGGACATATGGGACCCGACCACCTTCATGAACTCCTGCTCGGAGCTGAAGACCGGGACATAGGCCGCGCCCTCGATCTCGACCGTGGGCAGGTCCAGCCCGCGGGCGCCCGGTCCCGCGCTCTCCGGGCCGCCGCCGTTGGGCAGCGGCACCCACAACCGGCTGCGGCCCAGGACCTCCACTATCCGGCCGCCCGCACCCGGGTGCCCGACCGCGGCCCCGAGGACCTCCTCGAGCTCGTTCGCGGGCCAGGACAGCTGCGGTATCCCCTGGTCCGGGAAGTCCCCGTACGCCGGACCGCCGCCCTGCTCAGGGAAGTTCCCCTGCACCGAAAAGTTCCCCTGCTCCGGAAATGTCATCTGCATCCACCCGTTCCGAACCGCGCCTTCTGGCCAACGACCCTAAACGAGAAACCCGGTGGTGGAGCGTGCGGGGCGGCCGCCCGCCCGGACGTCCAAAGGCGAGCCGGTCGCTCAGCCGAAGCCGACCGTCTCCAGCGCGCTCGCCGTCCGCCGGTCCAGCAGCACCACCGAGCCGAAGCCCGCGGGCGGCCGCCCCGATGCGGCGGCGCCGACCAGCCGGCCCACCGCGCCCCGGTGCCGCGCGAAGGCGTACCCCGACACCCCCCGCCCGCGCGACTCCTGCCCGGACAGCGCCACCTGGGGCGACACGTCCAGCAGCACCAGATGCGCCCCGCCGCCCCGGCGCCGGGCCGACCGCGCGATCCAGCGGCGCACCCAGGCGAGCGTGCCGCAGTCGTGCACCACCACGCTGTCGCCGGAGCGAAGCGCCCGGCGCAGCCCGAGATAGTGCGCGGCCCGCACCAGCGGGCGGTAGATCCCGTACGGCAGCCGGCGCAGCCTGCCGCGCTCCCAGCGCTCGCGGACGTCCTGCGAATCGATGCGGTGCACCGCGGCGCCGCGCGCGTCCAGCACCGGCACGATGCGGTGCATCAGGGTGCTCTTGCCGCTGCCCGGCAGGCCGGAGACCACCACCAGGTCGCCGGCCGGGAAGCGCAGCTCGGCGGGCCGGTGGCCCGCGCCCCGCAGGTCCACGACGGCGGCGCTGCGGCCGGGCCGTACGACGCCGTGCGGTGCGGGCGTGGGGCGGCGCCCGGCCGCCGGCGGTCCTTGGGGAGCGTCCCCCGGCTGCGGGGGAGCAACCCCTGACGTCGTCGCGAATGCGGCTTCACTGTGCACCGTGATCGCCCCTCCCGGTCCGGTTCGGTGCCGGTTCGGCCCCGTTCCCACCTCGCAGAGTGTCAAGAAACGGTAATGCCCATCAAGGCGAATGCCGGATCCGTCCAGCTCGCGAGCCGGGTGACGGCCACCCCTCCTCGAACGGGCGATCCCGTGCAATGATGTCGGCGCCACGTGCGCATCTCTGCTCACTCGGGCACAGCCAACTGCATACCGGCCGCTTGAATCCGCGCGGGAGAGTCCCCGGCCGCCACGGCGGGGCGCCGAAGGAGCAAGTCCTCCCTTGAATCTCTCAGGCCCCTATACCGCGCGGGCGAGGCAGATCTGAAAAGCGAGCCGCAGCCCGGCTGAAGGGGCGGCTCCACCCAAGGTGCAAACCGGGTCCGTTCGCGGGATCCCGGTGAACCTCTCAGGTTCCGATGACAGATGGGGAGACCGTCTTGTCACCCATGCCTGGGAGCCCAGAACCATGACTGATGCCCCCCGCCGCACCGCGCTGGATGCCACCCACCGCGCGCTCGGCGCGACCATGACCGACTTCGCCGGCTGGGACATGCCGCTGCGCTACGGCAGCGAGCGCGACGAACACGTCGCCGTCCGCACCCGCGCCGGCCTCTTCGACCTCTCCCACATGGGCGAGATCACGGTCACCGGCCCGCAGGCCGCCGACCTCCTCGACTACGCGCTGGTGGGCAACATCGGCGGCGTCAGCACCGGCCGCGCCCGCTACACCATGATCTGCGACGACCGGGGCGGCATCCTCGACGACCTGATCGTCTACCGCCTCCAGGACCAGGAGTACATGGTCGTCGCCAACGCCTCCAACGCCCAGGTGGTGCTGGACGCGCTGACCGAGCGGCGGGCGGGCTTCGACGCCTCGGTGCGCGACGACCGGGACGCCTACGCCCTGCTCGCGGTGCAGGGGCCGGAGTCCCCGGGCATCCTGAAGCGGCTGACGGATGCGGATCTGGACGGCCTCAAGTACTACGCGGGCCTGCCCGGCACGGTCGCCGGTGTCCAGGCGCTGATCGCCCGTACCGGCTACACCGGCGAGGACGGCTTCGAGCTGTTCGTCCGGCCCGCGGACGCGGTCGCCCTCTGGGAGGCGCTCACCGAGGCCGGCAAGGACTCCGGGCTGGTCCCGTGCGGGCTGTCCTGCCGCGACACGCTGCGCCTGGAGGCGGGCATGCCGCTGTACGGGCACGAGCTGACCACCGCCACCACGCCGTTCGACGCGGGCCTGGGCCGGGTCGTGAAGTTCGAGAAGACCACCAACGACGGTGACTTCGTGGGCCGGGCCGCGCTGGCCGCGGCCGCCGAGCGCGCCGAGACCACTCCGCCGCGCAAGCTGGTCGGGCTGATCGCCGAGGGCCGCCGGGTGCCGCGCGCCGGCTTCCAGGTCGTCGCGTCCGACGGCACGGTCATCGGCGAGGTGACGTCCGGGGCGCCCTCCCCCACCCTGGGCAAGCCGCTCGCCATCGCGTACGTGGATGCCGCGTACGCCACGCCCGGCACCGAGGGTGTCGCCGTGGACATCCGTGGAACCCATGAGCCGTACGAGGTCGTGGCGCTGCCCTTCTACAAGCGCCAGAAGTAGCCGTTCACCGGCGCCTGAAGCAACGGTTCACCGCGGGAATGGCACGCGCTGCCGTCTCACTGTGCAAGACCGCTTTCACGATCACCCCTTCGCGTACAGGAGAATCGAGCCATGAGCAACCCCCAGCAGCTGCGCTACAGCAAGGAGCACGAGTGGCTGTCGGCCGCCGAGGACGGCGTGTCGACGGTCGGCATCACGGAGCACGCCGCCAACGCGCTCGGCGATGTCGTGTACGTGGAGCTTCCTGCGGTCGGTGCCACGGTCACGGCGGGCGAGTCCTGCGGTGAGCTGGAGTCGACCAAGTCGGTCAGCGACCTCTACGCGCCCGTGGACGGCGAGATCGTGGAGGTCAACGAGGACGTCTCCGGCGACCCTTCGCTGGTGAACTCCGCCCCGTTCGAGGGTGGTTGGCTGTTCAAGGTGAAGATCACCGGCGAACCGGACGACCTGCTCTCGGCCGACGAGTACGCCGCGTTCATCACCGGCTGACGCCTCCCGGTCCGCCCCCGTGCGGAGGCCTCCCGGACTCCGTTCGGGGGACCCCCTCGCGCCGCTCCCTGACCCCTCCAGGAAAGACTCATGTCGCTTCTCAACAGCTCCCTCCATGAGCTCGACCCCGATGTCGCCGCCGCCGTCGACGCCGAGCTCCACCGCCAGCAGTCCACCCTCGAGATGATCGCGTCGGAGAACTTCGCTCCGGTCGCCGTCATGGAGGCCCAGGGCTCCGTCCTCACCAACAAGTACGCCGAGGGCTACCCCGGCCGCCGCTACTACGGCGGCTGCGAGCACGTCGACGTCGTCGAGCAGATCGCCATCGACCGCATCAAGGCGCTCTTCGGCGCCGAGGCCGCCAACGTCCAGCCGCACTCCGGTGCGCAGGCCAACGCCGCCGCCATGTTCGCCCTCATCAAGCCGGGCGACACCATCCTGGGTCTCAACCTCGCCCACGGCGGGCACCTGACCCACGGCATGAAGATCAACTTCAGCGGCAAGCTCTACAACGTCGTCCCCTACCACGTCGACGAGAAGACCAACCTGGTCGACATGGAAGAGGTCGAGCGCCTCGCCAAGGAGCACCGCCCGAAGCTGATCGTGGCCGGCTGGTCCGCCTACCCGCGTCAGCTGGACTTCGCCGCCTTCCGCCGTATCGCCGACGAGGTCGGCGCGTACCTGATGGTGGACATGGCGCACTTCGCCGGTCTGGTGGCCGCGGGCCTGCACCCCTCCCCCGTGCCGCACGCCCACGTCGTGACCACCACCACGCACAAGACCCTGGGCGGCCCCCGCGGCGGCGTCATCCTCTCCACCCAGGAACTCGCCAAGAAGATCAACTCGGCGGTCTTCCCGGGTCAGCAGGGCGGCCCGCTGGAGCACGTCATCGCGGCGAAGGCGGTCTCCTTCAAGGTCGCGGCGACCGAGGAGTTCAAGGAGCGCCAGCGGCGGACCCTCGAGGGCGCCCGGATCCTGGCCGAGCGCCTGATCCAGCCGGACGTCACCGAGGTCGGCGTCTCCGTCCTCTCCGGCGGCACGGACGTCCACCTGGTCCTGGTCGACCTGCGCAACAGCGAGCTGGACGGCCAGCAGGCCGAGGACCGCCTCCACGAGGTCGGCATCACGGTCAACCGCAACGCCATCCCGAACGACCCCCGCCCCCCGATGGTCACCTCCGGCCTGCGCATCGGCACGCCGGCGCTGGCCACCCGCGGCTTCACCGCCGAGGACTTCCGCGAGGTCGCCGACATCATCGCCGAGGCGCTCAAGCCGTCCTACGACACCGAGGCGCTCAAGGCCCGCGTCACGGCGCTGGCGGACAAGCACCCGCTGTACCCGTCCCTGTGACGCGGTTCACGTCGTACCGCGCTTTTTCCGCGATGTGACGCGATTCACCACATAAGGAACCGGCCGTGAGCCCGGGGCCGCACACCTGCCCCGGACTCGCGGCCGGTCCGTGCCCGCACGGGCGCGCACCGTCGTCGCCCCCGGCGTCGGTCACCCGGCGTTGTCCCCGGCGACGGCCATCCGACGATGCCCGTCCATGGGCCTGGGCCGCCGTCCGGGTTACGCTCGAAAATCGGCGCAGAAACGTACCTGCTGCCGTCTGGGCTCCACCCCCGCCCCACCGCTCCACGTCCACCACGAGCAGACAAGGGAGTCCGCCACCGTGGCCATCTCCGTCTTCGATCTCTTCTCCATCGGCATCGGCCCCTCCAGCTCCCACACCGTCGGCCCGATGCGTGCCGCCCGCATGTTCGTCGGCCGGCTCAAGAAGGACGGTCTGCTCGCCCAGACGAGCGCGGTGCGCGCGGAGCTCTTCGGGTCCCTCGGCGCCACCGGCCACGGCCACGGCACCCCCAAGGCCGTCCTGCTGGGCCTGGAGGGCCACTCCCCCCGCACCGTCGACGTCGAGACCGCCGACGACGAGGTGGAGCGCATCCGCACCAGCGGCCGGCTGCGCCTGCTCGGCGCCGAGATCGGCGCCACCCACGAGATCGACTTCGACGAGAGCCGCGAGCTGATCCTGCACCGCCGCCGCTCCCTGCCGTACCACGCCAACGGCATGACCCTCTTCGCCTACGACGCGAGCGGCGCCCCGCTGCTGGAGAAGACCTACTACTCGGTCGGCGGCGGCTTCGTCGTCGACGAGGACGCGGTGGGCGAGGACCGCATCAAGCTCGACGACACCGTGCTCACGCACCCCTTCCGCACCGGCGACGAGCTGCTGCGCCTCTCGCGCGAGACCGGCCTGTCCATCGCCTCCCTGATGCTGGAGAACGAGAAGGCCTGGCGCACCGAGGAGGAGATCCACGAGGGCCTGCTCGAGATATGGCGCGTCATGCAGGGCTGCGTGGCCCGCGGCATGTCCCGCGAGGGGATCCTGCCGGGCGGCCTCAAGGTCCGCCGCCGCGCCGCCAACGCCGCCCGCGCCCTGCGCTCCGAAGGCAACGACGCCGCCCACGCCATGGAGTGGACCACGCTCTACGCGATGGCCGTCAACGAGGAGAACGCGGCCGGCGGCCGGGTGGTGACCGCTCCCACCAACGGCGCGGCCGGCATCATCCCCGCCGTGCTGCACTACTACGTCAACTTCGTCCCGGGCGCCGACGAGGAGGGCGTGGTCCGCTTCCTGCTCGCCGCCGGGGCCATCGGCATGCTCTTCAAGGAGAACGCCTCCATCTCCGGAGCCGAGGTCGGCTGCCAGGGCGAGGTCGGCTCGGCCTGCTCCATGGCGGCGGGCGGTCTGGCGGAGGTCCTGGGCGGCTCCCCCGAGCAGGTCGAGAACGCCGCCGAGATCGGCATGGAGCACAACCTCGGCCTGACCTGCGACCCGGTCGGCGGCCTCGTCCAGATCCCCTGCATCGAGCGCAACGGCATGGCCGCCGTCAAGGCCGTCACCGCCGCCCGGATGGCGCTGCGCGGCGACGGCCGCCACCACGTCTCCCTCGACAAGGTCATCAAGACCATGAAGGAGACCGGCGCCGACATGAGCGTCAAGTACAAGGAGACGGCACGCGGCGGGCTCGCCGTCAACATCATCGAGTGCTGATCGAACTCGCCCTGACCTGGGAGGTCTTGCGTTTCGGAGCGTTCACGACGCGTTGTCGTTGATCGCTCCGGGGCTCCGCAATTGCTCCCCAAGGAGGGCTGGTTCTCCCCAGCCGCTCCCCAGGAAACGCGCTGAAACGGCCCCGCCCTGCGTCGCGACGCTTGTCCGATGCGGGGCTAGGTCGGCTGACGCAATCCCTGCCTTGCGATGTCGTACCGGCGACACAAAGGGCCTGCGCTGATCTCGCGGCTCCTGTGCCACTCAGCCGGATTCGAACCCACAGCTGCTGAGCCGTAGACCATTGCCTCAAGATCCACGATCCGTGACTTCCCGCCGCCCCGCAGTAGGTGCTCGGTACGACCGAATACGACCTGGGCTCTCCAAGGTTGCATCCTCCCGGATTCGTCCTCCTCTTCCAGCCACTGACCTGCAGGAACGCCGCTGCCTGGGTCTTCACCGTTCAACGTGCAGTCGAATGCGGCAGTAAGAGGAGTGTTGCCCGCCAGCGACGTCGCCGTCAGTGTCGGTCCCGTGTGACAGGATCTCCGCCGTGAGCAATGAGCAAGTCGTGAGTCAACAGCCCCTCCGTGTAGCAGGCCTCTTCGCCGGCGTGGGCGGGCTTGAGCTTGGCCTGAAACAAGCAGGGCTGGAGACTGCCCTGCTTTGTGAGGTCTGGGAGCCGGCCAAGGCTGTTCTCACCAAGCAGTTCCCTGACGTCCCTCTCGATCCTGATGTCCAACATCTCAAGGCCCTGCCTGGTGACGTGGACGTCGTAACTGCAGGGTTCCCGTGTCAGGACCTCTCCCAGGCTGGCCGCACCGCTGGCATCGCGGGAGAGCAGTCTGGTCTCGTTTCTCATGTCTTCCGTCTGCTCCAGAAGCACCACCCGCGCTGGCTTGTACTGGAGAACGTGCGGAACATGCTGGTGCTCGACAAGGGCAAGGCGATGCTTCACCTCGTCCAGGAGCTCGAAGCTCTGGGCTACCGGTGGGCCTACCGACTCGTGGACTCCCGATTCACTGGCGTACCTCAGCGCCGTCAGCGCGTCCTCTTCGTAGCGAGCCTCACCGAAGACCCTCGTGATGTCCTCCTCTCCAAGGATGCTGGCGATCCGGACGAGAGCGAGCGAGCCACCGACGCTCACGGCTTCTACTGGACTGAGGGCCTCCGCGGTCTGGGATGGGCGCGAGACGCAGTCCCGACGGTCAAGGGCGGCTCGAGCCTGAGCATCCCATCGCCGCCGGGCATCTGGATTCCGAGCAATCCCGCAGGCCATCGGATTGTGACCCCGTCGATCACGGACGCCGAGCAGCTTCAGGGCTTCGACAAGGACTGGACCCTGACCGAAGCCACAGCCGACAAGAAGAGCGGCCGCGACCGCTGGAAGCTGGTCGGCAACGCAGTCACGGTCGGCGTTTCGAAGTGGCTTGGTGAGGAGCTCCTCAACCCTGGCAAGTACGACGAGTCTGAAGCCGACATGCTGTCGGACAGCGCTCGCTGGCCGACAGCGGCCTGGGGACAAAACGGCAAGAGGTGGCGTTCCTACGCCTCCATGTGGCCAGAGCACCGCGAGTACACGCACCTCATGGAACTCGTCGACCGCGGCGGCCTTACCCCTCTGAGTCATCGCGCGGCCGCTGGGTTCTACTCCCGCACCCAGAGGGCGAATCTCAAGTTCGATGAGACCTTCCTCCTTCACATGAAGGAACACGTCGAGCTCACGCAGCCGACAGTTACTGCTGGGAGCTAGGGAGCACACTCCGCGATCACCCGCTGATGCTCCCCCACGAACGCCCCAGGGCGTGGCGGCTGGCGCAGGCACCCAATCTCAATAAGCAGCCCCGCTGAGAACGACCAGGAGTTACGCTCGCCAGCGTGTCCTTGATCGAGATCAATCACCTTCTGGCCCCTGTCAATCACACTGCGCCAAGTGCCACGAAGTATCGGCTTTTGGAGGAATACCTCTCGGAGCAGATCAGCCCAGACGCAGGCAAGATCTACACCAGCTACGTCAACAAGGCCGGCAACATGACGGTACGGATGACGCAGTCGCCCCGTGCGCGGGAAGCAGACTTGCTGATCGCGCTCGTCCCGTACCAGCATCAGTACGAAGCCAGTGTTGACACCGCGCGAAGTGTCGTTCGAGACACAGGCCAGCCCATGTTGATCATGATGCGGCACGAGGAGGAAGAGCTGCCTTGGCGCCCCATGATCATGCTCACTGGACCGGAAGGCCATGAGAGCAAGAAGCTGATCGCAGAGCTGCGTAAGGCGTGCCAAGCCCCTGACTACGCATCCTCCAACTTCAAGGCGGAGCCCGTTTCCGATGCTGCGGCACACACGTTCCGCACTGCGGCGCTATTTACAGATCCAGGTGATCCTGAGCCCCCCAGTCCTCAGTTCGTGCCAACGCTGAAGATCGACGACCGAACGAGAAGGATGCTGCGTAACGCAATCGCATCCCACAAGGCCGTCATGCTCGTCGGCCCACCGGGCACCGGAAAGTCTTCCTTGGTCTGGGAGATCATCCGCGAGCTCCGAGAAGATCCGAGTGCATTCGGCATGACGATGGATCATGAGCTCATGACGGTCACAGCAGACGAAAGCTGGACAACACGCGAGCTCGTTGGAGGCGAAAGCGTAGACAAAGATGGCGCCATCAGTTTCGAGCCTGGCTATGTCCTGCAAGCGATCCAGAAGGACAAGTGGCTCCTCATTGACGAAGCCAACCGGGCAGACATGGACCGAATCTTCGGCGGGCTACTCACGTGGCTGACAGGCGATTCAACCGACTCCGTGACACTCGGGCGTGCAGCACCCGGGATTCCAGCTGAGATTCGTTTGGGGTGGACCGACGCCGCACGGTCCGAGGTAGGCACTGAGGACACCGCGGAAGACGAGAAGGATGAAGAAGAAAGGTTCACCGAGTACAGGGCCGGACGAGAATGGCGGCTAATCGGAACCTACAACTCCCTTGATGCACAACGCGTCTTCAGGTTTGGCCTAGCGCTCGGACGCAGGTTTGCCCAGATTCCCGTCGCTCCACCCAGACCCGAACTCTTCCGAGAGATCTTCGAAGAGCGGACGGCTGGACTAAAGATCTCTGAAGACTATGTCCCGGAGATCACCGAACGCATCGAGCGAATCTACAACATTCACTACTCAAGGCCGGAGACGGCCATGGGTCCTGCCCTCTTCCTGGCGCTCCCCAAGAGCGTAGAAGCAGGGCTGCAGAACTCTGACGCACAAATCCTTCCTCTGCTTGCCGAAGCATATCTACTCTGCTTTGGACCCTGGCTGGCCCGGCTCGACGATCCCATACTGGCCGAACTCGGCGAACAGATTTCAGGGACAGACGCCCTTTCCACAGAGTGGGACTGGGTAAACCAACAACTGCAGCACATCCGTTGATGAACGAAATAAACTCCGAAGAGCACGAACACCTGGTACCAGAAGATGGCCTCGAAGAGGTACTGCGGGGCTGGAGTAGCAAGGCACAGTTATACGCAGCCCTTGCTGGCGCCACAGATGACTGGGCCGAAGTTAAGTGGTCGCAGCGCGACATCCAACGGCGGGCTAATCGCATCCTGTTCGCCGAGTTGATCCCGATGATCGAAAAATGGCCCACAAGTGCGTCGGAATGGCTTGACGCCCTACCTGCTACCAGTCGACGTAATCGGCGAATCGCACCCAACCCAGGCCCTGGGATTGACTGGATCGCCACACGCAATCGAGGTAGATGGCCGCCTAGCGAGTACGTCCTGAATGAACGAGATAAAACTCCTGACCAGGTGATGGCAACCACTCTCACTTGGACAATCACGGAGATTCTCAAAATCCGCTCAGATGCCCTTAAAGTAGAGGAGAAATCACTCAAAGGCGCAGCAGAGAATCAGATTGGCGTACTGAGGGCAATTAAGGATATAAAGCCTCTGAGCTCCTCAGTGGGCCAACGACCAACCCGACAAGACCTGGATGCACTGCGAAGGTCCGGATCACCTTGGAACCACCTGGCCCATGTCGCAGCGTTCCTCGTAGAAGTAGATTCAGAGAGTCCGATGGAGTTTGCCAGAAGGCATCTGCTCCCGGACAAGAAGCTCCGGTGGCGCCTGTTTCACCTCGGGGTCCTGGGTGTCCTACTGAAGAGCCTTCGCTCGGCGAACTGGAAGCTAACCAGTCGACGACCTCTGTCAGCAAGCAAGGAAGACGGCCCTCAGTACACTGCGATCTCCCCTGATGGCCATGAGTGGGACATCTGGTTTGAGTCAGGGAGCATGTTCAAGCACTACGGAATTGACTCCCCCTACCGAGATCTCATGGCGGAGGCATTCTCTGGTGACGCCGACCCCGTGGGTGCTGACTTGGCGATCGTCCGGCGCGGAGCCGCTGCGTATCTATTCGAGTGCAAGTACACAGACGAAAAGGGAGTCCGCCGAGATGGCTACCATCAGATCACAACCTACGTGACTGAGGCACTTGAGCAACTTGTGGTTACTACCGAGGGCTTCATCGTGGGGCCTGATGACGTAGTAACAAACGGGGGATGCCAGATACTCGATGGGTCGCCAATCCACATCGTTGGACCCGCGCATCTGAGTACCTTCCTCCCCAAGCCTGAAGAGGAAGAACCGTTTGTCTCTTGATGAGGAGATAGTCGGCTCATCTCCCGCCTGCGGCATCGTAACTTCGGTGTCTTCATCACTTTCCTACTTCCACAAGCAGGTGCAGGAAGAGGGCGCGAAAACGGCCATCCCATCGCCCTCATCTGTGGCCGTGACATCACCGACCTGCTCCATGGGCACGGCTACTCCACCGTCGGGGCGGTCAGTTCCTGGCTGAACCAGAACTTCCCAATCTAGGCGCCGAAACGCACGAGGCGCTCCGCTCCGGCGTACAGCCGGAGCGGAGCGGCGATCAGGAACGGGCAGTCAGCTGCCAGGCAGCTGCGAACGCCGCGGCCACGGCAGCAAGGGTGACGATGGCGGGCCAGGGCCACCGGTTGACTTCCAGGCGGCGGATGCGCTCTTCCTGGTCGTTGATGGTGGCGAAGCCGTCGAGCTTGCCTTCGATGTGACTGACGCTCTCACGGACGCCACGGAGTTCGCCGTACATCTCGGCCGGGGTGATGGTGACGACCGGGGTCTGGTCGTCACTCACGGCCGGAGGGCTCCCTGCGGTACCTCGGTGACGCCGGGGCCGCGGCCGCCGGTACCACCGGTGGCTGTCAAGGTCACAACCGAGAGCACCGCGGCGATGCCGGCGAGCGCGAGGCCGCGGCCCCAGGGGAGGGCGAGCACGTCGGCCGCGTCGAGGCCGAGAGCGGCGATGAGGGTCTGGGACGGCGCCGAGGATGGCGGGGGGGGGGCGGCCAGCCGCTTCGAGGTTGACCGTGATCTCGGGAATCGTGGTCCGGTTCCAGGCCTCGCGCAGGTCGGCCTTGGCGTGCTCGGTGAGCGTCGTCTTGTCCTTGACGCTGGTGTAGTCCGAGGTGCCGTCCACGCGCGGCCAGCCCTATTCGAGTGCGCCCGGTATGTAGAGCGGCGTGGACATGAGGGGCCGCTTGTTGCCGGTGGTGGCGCCATGGGAGGTCCAGTGGGTGGCGCGGGTGGTGGCGTCGTGGGAGGTCCAGTGGGTGGCGCGGGTGGTGGCGTCGTGGGCGAAGCGGTAGGAGGTGACCGCGCCGGGGAAGTCGAGGACAGTGTCGGCGGGGCCGCGGGCGGTGGTGATGCGGGGGTGGCCGAGCTGGAGTTCCTTGATCCGTTCGCCAGTGTCGTTGCGGTAGCAGCGGACGCGCCATTCGAAGCCGTTGTCGGTGGCGGCGAGCTTGTTGAGCAGGTCGCGGAGTTTGGGCAGGTCATAGTGGCTGTACTTGCGGGTGCGCTTGCCCCCGGAGGCCTGGCGTTCGTCAAGGCGGATGCCGATGTCGCCGCCGTCTGTTGATTGGGCGAAGTCGACGAGGCGGCGGGCGATCTCGAACTGATCGACGCCGTTCACGTTCAGGTCGGCGGTCAGCAGGCGGTGGTCGAGGTAGCTATCGAAAGTGGCAGCCTGGACTTCAGCCTTGGCCGGAGTTCCGCGGGTGGTCGAGGTGGCCAGGGAGGTCCAGACGATGCGGCCCCACCAGGTCTCGCGGTTGCGCTCGATCCATACCGCGGTGCGGCCGGGGATCACGGCATCGGTGATGCGCTCGGCGGTGGTGCGGTCCGGCGCGGTGAGGGAGCCGGAAGAGGTGCCGGTCTTGCCTATGTAGTCCTTGATGCTGGCTGCGGACACGGGGAAGGCGTCGCGTACCTGGTCAGTCCGCAGGTCACAGAAGAGGGCGCGAAAACGTCGCCGTCATGCACGCTCCCTTCGATCAGAGGGGGCACATGACGCCGTGCAGGCTCAGCCAGGGCGGGGTGTCTCCGGTGTCGCTGATGACGACGCCCAGGCCGTTGCTGTGAAAGTCGGCCTTGATCGTCAGGATCGAGCTGGTCGCGGACGAGCACGCCACCGAGACCGTCCGCACTCCTGTGGGGCGGGCGATGGAGAGCAGGGCGCTGCGTAGGAACTTCCCGTCACCGCGCGGAGCGCCGCGGGTGTAGGAGACGTTCATTCCGCCGCGCCACTGCACGAACCGGGTCCCGACGAGATCGATGACCCGGTATCGGACGTCTCCGTTGCTGTTGCCGTTGTGTCCGTAGTCGGCCGCCAGGGAGACCTTGGGCTATGGGACGAGTTCGGCTGCTATGCCGACCCAGGCGGCGCTGCCGTAGCGCTGGAGTCCGGTGCCGATGTCTCGGTACTGGCCGCGATGGGCGTCGGCCACGCTGTACGGGGTGATGCCGCCGCCGCCCGGGGGGCGGGGATGATCTCGACGGTGGCCGCGAACCTCGCCGGAGTCATCGTGTGCGGCGTCGTAGATCCGCAGCACCACCAGGTCGATACGGGGGTTGGCCGGATCTCCGTCGGCGAATGTGAGGGTCTCGGGCGCGGTGACGGCGACGGGGTAGGCGCCTTGGACGGGGTTGCCCTGGATGACCGCGCGCCCCATGCCGAGGGTGGCGGTCATGGGTCCGGTGGCGGTCAGGGCGAACGGGTCGCCGCCGGGGATGATGCCGTGGGTAGTGGTGAGTTCGGCGGCCGGGGTCATGGTGCCGAGTGGGGTCATGCGGGAGTCGTTGCGGTCTGTCCGCCCGCGAGGTCGCCGCGGTTGGTCAGCCATGCCGCCCGTACAGTCATGCGCCGTTCCTCCTTGCTGGGTTGGGGTTGGTCACCACCAGGCGGAGCACCAAAGGACGGTGAGGGCGCCGGGCGGGTTGAACTCGGCGGCGCGGAAGGTAAGCAGGGACTGGCCGGGCGGCAGCGTGAAGGACTGCTCGGGGTCGACGCGCGGGGTGGCGGTGTACAGGCGTGCGGCGGTGCCGTCGCGGGTGTCGATGACGAGCCGGTCGGTCGCGGCGAGCGTGATGTCGTACTCGAGGACGGCTCCGGTGGCCTGGTTCGTGATGGCGGGCCGGTGATGGCCAGGACCGGGTGGGTGTCGGCGTCGCAGCCGTTGTCGAGATGCCATTCGACGCCGGGCGGCGGTTCAGTGGGGTGCCAGTCCAGGCCGGGCTCCGGTTCGGGCAGTCCGGTACGGGCGACTTGCTCCTCAACCTGGTAGCGGCGCGGATCGGCGCAGGTGAAGCTGTCGCAGGAGTACTCAAGAAGATCGGCGAGAAGGTCCAGAAGTACGGCGGCCGGACCCGCAAGAGCCCGATCTTCGAGCAGTCGCGCGAGGACATGTTCCACGTCCTTCGGCACACCTACGCGAGCGTGCAGCTCAAGGCCGGCGAATCCATCGTGTCGCTCTCCGAGTGGCTCGGCCATGCCTCGCTGAACATCACGCTCGAGCACTACGCTCACTTCATGCCGCAGGCTGGAGCGCGCGGATTGCAGGCTATGGACAGCTGGTTCACTCCCCGGAGCCGGTTCTCCCCAGTCACTCCCCCAAGGCCCATGTCCCCTACTGGGACAAGGCGAAGGCGCTGGCCAACCTCAAGATCAGCGCGTTTGACCACAAGAAGGTCAAGTACAAGGAGACGGCACGCGGCGGGCTCGCCGTCAACATCATCGAGTGCTGAGGCGCACCCGCTCGCCGGCGGGCGGGTGCGGGGCCTATCTGCCGATCTCCCAGGCGAAGGGCGGGAGTTCGCGGGCCCGGGAGTAGATGTCCAGCGCGTGGGCGGCCGGCACGAAGGGGTGGACGCGGGCGCCTTCGAGACCGGCGAGGAGGCGGGCGCAGTGCTGGACGCAGCCGGCCACCTCCCTGCCGTGCCGGTCGACGATGGTGGCGGCGTCGTGCGGCCCCTCGCACGGGGTGGGGTCCTTGGCGGCGGCCGCGGCGCAGCGGTCCCGAAGGGGCGGTGCGGGTGGGGCCGCCGGGGGGGTCGTGGCGTGCTCGGGCCGGCGTTCCATTGGCGTCCCCCTGGCGGTGCGGTGATCGTTTTCGTGGGCCGCCCGGCGGCGCCCAGGACAGTGCTGCTCCGCACGGGGCCGGTCCATGCACGCTTGGGAAAGACCTGGTCCTATCGTCAGCTATTCATGATGTGGCGAGGCGTCGTCGGCCGGCCCGGGGAGGGCGAAGGGCTCGGCGAGGAGGGCCAGCGCCAGGACGGTGGCCGCCAGGAGCCAGCCGGCGAGGACGTCGCCCGGCCAGTGGACGCCCAGCCAGACGCGGGTGGCGCCGACGGCGAGGGCCCACAGGGCGAGCACGGTGCCCCAGGTGCGGGCCGTGCCGGGGCGGGCGCGGTGCGCGATGCCCCAGGCCAGGAGGCCGGCCGCCAGGGCTGAGGTGGTGGCGTGGCCCGAGGGGAAGGCGTAGTTCGAGGCGTGGGTGAGCCGGTCGGCGACGGGTGGGCGGGGGCGGGCGAGGAGTTCCATCAGGCCGTAGCGGAGCGCCTGGCCGAGGGCGAGTACGGCGAGGGCGCAGACGGCCGCGCGCAGCCGGCCGAGGGTGTCGCGCCCGGCCAGCAGACCGCCGAGCACCGCCATGAGGTAGGGGATGACGCCCGTGCCGCTCGCCGTGAGGGCGCGGGCCAGGGAGCGCACGGGCTCGCCGTTGTGCGCGGTCGCCCAGTGGTGGGCGGCCCGTTCGAAGGCGAGCGGGGCTCCGTGGCGTACGGCATCGAGGACGGCCGCGGCGGCGAACAGGGCGGCGCAGAACGCGGCCAGGGCGAGGAGCGGGCCCGGGCGGCGCGGGCCCGGCTGCCCGGCCGCGGTCACCGCGCGGCCACCAGGGGGCGCAGCCGGGTGGCGCGGGCGCGGTCGACGGCGGGTGCCGCGCGGCGGGCCAGGGGCATCAGCGCCCGGGCGAGGAGCGCGCCCGTCATCAGGCCGGCGGCGACGTCGTGCGGGTAATGGGCGCCGACCCATACGCGGGAGGCCGCTATCAGGACGGCGGCCGGGACGGCGATCCGGCCGAGCCCGCTGCCGCACAGCACCAGGCCGACCGCGGCGGCCGCGGCGACGGCGGAGTGGTTGCTGGGGAAGGACCAGTCGCCGACGCCGGGGCAGGCCTCGACGGTGGCCGCACGGAGCGTCCGGCAGGGCCGCTGCTCGTCGAAGAGGTTCTTGATCACGGCGTTGGCCAGATAGGCGACGACGACCACCACCGGGGTGGCCAGCACCATGGCCATCTGCCGGGAGCCGGCGTGCCGGGCCCGCCACCAGGCGAACAGCATCAAGGCCGCGAACAGGCCGAGGCCGTAGTCGGTCCCGTAGGCGACGAGGGTGTTGAGGGTGTGCGGGGCGCGCTGTGCGAGGCCCGTGATCCAGAGGTAGAGCCCGCCGTCCATCGAGGCTCCGCCGAAGGCGAGGTCGGGCACGGTGGTTCTCCTTGGCTGCGGAGGGCGGATCCGGCCGCGGGCCGCGGGTTCGGATTCCGGGGGCGGGCGGGTTTACTGGAGCGGGCCTGCCGTGCGGCCGGCCCTACCGACTACAGTTCCGTAGACGGTTACGGTCCACGGAACTGTAGACGACGAAAGGGTGAAGGGCGTTCGATGTCGGAGACACCCCCCGCGCCACGGCGCCCCGCCGGCGAGCTGGAGGCGAGCGTGCTGGCGGCGCTCTGGGCGGCCGCGGGGCCGCTGAGCCCCGCCGAGGTGCAGGGCGCGCTGGGCGGCCGGCTCGCCCGTACGACCGTCACGACGATCCTCACCCGGCTGCACGACAAGGGGGCCGTCTCCCGCTCCCGGGCCGGGCGCGGTTACGCGTACTCGCCGATACAGGACTCCGCCGGGCTGACCGCCCGCCGGATGCGCAGCGAGCTCGACAAGCAGGGCGACCGGGGCACCGCGCTGGCCCGTTTCGTCTCGCAGCTGACGACGGAGGACGAGCGGCTGCTGCGCTCCCTCCTGGACGAGGCGGACGACGCCCGGGAGGACCCGCCGGGTGCCGGCGGCGGCGCCGGCCCCGGAGCCGCCCCGTGATCTTCGCCGTCTGGATTCCGCTGCTGATGCCGCTGCTCGCCGTGCCGGCCGCCCGGTGGCTCGCCGAGTCGCTGCCGCCGCGCGCCGCGGCCTGGCTGCTGACCGGCTGCGCCGCCGCGCTGGCCGCCTGCGCGAGCGCGGCGCTCGGCCTGCTGGTCGCCGCCGGGGCGCTGCGGCTGCCCGTGGTCGCCGCCCTGGACCATCTCTCGCTGCGGCTGCTCGGCGGCGATCCGGCCGTGACCGTGCCGGTGGCGTACGCGGCGGGCGCCCTGCTGGCCGGGTGCGCGGTGGCGGTCGGCCGGCGCGCGCTGCGCCACCGCGCCGAACTGCGCACCGCCCGGCGCGCGGCCGACGCCCACGCCGCGGCCGGTGATCTGTGCGTCCTCCCGGACCCGGTACCCGACGCGTACGCCCTGCCCGGGAAGCCGGACCGGGTCGTGGTGACGGCCGGGATGCTGCGGGCGCTGGGACCGGCCGAACGGGAGGCCCTCTTCGCCCACGAGCGGGCCCATCTCTCCGGCCGCCATCACCTCTTCCTGCTCACCGTCGCGCTGGCCTCGGCCTGTCATCCGCTGCTGCGCGGTCTGCGCGCGCCGCTGGCGTACGCCCTGGAGCGGTGGGCGGACGAAGCGGCCGCGTTCCAGGTGGGCGACCGCCGCCTGACGGCCCGCGCCATCGGCCGCGCCGCGCTGGCCGGCCCCGGGGCCGCGGCGGGGGGATCCCCGTCCCCGCGCCGTCCGAGCGCCGTGCTCGCCGCCACGGCCGGCCCGGTCCCCCGCCGCGTCGCCGCCCTGCTGTCCCCCGGCCGCCCGGCGGCAAGGCCCCGGCAGGCGGGCCGCCGCCTGGTCGTGGCGGCGCTGCTCGGCTGTGTGGCGTTCTCGGCGGCCGGCGCGCTGGACGCCGCGGCCGATCTGCACCGGACCGTGGAGACGGCGCAGGGCGAAACGGGCCGGTGAGAGCGGCTCAGGCCCTCTTGTCCGTACCGCCCGGACCGCTGCGCCCCCGCCCGACCGTGAACCCCAGGACGGCGCCGCCGCCCGGCCGGTGGCCCGCGAAGGCATGCCCCCCGTGGGCCGTGGCGATGTCGCGCACGATGGCCAGGCCCAGGCCGGAGCCGGGGAGGCCGCGGGCCGCCGGGGCGCGGTAGAAGCGGTCGAAGACACGGGTGAGGTCGGATGCGGCGATGCCGGGACCGCGGTCGAGGACCTCGATGCGGGTGCCGGTGACCCTGACCTCGATGGGGCCGGTGCCGCCCGCGTCGAATTTGGCGGCGTTCTCCAGGAGGTTGGTGAGCGCCCGGTGCAGGGCGGCCGGGCGGCCCTCGACGTCGGCCGGGCGGACGTTCCGTACCGTGATCTCGCGCCCCGTGCGGCGGCGGGCGGAGGCCGCAGCCTTCTCGGCGACGTCGGCGAGGCACACCTCGGAGAGCGGGTCGTCGTCCCGTTGCCCGGCGGCCAGGCCGACCAGTTCGTTGACCAGATCGGTCAGTTCCCGGGCCTCGCCCGCCAGGTCGGCGAGGAGTTCGTCGCGGGCGTCCGGCGGCAGGTCCTCGAAGCGCTTCAGCAGCGAGATGTTCGTCCGGAGCGAGGTCAGCGGGGTCCGCAGTTCGTGGCCCGCGTCCTGGACGAGCCGCTGCTGGTCCTCGACGGAGTTCGCCAGCCGGCCGAGCATGTCGTCGAAGGCCCGCCCCAGCCGGGCGACCTCGTCGCGGCCCGCCACCGGCACCGGGACGTCCAGCCGTCCGTGTTCGGCCACGCTCTCGGCGACCGAGGTGAGCCGGACGAGGCGGCCGGTGATCCGGCGCGCCAGCCACCAGCCGGCCGCCCCGGCCAGCGCGATGACCGCGGCCGCCAGGAGGGCGGTGCGCTGCTGGAGCGCGGCGAGCAGGTCCTCGGTCTCGCTGAACTTCTGGGCGACCTGGACCGCCCCGCGCCCGCCGCCCAGCGCCACGGTCGCGACGTGGTACTCGTCGTCGCCCACCGCCGCCTCCCGCTGGGTGTACCGGCCCGGCCGCCGTTCCGCGGCGATGCGGCGCTCCGCGGAGCCGGCCGGGAGGGGCGGGCGGCCCGGGTCCACGATCCGGCCGTCGGCGCCCAGGATCTGGACGTCGGTGCGGGTGGGGCGGGTGAGGTCGTCACGCGGCCCGTCGTGGTCGGGGTCGGCGGTGGCATAGTCGGCCGGCCGGAACGGCTTCTCCTGGACCTGGGTCCGCAAATCCCCCACGACCTCGGAGAACACCGACTTCTCGTCCACCCGCACCAGCCGGGCCGCCGCGTCGTAGCTGAGGAAGCCGACGAGTACGGTCACCGCCGCGGCCCCGGCGGCGAAGGTCAGCGCGAAGGCGGTGCGCAGGCTGGCCGGCTTACGGGTGCGCAGCCAGGCGCGCAGCCGGCGGATGCGGCCGCCGGGCCGTCCGCCGCGAGGTCCCGGGCGGCCTCCGGGCCCGGTCACCTCAGTCCTCCCGGAGGACGTAGCCGACGCCCCGCACGGTGTGGATCAGCGGCCGGCTGCCGGTCACGTCGACCTTGCGGCGCAGATATCCCACGTAGACCGCGAGGTTCTTCGAGCCGGGGCCGAAGTCGTAGCCCCAGATCCGGTCGTAGATCGTGGAGTGGTCGAGGACGATGCCGGCATTGCGGGCGAGGAGTTCCAGCAGTTCGAACTCGGTGCGGGTCAGCTCCAGCTCGCGCTCCCCGCGCCAGGCCCGGCGGGAGGGGCCGTCGATGCGCAGGTCGGCCGCCTCGACGACGCCGGCGTCCGCCGCCCGGCCGTCGTCGTGGGGCTCGTCGCCGTCCTGGGGGTGCTCCGCCCGGCCACCGTCGGCCTCCGGGGCCGTCCGCCGCAGCAGCGCCCGCAGCCGGGCGAAGACCTCCTCCACCTCGAAGGGCTTGACGACATAGTCGTCCGCGCCGGCGTCCAGGCCGGCGATCCGGTCGGCGGTCTCGACCCGGGCCGTGAGCATCAGGATCGGGGTGCGGTCCGCCTCCGCGCGCAGCACCTGACACACCTGGAGCCCGTCGATCCCCGGCATCATCACGTCCAGCAGGATCACGTCCGGCCGCTCGCGGTGCGCGGCGGCGAGCGCCTGGATGCCGTCGGCGACGGCGGTGACCCGGTATCCCTCCAGGGTGAGGGCCCGCTCCAGCGCGGTGCGGATCGGGCGGTCGTCCTCGGCGAGCAGTACCAAATGGGTCACCCGGCAAGTCTGCCAAGGCCACGGCGGTGCGGCGGGGCCGGGCCGCCCGGGCGGGGGCTTTCTTACCGGGCTCTCACCCCGGGCTCTTACCGGGCTCTCACCGGGACCACGCCGACGGCTTACCCCTTACCGCGACGGTGAGCCGGTGCCGGACCGGCCGGCCACGGCGACGGGCCCCGCCCACAGGGCCCCGGGAAGACACCGGATGAAGATCACCCTCCTGCTGCACAACGCCTACGCCATCGGCGGCACCATCCGCACCACCTTCAATCTGGCCGCGGCCCTCGCCGGCCGGCACGACGTCGAGATCGTCTCGATGATGCGGCACCGCGAGGTCCCGCGGTTCGCCCTGGACCCCCGGGTGCGGCTGGTGCCCCTGGTCGACACCAGGGTCGGCAGCGACGACATGGCGGATCCGCTCTTCGGCGAGCCCGCCCTGGACTTCCCCGCCGCCGAGAAGCGGCACCACCAGTACAGCCGGCTGATCGACGTCCGGGCGGCGCAGTTCCTGCGCGCGACGGACGCGGACGTACTGATCGGCACCCGCCCCGGCATCAACGTCTACCTCGCCCGCTTCGGCCCGCGCCGGGCCCTGCGGATCGCCCAGGAGCATCTGCGGCACGATGCGCACGGCAAACGGCTGCGGGCCGAGCTCGCCCGCCACTACCGGACGCTGGACGCCGTGGTCACCACCACCGAGGCCGATGCCGCGGTCTATCGCACGCGGATGCCGCTGCCGGGCGTACGGATACTGGCCGTGCCCAACATCGTGCCGCCGCCGGCGGCCGCGCCCTCCGACGGCGCCTCGACGGTGATCGCCGCGGCCGGCCGGCTGGTCCCCGGCAAGCGCTTCGACCTGCTGATAGAGGCGTTCTCCGCGGTCGCCGCCAAGCACCCCGAGTGGCGGCTGCGGATCCACGGCGGCGGCGCCGAGCGAGCCCGGCTCCAGAAGCTGATCGACGGGCTCGGGCTCGGCGACCGGGCGGAGCTGACCGGGCCGCGCTCGCCGATCGAGGCGGAGTTCGCCAAGGCGTCGATCGTCGCGTCGGCCTCGGACGCCGAGTCGTTCGGCATGACCCTCGTCGAGGCGATGCGCTGCGGGGTGCCGGTCGTCAGCACCGACTGCCCGCTCGGCCCGGCCGAGATCGTCGACAGCGGCGGGAACGGGCTGCTGGTGCCGTGCGGCGACGGGCGGGCGCTGGCCGGCGGGCTGCTGGAGCTGATCGAGGACCCGGCGCTGCGCCGCCGGATGGCCGGTGCGGCGCTGGCGAGCGGCCATCGCTACGACCCGGAACCGATCGCCGGGCGCTACCAGCTCCTCTTCGACGAGCTGCGGGCCACGCGGCACGGCCGGGCGCGGCGGCGGGCCCTGGGCCTGGCCCGGGGCCGCGTACGGGGTCTGCTGCGGCGGGTCGTCCGGCGGCCGGGCGGCGCGGCGGGCTGAGCCGCCGGAGCGGGCGGGGCCGGTCCGGTCGGCGGGACCGGCCCCGCCTTCCGCCCCGAACCCTCGCAACACCCCGTAGCCGTACGGAACTTCGCGGCCGGGCGGAACTTCGCGGCCGTAATCTGGCGTCTCGGAACGAGAACATGCTGAACTGCTGGAACCCAAGGGATGCTTCGAGCAGTTGACTCACCGGACGCTTCGCATCGCAGATCCGAAGCGCAGGTCCGATCGGCAGGAGGCCGCGCATGCTGCATGGTGTCGATGTCAGCTCGTACAACACCTCGTATTCCACCGCGGGGTTGGACTTCGTCTTCGTCAAGGCCACCGAGGGCCGCTCCTACATCAATCCGCACCAGTCGGCGCAGGCGGCGAAGGCCCGTAAGGCGGGCTGCGTGGTCGGCTTCTACCACTTCCTGTGGCCGGGGAACATCGCGGCGCAGGCGAAGTACTTCGTCGAGAAGTGCGCCTCGGTGCAGGGCGACATCCTCGCCGCCGACTGGGAGCGCACCGGCGAGGGGACGTACGCGAGCAACGCCCAGAAGGACCAGTTCCTGCTGGAGGTCAAGAAGCTGCGGCCCACGCACCGCGTGATGCTCTACTGCAACCGCGATTTCTGGCTCAACCACGACACCACGTCGTATGCCGCGGACGGACTGTGGATCGCCGATTACGTCTCCGCCGGGCATCCCAGGATCAAGGCGAAGTGGCGGATCCACCAGTACACCGACCGGCCGCTGGACAAGGACGTCGCGGACTTCGAGAGCAAGGCCGCCCTCAAGAAGTGGGCGCACCCGGCATAAGGTGCCCGCTGTTGGCATTATTCGTCCGTACGACCGAACAGCGACAAGAGGAGCAGCCGTGACCGACCCGGCGGCCAAGGCCCTGCAGGAGGAGATCGCCCGGGATCTCCAGGTGAGCGCGTCCTTCGACGCCGAGGCGGAGATCGAGCGCCGGGTGACGTTCCTCACGGAGCGGCTGACGTCCACCGGCCTGCGGTCGCTGGTGCTGGGCATCAGCGGGGGCGTCGACTCCACGACCGCAGGCCGGCTGTGCCAGCTCGCCGTGGAGCGGGCCCGCGCCGCCGGGCACGACGCCACGTTCTTCGCGATGCGGCTGCCGTACGGCGTCCAGGCGGACGAGAAGGACGCCCGGCTGGCGTTGGAGTTCATCCGCGCCGACAAGGAGCTGACCGTCGACATCCGGCCGGCGAGCGATGCGGCACTGGCGGCGGCGGTGGACGGTGGCGTCGCCTTCCGTGACGCGCATCACCAGGACTTCGTCCAGGGCAACATCAAGGCCCGGCAGCGCATGATCGCGCAGTACGCGGTCGCCGGTGCCCAGGACGGCCTGGTCGTGGGCACCGATCACGCGGCCGAGGCGGTCTCCGGCTTCTTCACGAAGTTCGGCGACGGCGCGGCCGATATCGTCCCGCTCACCGGGCTGACCAAGCGCCGGGTGCGCGCCGTGGCGGAGCGCCTGGGCGCACCGGCCGAGCTGGTGTGGAAGGTCCCGACGGCCGACCTGGAGACGCTGGACCCGGGCAAGCCCGACGAAGACGCGCTCGGGGTGAGCTACGACCAGATCGACGACTTCCTGGAGGGTGGGACGGTCGACGACGCCGCCCATCAGGCCATCGTGCGCCGCTACCGCCTGACCGAGCACAAGCGGGCGCTGCCGATCGCCCCCTGAGGCGCCCCGCGCCCCCACCTGTCATCGCCCGTCCAGGCTCCGGTCACCGCCCCGGTGGTAAATCGTGGGGCCGGGCGGGAATGCATGCGGCCATGGGAAGCCGCGAAGTGCGATCTCAAGATCAACTGTCAGTGGGGGCGCCTACGCTCCGAGGCATGGGTTACGCAGACCTGCGCGAACTCCAGACCGCGCTGACCACCGCCTCCGACATTGCCTCCGCCCTCCAGCACGCGCCGACCCGGCGCGACGCAGACCAGCTCGTCGACGTCCTGCGGCGCGCGCTGAGCGTCGCCGGCGCGCTGGGCGCCGAGGCCGGCCCGACCGGCTGCGCCGATCACCCCAACGGCGCGGTCGACCCCTTGTACGGCGACCCGGAGGATCCGCTTCCGCCGGGTTACGGCAAATGCCTGCTGTGCAACGACCGCCGCCGCCGGGCGGACGCCCAGCACCCGCGTCCGCATCTGCGCCCGCGCCGCCCGCATCTGCAGCTGCACCGGCGGCCACGGCAGAGCGCTTGACGCGGGAGCCCGCGGCCGGGTGACGCGGTGCGCCGCGGGGCGGCCCGCCCCGCGGCCCGCCGCTATTCCTCCGCGCCCTGTGCGCCCCGTCCGCCCTGTGCGCCCTCCGTCTTCCGTTCCGGCCGGCGCAGCGCGATCCGCCCCAGCACCGCGGCCACCACGAGCGCGACGACGGCGATCAGGACGGTGTCCGGTACGCCGTTCCCGATCCGCTTCGCCCATTCCTCCAGCCCGAATTCGGCGTCCGCGTCGAGCACGCCGGGCAGCGCGCCGGCCCCGCCGAAGAGCAGGAAGAGCACGCCGATGCCGATGAAGAAGGCGCCGGACAGCACGGACGTGGTGTGCAGGTGCAGCCTGCCGAGGGTGAAGGCCCGGCCGCGCAGCCAGCTCCGGGTGCCGAGCCGGAAGCGGTCCCACAGCAGCGCGAGCACGAACAGCGGCAGCGCCATGCCGAGCGCATAGACGGCGAGCATCGAGGCGCCGTACACCGGCGAACCGCTGACCGCCGTCACCGTCAGCACGGCGCCCAGGATCGGGCCCGCGCAGAAACCCGTGAGGCCGTAGACGCAGCCGAGGAGGAAGGTGGAGACGGCCGAGCGCGGGGTGATCCTGGCCGCGGCGGCCTGGGCGCGCCGGGAGGCGAAGCCGAGGCCCAGGATCTGGGCGAGGCCCATCGCGATGACGACCCAGCCGCCGAGGGCGGTCAGCAGATCGCGGTGGCCGTTGAAGAGCCGGCTGGCCGCCGTGCTCGCCGCGCCGAGCGGGACCAGCGTGGCGGCGAGCCCCAGATAGAAGACTCCGGTGCGGGCCAGCAGCCGCCCGGGGTGGGCGAGCGAGTACGCGAAGAAGGCCGGCAGCAGCAGCGCGCTGCACGGACTGAGCAGGGCGAGTACGCCGCCCAGGAACGCCGCGAGAAAGCCGATGTCGGTCACTTGCCGGCCGCCGGCTTCTTCGCCGCCCGCGCCGCGGCGTCCTCGACGGCTTCCGCGAAGACCTCGGTGGGCTGGGCCCCCGAGACCGGCCGGCCGTTGATCAGGAACGACGGCGTGGACTGCACCCCGAGGCCGTACCCCTCGTCCTGGTCCCGCTTCAGGGCCCGCTCGGCACCCGCGCTCTTCAGGTCCGTACGGAACTTCCCGAGGTCGCGCACCCCGCTCGCGCGCGCCATGTCGACGAGCTCGTCCTCGGCCAGCGCCTCGCCCTTGCGGGTCTTGGCGTACAGCTCGTCGTGCAGCTGCCAGAACCGGCCCTGCTGCCCGGCGGCCCAGGAGGCGCGCGCGGCCCGCTCGGAGTCGGCGCCGTAGATGGTGAAGTTGCGGAACTCGATGCGCAGGGTGCCCGCGTCGACGTACTTCTTGATCAGCTCGGGCTGGGTCTCGCGGGTGAAGCGGCCACAGAACGAGCACTGGTAGTCGGCGTATTCGACGAGGACCACCGGCGCGTCCTTCTTGCCGACGGCGAGCGGGTCGCCGTCCTCGCGGCGGCTGGTCTTCCGGGCGAGGTCGTCGAACATCTTCTGCTGTGCGGGGTCTTCCTGGACCCGGCCCGGGGCGGCGGCCTCCGGCGCGCCGGTGCGGCCGCCGTCGCGGTCCTCCTCGACGGCCTTGCCGACGGCGACGGCGATCGCGAGGACGGCCACGACCAGGGCGATGACCGCGCCGACGGCGGCGAGTTTGCGGGTGGGTGAGGCGGTGGTGGCGGCGGGCGGGGTGGACTTGGGCATGCGAAAGCTCCAGAGGTACGTGCGGAGAGGGAATCCGGGCCTGGTGGCGCGGGGTGCGCGCGGCGGCGGCGGCCTAGATCCGCAGTACGGGCAGGAGCGCGGTGTGGTGGGTGGCGGACGCGGCGTCCGTCGGGGGCCGGGCGAGCGCGCACTGGGCGGCGGCGTCGACGGCGTGCGGTGCCGGGCCGGTGGTGGCGGGCGCCAGGGGCTCGGAGCGGTGCGGGGTGGGCAGCGGGACGGACTCGTCGGGGGCCGGGGCGTGCCGGTTCGAGCAGCGCTTGACGGAGTCGGCGACGGCGACGGGGGCGTCGGTGTGGGGGCGGCCGGGGCCGGTGGTGGACGTGCGTTCCGCCGCGGCGGCCGCCGTCGCCGCCGCCCGGCCCGCGGTCCAGGCCTGGTCGCCGCCGATCCGGCACAGCATCGGCCCGAAGGTGACCGCGAGAAGGAGCAGCAGGGTCAGGGCGGTCGACCGGCGCACCCGGTGCAAGGGCCGGTGCCGGTGCCGGTGCCTGGGCCTTGGCATCTCCCCTCCTCCTGCGTGCCGGGCGCGCGAGCATGAACGGCCCATCCTACGGACCGTCGGCCGCGCACCGGGGCGGCCGGGGGGGCACCGCCCCGTGTCAGCGGTCGCCGACCCGCATCTCGAACCAGGTCGTCTTGCCGCGCGGCAGCAGATCCACGCCCCAGCGGTCGGAGAGCTTGTCGACGAGGAAGAGGCCGCGGCCGCTGGTGTCCATCTCCTGCACCGGCATCAGGCACGGCAGTCCGCGGGAGGGGTCGCGCACCTCGATACGGATCCAGCCACGGCGGCGCAGCATCCGCAGCGCGAAGCAGCGGGCGCCGGTGTGCCGTACGGCGTTGCCGACCAGTTCCGAGACGAGGAGGACGCCGTGTTCGGCGAGCTGCGGGCTCAGGGCCCACTGCTTGAGGAGGACGCAGCCGGTCAGCCGCCGGGCGATGCGCGCGGACTGGGGGCGCGAGGGCAGCCGTACCTCGTCGAGCGTCGGATCGCCGATCAGCTCGAGCCCGGACAACGGCCCGGCCGGCACCGGCGTCGCCGGTTCTCTGTCCGCACCGGGGGTCTCCCAGCGTGCGGCGGCCGTGCCGCTCCGCGGCCGCGGCTGCTCCATACCTTCGAGGCCCGCCATGCCCCCATCATGGCCGCTACTCGGCGGTCGCGGTGGAGGAACCAACGGAATCCGTTGTCCGGAATCGTCGATTCCTACCTCCCGCGAGACATATGCCAACGGCAGTTAAGGTTCCGGTGCACCCCAACTGACCTGCGCGGACCCGCCGCGAACGGCAGGTTCTCCGGCAACGCCGACAAGGTGGCCTTAAGTCCGGATTAAGTTTTCCGCAATTCGCCCACACGAGGCATCGCGTCCCGGCCAAACACCACTCGCCCCGCCAACAACAGCTGTTTCAGAGGAACTTGGCCTTGCCCGGCCCCTCCTCGACAAAGCTACGCATTCCGGTCTCCCGGTCCTCGGTCGCGAAGAGCCCCGCGAACCAGTTGCGTTCGATCGTCAGGCCGGTGTCGATGTCCGTCTCCAGGCCCGCGTCGACGGACTCCTTGGCGGCCCGCAGCGCGAGCGCCGGTCCGGCCGCCAGCCGGGACGCCCAGGCGTGCGCCTGCTCATGGACCTCGGCGGCGGGCACCACCCGGTCGACCAGGCCGAGGGCGAGTGCCTCGTCGGCCCTGACGTGCCGCCCGGTGAAGATCAGGTCCTTGGCCTTGGACGGGCCCACCAGCCGGGCCAGCCGCTGGGTGCCGCCGGCGCCCGGGATCAGGCCGAGCAGGATCTCGGGCTGCCCGAGCTTGGCGTTGTCGGCCGCGATCCGGAAGTCGGCGCAGAGCGCCAACTCGCAGCCGCCGCCCAGTGCATAGCCGGTGACGGCGGCGACCACGGGCTTGGGGATGCGGGCCACGGCGGTGAACGAGTCCTGCAGGGCCTTGGAGCGCACGACCATGGCCGGGTGGTCCATGGCCTGCATCTCCTTGATGTCCGCGCCGGCGGCGAACACCTTCTCGCCGCCCCAGATCACCACGGCACGTACCTCGTCGCGGCGGGTGACCTCCTCGGCCAGCTCGCGCAGCCGGTCCTGGGTGGCGATGTCCAGTGCGTTCATCGGCGGGCGGTCCAGGCGGATGGTGCCGACGCCGTCGGCGACCTCAAGAGTCACAGTCATGCGGGGAAGGTTAGTACGCGTTAACGGGGCGGGGCCCGGTGCACTTGGTCACAGTGCGCCGGGCCCCGCCCCGTACCCGGTATCCCTACTGCCCGGCCTTCCACTTCTCCCAGGAGAGGTTCCAGTCGCTGAAGCCGTTGTCCGGCTGGATCGTCTCGTCGTGCGAGTTCTTGACGATCACCACATCGCCGATGCGGGAGTTGTTGAAGAACCACGCCGCCGGGGTCGAGCCGTCGCCGCCGCCGCGCTGGTCGAACAGGCCCACACAGCCGTGGCTGGCGTTGCGGGTGCCGAACGTCGGCCTGCCGGACCAGTAGTTGCCGTGGATGAACGTGCCGGACGTGCTCAGCCGCATGGCGTGCGGCACGTCCTTGATGTCGTACTCGCCGCCGAAGCCGACGGTGTCGCCGTTCATCCGGGTCACCGGATGCTTCTCGCTGATCACCATCCGGCCGTTGTAGGTCTCGGTGCCCGGCGCGCCGGAGGTGATCGGGATGGTCTTGATCTTCTTGCCGTCGCGGACCACGGTCATCTCCTTCGACTTGGCGTCGACGGTGCTCACCTGGCTTCGGCCGATGGTGAACGAGACCTTCTTGGCCTGGGTGCCGTAGACACCGGGGCGGCCCTCGACGCCGTCGAGGTCGAGCGTGAGGGTGACCTTCGTGCCGGGTGCCCAGTACTTCTCGGGACGGAAGTCGAGGCGGTCGTTGCCGAACCAGTGGCCCTCGACCGGTACGGACGGCTCGGCGGTGACCTTGACGGCGTCCTCGACGGCCTTGGGGTCGGTGATACCGCGGGTGAAGTGGATCGAGACCGGCATCCCTACGCCGACCTGCTGGCCGTTCTCGGGGGTGTACCGGCCGATGAAGGTGTTCTCGGGGACGAGGGTGGTGAACGTGGAGTGCTCGGCGGCCTCCCGGCCCCGGCCGTCCACCGCCACCGCGTCGACGGTGTACTCCGTCGAGGCGCCCAGATGGCCGCTGGGCTGCCACAGTGCGCCGCCGCCGGATATCTTCCCGTCGACCTCATTGCCCTTGCCGTCCTTGACCGTGACGGACTTCAGCCTGCCCTTCTCGGCGGTCACCTTCAGCGCGCCGCTGGTGGCGACGTCGTCCGCGCCGTCCTTGGGAGCAATCGTTACTGCGGCCCGCGAGGCGGCCTTGTCGCCGCCCGCCTTGCCGGCCGGCTTCTTCTCCTCGGCGGCGTCGCCGCCGCACGCGGTCACCAGCAACAGCATCGAGCCGAGCACCAGGGCGAGCGCACCGCCCCCCTTGTGCGGCCACCGCCGCCGGCGCGCCGGCTCCCCCGAATTCGGCTGCACGTTCACGACTGGCCCCTTTTCCCCTCGCACGGCCCGCGGTCCCGCGCGCGCGGACGCGCCGCACGCTTACCGTTAGACAACCACACCGCGGTGACGGTGAACTCCCCCGCCGATGTCACCGTTCCGTCCCAATGGCGAGGGGCGACCGCGGGCCCCCACGGCCGGACCTGCGCCGTCGCCGTACCGCTCCGGCGCACTGCCGCATCAGCCCAGCGCGCTGCCGCGCTTCCACTGCCCCCACGGAAGGTTCCAACCGCCGAGACCGTTGTCCGGCGCGACGGTGCCGCCCCGGGAGTGGTGCACCTGGACGGTGTCGCCGACGATCGAGTGGCGGAAGAGCCAGCCGGCCGGGGTGGCGCGGCCGCCGCCCTTGATGTCTTTGAGGCCCACGCAGCCGTGGCTGGTGTTGGCGCCGCCGAAGACCCGGGGCCGCGCCCAGTAGTTGCCGTGCAGAAAGGTCCCGGATCTGGTGAGACGCATCGCGTGCGGGACGTCCGCGATGTCGTACTCGCCGCCGAAGCCGACGGTGTGCCCGTTCATCCGGGTCACCGAGCGGCGCTCGAGGATCACCATCTTCCCGTTGTAGGTGGGGTTCTCGGCGTTGCCCGCGGTGACCGGGAAGGTGACCGGCGCCCGGCCGCGCCGGCGCACCGTCAGGGTGTGCCGGGCGACGTCGACGAGGGTGATCTGGTCCCGGCCGACGCGGTAATGGATCGTCTTGCGCTGTGTGCCGTACATGTCCGGGCCGGCCCGCACACCGCGCAGCCGCAGCGCGAGGGAGATGTCGGTGCCCGGCCGCCATCGTTCGCGGGGCCGGAAGTCCAGCCTCCGGTTGCCGAACCAGTGGGGGGCGATCTCGACGGCGGGGTCGGCGGTGACCGTGACGGCACGTTCGACGGCCGCGCGGTCGGCGATCGGCCGGTTGAACTCCAGCGAGACGATCATGCCGGTGCCGACGGTGGTGCCGTCCTCGGGCGAGAAGAAACCGGCGAACCGGCCGCGGGGCACGGAGGTGGTGAACGTGGTGTGGCGGGCGGAGCGGTGGCCGGCGCCGTCCAGCGCCACCGCATCGACGGTGTACCGGGAGCCGGGGGCGAGCGCCCCGGCCGCCGGGCGCCAGATCAGCCCGTCCGGCGTGATCCGGCCCGCGACCCGCTGCCGGCCCGCGTCCCCGGTCCGCCGGACCTCGACCCGCTCCAGCCGCCCGGCCGGCACCCGTACCTCGAACCGGCCGCCGGCCCCCACGTCGTGCGCCCCGTCCCCCGGGACGACCCGGATCGCCGCCCCGGGAAAGGTCGCCCCGCCCCCGACGAGCCCGTCCGAGGAGGCGCACGCGGCGGGCAGCACCGCGGCCGTCAGGGCGCCCATGGCGACGAGGGCCGTACGGAGGCGGCGCACCCGCGTGCGTACCCGCCCCGGTGACCCTTTGCCCGCGTGGGCCTTTGCCGGGACCTCCGCCGGAAGCTCTGCCGGGGCCTCCGCCGGATGCATCGCCGGATTCTTCGCTGAGCGCATCTCACCGCCGGTCATGCGCCGCATTGTGGCGGAAGATCGGAGAATGATGCGGAATGTCGTGCCATGGAATGTCACCGGATGTCACCGGTTCGCCAAGGCGGCCCCACGCCGACGGGAAACGTGAGGCAACGCCCGGTTGCGGGCAGAACAACGGGGAGGGCGGGGACGCGAGCGCACGGCCGGACTCCCCCAGCGCACGCTGGGTGGGGTCCCTGCACGGGCCGCCGCCCGACCGAGCCATGAGCCCCAGGAGGCCGGCACGTGTCGAGCGCACCCGAGCAGGAGGCGGTCGAGGACGGACCACTCGCCCCGCCCGCCGTCATCCGCCCCGGCAGCCCCACGCCCCTCGGGGCCCGTTACCGCACCGCCCCCGACGGCGTCGCGGGCACCAACTTCGCCCTGTGGGCGGGTGGCGCCGAGGCCGTGGAGGTCTGTCTCTTCGACGACGAGGACCGCGAGACGCGCCATCCGCTCACCGAACTGACCCATGAGATCTGGCACGGCTTCCTGCCCGGCGTACGCCCCGGGCAGCGCTACGGCTACCGGGTGCACGGCCGCTGGGACCCCTGGTCCGGCGCCCGCTGGAATCCGGCCAAGCTGCTGCTCGACCCGTACGCCCGTGCCGTGGACGGCGACTTCGGTACCTGTACGGAGTCGGTGGGCTCCGGGCGCGCGCTGCCCGCCCAGCTCTACGGGCACGTCCGCGACTGGCCGGAGCAGCGGGTCGCCGACACGGTGCGCGACGACCGCGATTCGGCGCCGTACGTCCCCAAGGGCGTCGTGGTCGGCGACGACACCGGAGAGGACGGGGGCGACGAGTGGCGGGACGACCGCCGGCCCAAGACACCGTGGCCGGATTCCGTCCTCTACGAACTGCACGTCCGCGGTTTCACCATGCGGCACCCCGGCATCCCGGAGCATCTGCGCGGCACCTATGCGGGCCTGGCGCACCCCGCCGCGCTGGAACATCTGGTCCGGCTCGGCGTCACCGCCGTCGAGCTGCTGCCGGTCCACCAGTTCGCGCACGAGGACCACCTGGTGCGCCGGGGGCTGCGCAACTACTGGGGCTACAACTCCATCGGCTATTTCGCGCCGCACGCCGGATACGCCGCCACCGGCACCCGCGGCCAGCAGGTCGGCGAATTCAAGCGCATGGTGCGGGCGCTGCACGACGCCGGGATCGAGGTCGTCCTCGACGTCGTCTACAACCACACGGCGGAGGCCGGCGAGCGGGGCCCGACGCTCTCCTTCCGGGGCATGGACAACCGCGGCTACTACCGTCTGGCGGGCGACGCCCGCCGCTACGCCGACTACACCGGCTGCGGCAACACCCTGCACGTCGTCCAGCCCAACGTCCTGCGTCTGATCACCGATTCGCTGCGCTACTGGGTCACCGAGATGGGCGTGGACGGATTCCGCTTCGACCTCGCCGCGGCGCTGGCCCGCTCCCTGCACGACGTGGACATGCTCTCGCCGTTCCTCGCCGTGATCGCCCAGGACCCGGTGCTGCGCCGCGTCAAGCTCATCGCCGAACCCTGGGACGTCGGCTCCGGCGGCTATCAGGTCGGCGCCTTCCCGCCCCTGTGGACGGAGTGGAACGACCGCTACCGCGACACCGTCCGCGACTTCTGGCGCGGCGCCCAGCGCGACGTCCGCGACCTGGGCTACCGCCTCTCCGGCTCCAGCGACCTCTACGCCTGGGGCGGCCGCCGCCCGTACGCCTCGGTCAACTTCATCACCGCCCACGACGGCTTCACGCTGCGCGACCTGGTGACCTACGAGCACAAGCGCAACGGCGACAACGGCGAGGGCAACCGCGACGGCACCGACGACAACCGGGCCTGGAACTGCGGCACCGAGGGCGAGACCGACGACCCGGAGGTCACCGCCCTGCGCCGCCGCCAGCTCCGCAACCTCCTCACCACCCTGCTCCTGTCCACAGGCGTGCCGATGCTCGTCGCCGGCGACGAGATGGGCCGCACCCAGCACGGCAACAACAACGCCTACTGCCAGGACAATCCGACCGGTTGGCTCGACTGGTCGCTGCTCGACGACCCGCAGTGGCGGCCGCTGGCCGACCTCGCCGCCCGCCTCATCGCGCTGCGCCGCGCCCATCCCGTGCTGCGCCGCCGCGCCTTCTTCTCCGGCCGGCCACAGGGGCGGGGCGGGCTGCGCGATCTGGCCTGGTTCACCGCCGGCGGCACGGAGATGACCGAACAGGACTGGTACGCGCCGGGGGCCACCCTGGGCATGTACCTCTCCGGCAACGACATAGCGCAGCGCGATGCGCGCGGCGTCCGGATCGTCGACGACAGCTTCTTCGCCGTGCTGCACGCGGACGCCCACCCCCGGCCCCTCGCCCTTCCCGGCCCGCCCTGGGCGGGGTCGTACGAACTCCTCCTCGACACCGCGCGGGAGGAGCAGCCGGCGGCCGGGGCGCCGGGGACCCGGCTCCCGGCGGGCGGCACGGTCACCGTGCCGGGGCGGACGGTGATGCTGTTCCGGGTGGTGCCGGGCTGAGGCGGTGCCGGGCCGGGGCGGCCCGGGGCGGGCACCTTTCGGCGCCGCGCTTTCCCCGCCCGGTCGCCGCGCCCCGCGCCGTCCGGGTGGCAAAAAACCGCATGAGCATTGTCAGTGGTGCGCCTTACGCTCGCGAGTGTGGCCGATACCGCGCAGACGACGACCGAACACCCGACGACCGGACACCCGTCACCCGACCACGCCACGCCATCGACCGGCCCGCCGGACGCCGCCCAACGCTCCGCGGTGCGCTCGCTGTTACGGCTGTGGCCCTTCGTCCGCCCGGTGCGGACGCGGTTCTTCATCGCCGCGTTCGTGGCGGTGCTGGCGTCGTGCATCGGACTGGTGATTCCGCTGGTCCTCAAGTGGCTGGTGGACGGTCCGGTGGCGGCGCGCGACCCGGGCGGGGTGTGGCTGGGCGGCGGCTGTCTGCTGGTGCTCGGGCTCGCCGAGGCGGGGCTGTTCGGGCTGCGGCGCTGGCTGGTGGCGCGGCCGCTCGCCGCGGTCGAGGCGGCCATGCGCGAGGCGCTCTACCGCCGTCTCCAGCGGCTGCCGGTCTCCTTCCACGACCGCTGGGCCTCCGGCCAGCTGCTCTCCCGCGCCACCACCGACCTCTCCCTGCTGCGGATGTTCCTCGCCTTCCCCCTGACGTTCCTGCTGGTCAACGGCACGACGATCGTGGTGGGCTGCGTGATCCTGCTGGTGCAGCGCTGGACGCTGGGGCTGGTGCTGCTCGCGCCGGTGCTGCCGCTGATGGTGCTGTGCTCGGTCCTCGAGGCCAAGTACGCGCTCGCCGCCCGCCGGGCCCAGGACCAGCTGGGCGATCTGGCGACGGTGGTCGAGGAGTCGGTGCTCGGCATCCGGATCATCAAGGGCTTCGGCCGCCATCGCAGCCAGGCCCGCGCCTTCCGGGACCTGACGCGCCGGGTCCGTACGACCGAGCTCCGCAAGGCGCGGCTGCTGGCCTGGATCTGGGGCTTCATCACCACCCTCCCGGAGATCGCGATCGCCACGGCCCTGGTGCTGGGCACGCTCCAGGTGGCCGACGGCGCGCTGTCCGCCGGCACCCTCGTCGCCTTCCTCTCCACGGCGCTGGCGCTGCGCTGGCCGGTGGACTCCATCGGCTTCCTGCTGGCCATGAGCAACGAAGCGGCGACGGCCACGGACCGGTACTTCGAGGTCATGGACGAGGAGGCGGTGGCGGAGGATGCGGGCCCGGCGGACCCTGGAGACGAACCCGCGGCGGACCCCGGGGGCGAGCCCCCCGGCGAGAGGGGCGGCCTGCGCTTCGAGGGCGTCGAGTTCCGCTATCCCGACGCCCCGGCGGACACCCCCGCCACCCTGCGCGGCATCGATCTGCACATCCGGTCCGGCGAGACCATGGCCCTGGTCGGCGCCACCGGAAGCGGGAAGACGACCCTGACGGCGCTGGTGCCGCGGCTCTACGACCCCACCGGCGGCCGGATCACCCTCGACGGCCGGGACCTGGCGACGCTCGGCCGGGACGAGGCGCGCGCACTGGTGGCGATGGCCTTCGAGGAGCCGACCCTGTTCTCGGCGACGGTGGCGGACAACGTCTTGATGGCCACCACCGGCACCACCACCGCCTCCGCCTCCGCCTCCGGCACCGGCACCGAGGATCGCCAAGAGGCCGACCTCCTGCGGGCGTTGGAGGTGGCGCAGGCCGACGGGTTCGTCGGCGCCCTGCCCGACGGCGCCGCCACCCAGGTCGGCGAGCAGGGCCTGAGCCTGTCCGGCGGACAGCGGCAACGACTCGCCCTGGCCCGTGCCGTGGTCGGCCGCCCCCGCTTCCTGATCCTCGACGACCCGCTCTCCGCGCTCGACGTCCACACCGAGGCGCTCGTGGAGGCGGCCCTGCGCCAGGTACTGGCCACCACCACCGCCCTGGTCGTCGCCCACCGCCCGTCCACGGTCCTGCTGGCCGACCGGGTGGCGCTGCTCTCCGGCGGCCGGATATCCGCCGTCGGCACCCACCACGAACTACTGCGGGAGAACGCCGAGTACGCCGCGCTGATGTCCGGCGACACCGGCCGCCGCGAGAGGGAGGAGGCCCGATGACGGCCACCGCTGCCGATGCGCCGGCCGACGGCCAGGAGGGCCCGCGCCCGGACCGGGACGCGGCCACGCCGGAACACCACCCCGGCCCCGGCTCCCCCGACGCCGAATCCGCCGACGCCTTCGAACGGGACGTGCTCCCCACTCCCCGGGGCGCCTCCCGCACCCTCCTGCATGCGCTGCTGGCGCCGCACAAGCGCCGTGTCTGGCTCACGGCCGTCGTGCTCCTGCTCCAGCAGGCAGCCGTCCAGGCGGGCCCGCTGATCGTCGCGTACGCCCTCGACCGCGCGGTACCGGCGCTGCGGGCGGACGACTACGGCCCGCTGATCACGGTGGCGGTGGCGGCCGGGCTCTGCGCCGCCGTCTCCGGCGGCCTCCAGTTCGCCTACATCCTCTTCTCGACCAGGGTCAGCCAGGACGTCCTGTTCGACCTGCGCGGCCGGATCTTCCGCCATGGCCAGGCCCTGAGCCTCGACTTCCACGAGCGCTATACGTCCGGCCGGCTGATCTCCCGCGCCACGACCGACGTCGAGTCGCTGCGCGAGCTCCTCGAAGAGGGCCTCCAGGAACTGATCGTCATCGTCCTGCAGACCTTCTTCATCACCGCGACCCTCCTCTATCTGGACTGGGGGCTCGGCGCCGCGGCCGTTGCCACCGCCGGGCCGCTGTACCTCCTCGTACGCTCCTACCAGCGCCGTTCCCGGCGCGTCTACAGCACGAAGTCCACCGCCACCGCCGCCCTCATCGTGAAGTTCACCGAGACCATGAACGGCATCCGCCCGGTGCAGGCGTTCCGTCGCGAGCGGCCCAACGACGCCGCGTTCGCCGCGCTCAACCGCCGCCATGAGCGGGTCAACGGCGACGCCACCCTGGAGATGGCCCGCTATGTCGTCTCCTCGCGGCTGGTGGCCAATGTCGCGGTGGCCGCGATCGTCCTGTGGGGCGCCTACCGCGTGGCCGTCGGCGGCCTCGCGCTGGGCGTGCTCGCCGCCGCGGTGCTCTATCTGCGCCGCCTCTACGACCCCATCGACCGGCTGGGGATGTTCCTCAACTCCTACCAGTCCGCAGCCGCTTCCCTGGAGAAGATCGCCGGTCTGCTGGCCCAGCGGCCCAGCGTCCCCGAGCCCGCCCGGCCGCTTCCGCTGCCCGCCGCCGCATCCGGCCGGCCCGGCCGGGAGGCCGCCTTCCACGGCGTACGGTTCGCCTACCGCACCGGCGGCGAGGTGCTGCCCCGCTTCGATCTGACCCTCGCAGCCGGCTCGACCGTCGCCGTGGTCGGCGCCACCGGAGCCGGCAAGTCCACCCTCGCCAAGCTGCTGGCCCGCTTCTACGACCCCACCGAGGGCCGGATCCTCCTCGACGGCGTCGACCTGCGCGACCTGTCCGGCGCCGAGCTGCGCCGCGGTGTCGTCATGGTCACCCAGGAGGCGTTCCTCTTCTCCGGTACGGTCGCCGACAACATCGCCATCGGCCGCCCCGAGGCCACCCGCGAGGAGATGGAGCACGCCGCCAAGGCCATCGGCGCCCATGACTTCATCACCGCCCTGCCGGACGGCTACGACACCGACGTCCGCAAGCGCGGCGGCCGCATCTCCGCAGGCCAACGCCAACTCGTCGGCTTCGCCAGGGCCCTGCTCGCCGACCCGTCCGTGCTCATCCTGGACGAGGCCACCAGCTCCTTGGACATACCCGGCGAGCGCGCGGTGCAGCGCGCCATGGACACCGTCCTGCGCGGCCGCACGGCCGTCGTCATCGCCCACCGCCTGTCCACGGTCGAGACGGCCGACCGGGTCCTGGTCATGTCCGACGGCCGCATCGTCGAGGACGGCCGGCCCGGCGAACTGATCGCCGACCGGGGCCGGTTCGCGGAGCTCCACCAGGCCTGGCGGGAGAGCGTGGGGTGACAGGCGGCCCGCCGGGCTGCGCGACATGGGTAGCCGTACTCATGCTCCGCCGCCCCGGGCTCCGGGACGATGGCACCACCTGCACCGAAGGAGCCCCCTCATGCCCGAGACTCTCCTCACCACGCCCACCCGTCGCCCGACGTCCGGGAAGCGTCTGCCGCGGCGGCCGCTGCCGACCGCACTCGTCGCGGTCGTCGTCGCGGGCACGGCGCTCTCCGCCCGGCAGCCGAACGACCCGACGACATGGCTGCTCGAGACCGCGTGGGTGCTGGTCGGGCTGCCCCTGATCGTGCTGAGCAGCCGTCGGTTCCCGCTCACGCAGCTGCTCTGCTGTCTGCTCGCGGCGCACGCGCTGGTGCTCGCGGTGGGCGGCCACTACACCTATGCGCAGGTTCCGCTGGGTGACTGGGTACGGGACGGGCTCGGGCTCGCCCGCAATCCCTACGACCGGTTCGGACACCTCATGCAGGGCTTCGTGCCCGCCGTCCTGGTGCGCGAGTTGCTCAGCCGGACCGCACCGCTGCGCGGCAGTCGCTGGCTGGCGCCTCTGACCGTGTGCGCCTGCCTCGCCTTCAGCGCGGTCTTCGAGATGCTCGAGTGGGCCGCTGCGGTGATCGGCGGACACGCCGCCGACGGCTTCCTGGCCACTCAGGGCGATGCGTGGGACACCCAGTGGGACATGTTCTGCGCGCTGATCGGGGCGACCGTCTCGGTGCTGCTGCTGAGCCGCGTGCACGACCGCCAGCTCGACGCGCTCGCGGCGGCGGAGCGGCGGTAGCGCCGTAACGGACGGCCGCCCGGAGGTGAGCGCTGCCGGCGGTGACCGCGGTCCGCAGCGCCCCGCCTCCGCGTCACAGACCGTGGGCCACCGGGTGGAGCGGCTGGTACAGCGGCAGTTCGGCGCCGCTGGGAAGGCGCAACGCGGTCAGCTTGCCCCACCGCTGCTCGCTGACCGGGCGGGTGATCTCGACGCCCTGGGCGCGGAGCTCGTCGAGCTGAGCGTCGAGGTCGTCGCACATCAGGAAGAACTCGTGATGCGGCGCGCCGTCGGTGGGGTGCACGGCGACCTCGGCCGGGGGCAGTTTGAAGATCAGCCAGCCCCCGCCCGCATCGACGCCGGGGAACCCGAGGACGTCACGGAGGAAGGCGCGGTCGGCCGCCGCGTCCTGGCTGTAGAGGATGGCGTGGGCGCCGTTGATCATGCCGGTCCCTCGTTTCGCTGGATGCTCTGGCAGTGTCGCGGGCGGCATCCTGCCACGGGCAGGTCGCCGTATCGGTGATCGCCACATCCGGGCCCGCGCGTACCGCCTCGGTCGCCGTCACCGGCTCGGACGAGGACATCGGCTTCGGCTCCACCCACCTGCTCGGCGGCGGGAACGGCGGCGTCGCGCGCTACGGCACCAACGGCCGGGCCCGCGCGACCGGTTACGGAGGCGCCGCGGCGGGGTCGCGGTGGATCCCTCGGTCGGCGCATCGTCCCTCCGGGACCCCGTGCCCGGGCGGGCGGACCGCCCGGGAACACCGCCGGCGTGTCCGTCTTCCGGACGCGGATTTCGCGCAACGAACGTTTTCCGGCCAATTACTTGAACGGAGCCTGACAATCGGGCTTCGGTGGTGGGACTCTTCCCCGCAGCCGCCGCACGGGCCCCCACAGCCCCACGCCCGGCGGCAGTCCGTACGACGGCACCACCGGCACAGCCGGATGCACCCCGCGCACCCGTACGTCTCCCCCCACACGCTCCAAGTGTTCTGCCTCGCTCTGCCCGGACGGCCGTTCGCCGCCCGGTCCCCCTCGGCCGCACCGTCACGTCGCGGCCACCGCAGAAGGAGTCAGTGTGAGACGCACCCCCCATGGGTCCACCCCCCGACGCCGCACCTCCCCCGGACGCGCCACCGCGGCCGGCGCCCTTGTCGCCGTCACCGCGCTGCTGACCGTCGGCGTACAGGCCGGCACCGGCACGGCCGCCGCCCCGCGGCCCGGTACGGCGCACGCCACGCCCAAGCCCGGCGCGCTGCCGGCCAAGCTGTCCCCGTCCCAGCGTGCGGAGCTGATACGGGCAGCAGGCGCCACCACCGCCGAGACCGCGCGGCAGCTCAAGCTCGGCGCGCAGGAGAAGCTGGTCGTCAAGGACGTCTCGAAGGATGCCGACGGCACGGTACACACCCGCTACGAACGCACCTACGCCGGACTGCCGGTCCTCGGCGGCGACCTCGTGGTGCACGAGAGCAAGGGCGGCAAGCTCAAGGGCGTCACCAAGGCCGTGCGCTCGCAGCTGAAGGTCGCGAGCACCACGGCGAAGGTGAAGCCGGCCGCGGCCGCGGCCAAGGCCGTCACGTCGGCGCAGGCGCTGGGTTCGAAGAAGACCGCGGCCACCAAGGCGCCGCGCAAGGTGGTGTGGGTCGCCGACGGCAAGCCGCTGCTCGCGTACGAGACGGTGGTCGGCGGGCTGCAGGACGACGGCACGCCCAATCAGCTGCATGTGATCACGGATGCCACGACCGGCGCCAAGATCTTCCAGTACCAGGGGATCGAGACCGGCGTCGGCAACAGCGAGTACAGCGGCAAGGTCACCCTCGGGACGTCGGGTTCGGCGCCGAACTTCTCGATGACCGACGCCACCCGCGGCAACCACAAGACCTACGACCTCAAGCACGGCTCCTCCGGGACGGGCACGCTCTTCACGGACGCGGACGACACCTGGGGCGACGGCACGCCGCAGAACGCCCAGACCGCCGGTGTGGACGCCGCCTACGGCGCGCAGGAGACCTGGGACTACTACAAGAACGTGCACGGCCGCAGCGGCATCCGCGGTGACGGCGTGGGTGCCTACTCCCGCGTCCACTACGGCAACAGCTACGTCAACGCCTTCTGGGACGACGGCTGCTTCTGCATGACGTACGGCGACGGCAGCGGCAACAACTCCCCGCTGACCGCCATCGACGTGGCCGGCCACGAGATGTCGCACGGCGTCACCTCCAACACCGCGGGCCTGGAGTACAGCGGCGAGTCCGGCGGCCTCAACGAGGCGACCTCGGACATCTTCGGCACGGCGGTGGAGTTCTACGCCAACAACGCCTCCGACCCCGGTGACTACCTCATCGGCGAGAAGATCGACATCAACGGCGACGGCACCCCGCTGCGCTACATGGACAAGCCCAGCAAGGACGGGGCGTCGGCGGACTACTGGTCGAGCAACGTCGGCGACAAGGACGTGCACTACTCGTCCGGCGTCGCCAACCACTTCTTCTACCTGCTGTCCGAGGGCAGTGGGCCGAAGGACATCGGCGGCGTCCACTACGACAGCCCGACCTTCGACAACCTGCCCGTCCCGGGCATCGGCCGGGCCAACGCCGAGAAGGTGTGGTTCAAGGCGCTCAGCCAGTACATGAACGCCAACACCAACTACGCGGGCGCCCGCACCGCCACCCTCCAGGCCGCGGCGGACCTTTTCGGCCAGGGCAGCGCGTCGTACAACACCGTCGCCAACACCTGGGCGGCGGTGAACGTCGGCTCCCGCGTCCCGGACGGCGGCGGGGTCACGGTCACCAACCCGGGCAACCAGACCAGCACCGTGAACCAGGCGGCCAGCCTGCAGATCAAGGCGAGCAGCGGGACGGCGGGCGCGCTGTCGTACGCGGCGAGCGGGCTGCCGGCCGGTCTGTCGGTCAATGCGAGCACCGGTCTGATCTCCGGTACGCCGACCGCCACCGGTACCAGCAATGTGACGGTGACGGTCACCGACGCCGCCAAGAAGACCGGGACGGCCACCTTCACCTGGACGGTCAACCCGGCCGGTGGCGGCAGTGTCTTCGAGAACGCCGACGACGTGGCGATCCCGGACGCGGGCGCGGCGGTCACCTCGCCGATCACCGTCAGCCGCAGCGGCAATGCGCCCAGCGCGCTGAAGGTGGCGGTGGACATCGTCCACACCTACCGCGGTGACCTGGTCATCGATCTGATCGCGCCGGACGGTACGGCGTACCGGCTGAAGAACGCCAGCGCGTTCGACTCGGCGGCCAACGTGAAGACGACCTACACGGTCAACGCCTCCTCGAAGGCGGCGAGCGGCACCTGGAAGCTGCGGGTCCAGGACGTGTACGCGCAGGACTCGGGCTACATCAACGGCTGGAAGCTCACGTTCTGATGGTGCATCGGCACCGCACCGTCATCTTCGTATGGCAGAGGCGGCCCGGTGATCGCTCGGCACCACAACTGAGCTGCTGAGAGAGCGAGTTGGGCGTCGTCCCCGGATCGTCGGGGGCGGCGCCCCTTTCCGTTATACGAACAGCGATCCCCTCTCTACGGACGATTTTCAGCCAACCTTCCTACAGACTCCTGACATGCACGCGTTCGAACTGGCAGTCTTCCCGACGCATGTCACACCCGCATCGCTTTGCACCCCCACCACTTGGCAAAGTTGAAGGAGCACGCGTGACCCCCCACATATCCCGCAAGGCCCGTGTCACCGGTACCGCCCTCGCCGCCGCGGCCCTGCTGGCCGCCGGCATCACCGTAGGTACCGCCGGCGCCTCGACCAACCAGCCCACCGCGCTGGGTGGCACTCCGCTGAAGCTGAGCGCCTCGCACCGCGCCGAGCTGCTGCGCGACGCGGACGCCACCAAGGCGATGACCGCCAAGTCGCTCGGGCTCGGCTCGCAGGAGAAGCTGGTCGTCAAGGACGTCATCAAGGACGCCAACGGCACCACGCACACCCGCTACGAGCGCACCTACGCCGGACTGCCGGTCCTCGGCGGCGACATGGTCGTGCACACCGCCAAGGGCGGCGCCATCAAGAGCACCACCAAGGCCACCGAGAAGACCATCAAGGTCGCCTCCACCACCGCGAAGATCGCCCCCTCGGCCGCGCAGAAGTCGGCACAGGGCGTCGCGGCCAAGACGCTCGGCGCGAAGTCGGCCACCGCCAAGGCCGCCCGCAAGGTCGTCTGGGCCGCCAAGGGCTCCCCGGTCCTCGCGTACGACACCGTCGTCTCCAGCACCCAGAAGGACGGCACGCCCAGCCGGCTGCACGTCATCACCGACGCCGACAGCGGCAAGAAGCTCTTCCAGTACGACGAGATCCACACCGGCAAGGGCGAGAGCGAGTACAGCGGCAGCGTCGAGCTGGGCACCTCCAAGGAGGGCAGCGGCTTCACGCTGACCGACGGCGAGCGCGGTGGCCACAAGACCACCAACCTCGAGAACGGCGAGTCCGGCGACGGCAAGGCCTTCACGGACGACGACGACAACTGGGGCACCGGCAAGCCCGACGACCCGCAGACCGCGGCCGTCGACGCGCACTACGGTGCGGCCGAGACCTGGGACTACTACAAGAACGTGCAGGGCCGCTCGGGCATCAAGGGCGACGGCAAGGGTGCCTCGTCCCGCGTCCACTACGGCAACAGCTACGTCAACGCCTTCTGGGACGACAGCTGCTTCTGCATGACCTACGGCGACGGCCAGGACAACAAGGCCCCGCTGACCGCCCTGGACGTGGCGGCGCACGAGATGTCGCACGGCGTCACCTCCGCCACCGCCAACCTGGAGTACAGCGGTGAGTCCGGCGGCCTGAACGAGGGCACCTCGGACATCTTCGGCACCTCGGTCGAGTTCTACGCCAAGAACGACAAGGACCCGGGCGACTACCTCATCGGCGAGAAGATCGACATCAACGGTGACGGCACGCCGCTGCGCTACATGGACAAGCCGTCCAAGGACGGTCAGTCCAAGGACTTCTGGGACTCCAGCACCGGTGGCCTCGACCCGCACTACTCGTCGGGCGTCGCCAACCACTTCTTCTACCTGCTGTCCGAGGGCAGCGGCCCGAAGGAGATCGGTGGCGTGAAGTACGACAGCCCGACCGCGGACGGCTCCAAGGTCGAGGGCATCGGGCGGGACAAGGCCGAGAAGATCTGGTTCAAGGCCCTGACCGAGTACATGACCTCCAACACCGACTACAAGGGCGCGCGCGAGGCGACCGTCAAGGCCGCCACCGACCTCTACGGCAAGGACGGCGCCGAGGTCAAGGGCGTCGAGGCCGCGTGGACGGGCGTCGCGGTCAAGTAACGCGTCGGTCACCGGTGTTCGATCACCTGAGGATCGCACCGAGGTAACGTGACCTTCAAGAGCGGGCGGTGTCCGGAGTCCCTCCGGACACCGCCCCTTCGCGTGTGACGGGGGTCCCGATGAGCCGATCGATCACGGTGCTGCTGGCCGACGACGAGCCGATGCTGCGGGCCGGGGTCCGCGCGATCCTCGGCACGGATCCGGGGATCGAGGTCGTCGCGGAGGCCGCGGACGGCCGCGCGGCGGTGGCACTGGCCCGCAGCCACCGCCCGGACGTCTGCCTGCTGGACATCCGGATGCCCGGTCTGGACGGGCTCGCCGCCGCCGCGGAACTGGCCGAGCTGGCCCCCGGGACGGCCGTGGTGATGCTGACGACGTTCTCCGAGGACGCGTATCTGACGGCCGCCCTCGGCTCCGGCGCCGCCGGGTTCCTGCTCAAGTCGGGCGATCCCCGGGAGCTACTGGCCGGCGTCCGGGCGGTCGCCGAGGGCGGCGCCGCGCTTTCGCCGTCCGTCGCCCGCCGCGTCATCGCCCACCTCGACGGCGGACGGCTCGGCCGGGGTGTCGCCGCGCGGGCCCGGGTCGCCGAACTGACCGGCCGCGAGCGCGAGGTGCTCGGCCTGATCGGCGCCGGGCTGTCGAACGCCGAGATCGCCCGGCGGCTGTTCCTGGTCGAGGGCACCGTCAAGACGTACGTCAGCACCATCCTGGCCCGGCTCGGCTTCAGGAACCGCGTGCAGGCGGCGATCCTCGCGTACGAGGCGGGGCTGGTCCCGGCGTCATGAACCGCCGATCGCTTTCGGCCACCTGGCGCGGACGGCTCCCCGGCCTCGCACTGTGGCTGATTCTGTGCGTTCCGATCACCGCCACGTTCGCCTCCCCTCATGCGCTCCAGCGGTGGGCGATGCTGGCCGGGTTCCCGCTGCTCGGCCTGGCCGTACTGCTGCGCAGGCGCTGGCCGCTGGCGGCGGTGGCGATCCCGGTGGTGCCGAGCCTGGTGGTCTCGGAGCAGCTGGCCACCGGGGCGTACTCCCTCGCCCTGGCCCTCCTCGGCTATCTGGCGGGCGTCCGGACGGCGCGCGCCCAGCCCGCGCTGTGGTTCTTCGCCGGCGTCGCGGCGGCCGGTGTCCCGCTGTGCGCGCTCGTCAGCCGCTCCCTGTGGCCCTGGTTCACCTTCCTGACCGCGCTGCTGCTCAATGTGGTGCTGCCGTGGCTGCTGGGCCGCTACCGCCGCCAGTACGCCGAACTGGTCCGCACCGGCTGGCGGCTCGCCGACCGGATGGAGCGCGAGCAGCGGGCCGTCGCCGACCGCGCCCGGCTGCGCGAGCGGGCCAGGATCGCCGGCGACATGCACGACTCGCTCGGCCACGATCTGGCCCTGATCGCCCTGCGTGCGGGGGCACTTGAGCTCGATCGCACGCTGGACGCGGAGCGCCGCGCGGCGGCCGGCGCGCTACGGGAGGCGGCCGGGACGGCCACCGAACGGCTGCGGGAGATCATCGGCGTCCTGCGCACGGACGACGAGGACGCGCCCGGTGCGCCGTCCGCCGGGAGCGTGCCCGCGCTGGTGGGGCGCGCGCGGGAATCGGGGATGAGCGTGACGGTGGAGACGGCCGGCGACGACCGCGCCCCCGAGCCGCCGGCCATGACCGGCCACGCCCTGCACCGCGTCGTCCAGGAAGCGCTGACCAACGCCGCCAAACATGCGCCGGGCGCGGCCGTCGGGGTGCGGATCGCACGGTCCGCCGACCGCCTGGAGGTGACGGTGGCCAATGACCGCCGCCCGGACGGCGCCGCGCCGGATCCGGTCTCCGGGGGCAGCGGGCTGGTGGGCCTGGACGAACGGGTGCGGCTGGCGGGCGGGACGCTGCGCAGCGGGCCGACGCCGGAGGGCGGCTTCGCGGTCACGGCGCGGCTGCCGATGACCGGGGAACCGGCCCCCGAGGTTCCTGCGGCCGCCGAACCGACCGCCGCGGAACGGGAGTTGGCCCAGGCCCGGCAACGGGTCCGGCGGCGGCTGCGGCAGACGGTGACGCTGCCGCTGGTGGCGCTCGCCGCGCTGCTCGCCCTGATGGGCGTGTTCGCCCTGGTCAGCCCCGCCTGGACGGTCCTGGACCGGACCGCCTTCCAGAGTCTGCGGACCGGGATGCCGCGCGCGGAGGTGGAGTCCGTGGCGCCGTTCTTCGCGCTGGACTCGCCGCCGGACGGCACCCCCGACCCGCCGCGCGGCTGGTCGTGCACGTACTACGGAGTGGACTCGGCCGACACGTCCGCGTACGAGCTCTGCTTCGCCGGCGGCCGCCTGGTGCGCGCGGACGTCGTGCACCGCCGGGACGTCCCTTAAGGGCTGTCCCGGTCGATCGGGGCCGGAAGGCCCGCGACACCTGGCACGGCGGCCGCATCCGTACCACCGCGTCCGTCGATATGGCCGATTCCACCCCCTCAGGCGCTCTTGTACGGACTCCCTCCTGGCGAGAGGCTGCGGTGTGACGCCGACGGGCCCGGCGCGGCATCGGACACCCGCACACCGCAACTCCCTTGTGATTCAAATCTCTTGTGATTCACCTGAGTTGAGGAGGCGACCCGATCGTGTCAGCGCTTTTCCGTCCCGCCCCGCGAGAGTTCCGGCGGCATGTCCGACGGCTCGCGGCGGGCGAGGAGTTACGAACGAGTAGTTCACCGGCGCACCGGATTGCCCGTCCGTGCGCACCGGGCAGGCTCACCGAGTACGCCGCTACTCGCCGCACCCACCGCCAACCGAGTGAAAGCGGACAGGAGCGCCCATGCCCGGACCCCATCCCCCTACCGTGGAGCGGATACAAAGGACAAAACCCCGCAAAGCATCAATAGCCCAGGTGAGCCCATGATCGGTCGCATCCCTGTACTGGACATCCGCCCGCAGATCGATTGCGGCCGCAGACCGGCGAAGGCGGTGGCCGGCGAGACCCTCGAGATCTCGGCCACCGTGTTCCGGGAAGGCCATGACGCCGTCGCCGCCAATGTGGTGCTGCGCAACCCGGCCGGCCGCTGCGCCCCCTGGACCCCGATGCGCGAGGCGGCGCCCGGCACCGACCGGTGGACCGCCGAGGTCAGCCCCGGAGTCGAGGGCCGCTGGACCTACACCGTCGAGGCCTGGTCCGATCCGCTCACCACCTGGCGCCGGCACGCCGCCCTCAAGATTCCGGCGGGCATCGACACCGAACTGGTCCTCACCGAGGGCGCCGCGCTGCACGAACGGGCCGCCGCCGACGTCCCCAAGAGCGACGGCCGCGAGGCGGTGCTCGGCGCCGTGGACGCGCTGCGCAACGGCGAACTCCCCGCCGCCACCCGCCTCGCCGCCGCCCTCGACCCCGAGGTCACCGGCGCCCTGGACCGCCATCCGCTGCGCGAACTGCTCACCGTCTCCCGGCCGATGCCGCTGGTGGTCGAGCGCCGCCGAGCCCTGTTCGGCTCGTGGTACGAGCTCTTCCCGCGCTCCGAGGGCGCGATCACCGCACCGGACGGCAGCGTCATCAGCGGCACCCTGCGCACCGCCGCCGAACGCCTGCCCGCGGTCGCCGCGATGGGCTTCGACGTCGTCTACCTGCCGCCCGTCCACCCCATCGGGACCGCCTTCCGCAAGGGCCCCAACAACGCGCTGTCCGCGGGCCCGGACGACGTCGGCTCTCCCTGGGCGATCGGCTCCGGCGACGGCGGCCATGACGCCCTCCACCCGGACCTGGGCACCTTCGAGGACTTCGCCCATTTCGTGCGCACCGCCCGCGACCTGCGGATGGAGGTGGCGCTGGACTTCGCGTTGCAGTGCTCCCCCGACCACCCCTGGGTCGACCAGCGCCCGCAGTGGTTCCACCACCGCGCCGACGGTTCCCTCGCGTATGCGGAGAACCCGCCGAAGAAGTACCAGGACATCTACCCCCTCGCCTTCGACACCGACTTCCGCGGGCTGGTGCGCGAGACGGAACGGGTGCTGCGCTTCTGGATGGCCAAGGGCGTACGGATCTTCCGCGTCGACAACCCGCACACCAAGCCGGTGGTGTTCTGGGAGAAGGTGCTCGCCGACATCAACCGCACCGACCCCGACGTCCTCTTCCTCGCCGAGGCGTTCACCCGCCCCGCGATGCTGGGCACCCTCGCCCAGATCGGCTTCCACCAGTCCTACACGTACTTCACCTGGCGCAACACCAAGCGGGAACTGACCGAGTACCTCACCGAACTGACCGGTGAGAGCGCCGACTGGCTGCGGCCGAATTTCTTCGTCAACACCCCGGACATCCTGCACGCCTACCTTCAGGACGGCGGCCGCGCGGCCTTCGAGATCCGTGCCGTACTGGCCGCCACGCTCTCCCCCACCTGGGGCGTCTACGCAGGCTACGAGCTGTGCGAGGCGACGCCGCTGCACCCCGGCAGCGAGGAGTACCTCGACTCGGAGAAGTACCAACTACGGCCCCGCGACTGGGATGCGGCGGCCCGCGAGGGGCGTACCATCGCCCCGCTCATCACGGCGCTCAACCGCATCCGCCGTCGGCACCCCGCGCTCCAGCAGCTGCGCAACCTGCACTTTCACCACGTCGACAACGAATCCGTGATCGCTTACTCCAAGCGTTCGGGACACGGGGACGGTGCCGACACGGTCCTCACAGTGGTCAACCTCGATCCGCACCACACCCACGAGGCGACGGTGTCGTTGGACATGCCGGAACTCGGCCTCGCCCGGCACGATTCCTTGCCGGTGCGCGACGAGCTCACCGGCGACACCTACCACTGGGGCAGGGACAACTATGTGCGCCTGGAGCCGGGCCGCTCTCTCGCGCCCGCTCATGTGCTGTCACTGCGACCGTCCTCACCGATCGGAGGGTCACCCAATTGATCGTCAATGAGCCTGTCCCCGACACGTTCGAGGACACACCGGCGAAGGACCGCGATCCCGACTGGTTCAAACGGGCCGTCTTCTACGAAGTCCTGGTGCGCTCGTTCCAGGACAGCAACGGCGACGGCGTCGGGGACCTCAAGGGCATCACGGCCAAGCTCGACTATCTGCAATGGCTGGGGGTGGACTGCCTGTGGCTCCCACCGTTCTTCAAATCCCCGCTCAGAGACGGCGGGTACGACGTCTCCGACTACACCTCGGTGCTTCCCGAGTTCGGCGATCTGGCCGATTTCGTGGAATTCGTGGACGCCGCGCACCAGCGCGGTATGCGGGTCATCATCGACATGGTGATGAACCACACCAGCGATCAGCACCCGTGGTTCCAGGAGTCGCGCACCGACCCGGAAGGGCCGTACGGCGACTATTACGTCTGGGCCGACGACGACAAGCAGTACGCCGACGCCCGGATCATCTTCGTCGACACCGAAGCGTCCAACTGGACCTTCGACCCGGTGCGCAAGCAGTACTACTGGCACCGCTTCTTCTCCCACCAGCCGGATCTCAACTACGAGAACCCGACGGTCCAGGAGGAGATGATCTCCGCCCTGCGGTTCTGGCTCGACCTGGGAATCGACGGCTTCCGGCTGGACGCGGTGCCGTATCTCTACGCCGAGGAGGGCACCAACTGCGAGAATCTGCCCGCCTCGCACGCCTTCCTCAAACGGGTCCGCGCCGAGATCGACGCGCATTACCCGGACACCGTGCTGCTGGCCGAGGCGAACCAGTGGCCGGAGGACGTCGTCGACTACTTCGGCAACTACGCGGTCGGCGGCGACGAATGCCATATGGCGTTCCACTTCCCGGTCATGCCGCGGATCTTCATGGCGGTACGCCGCGAATCCCGTTACCCGGTATCGGAAATCCTCGCCAAGACCCCGGCGATTCCGTCCGGCTGCCAGTGGGGCATCTTCCTTCGCAACCACGACGAGCTGACCCTCGAAATGGTCACGGACGAAGAACGCGATTACATGTACGCGGAATACGCCAAGGACCCGCGGATGCGCGCCAACATCGGCATCCGCCGGCGGCTCGCCCCGCTGCTCGACAACGACCGCAACCAGATCGAGCTCTTCACGGCGCTGCTGCTCTCGCTCCCCGGTTCGCCGATCCTCTATTACGGTGACGAGATCGGCATGGGCGACAACATCTGGCTCGGGGACCGCGATGCGGTGCGCACCCCGATGCAGTGGACGCCGGACCGCAACGCCGGATTCTCCTCCTGCGACCCGGGCCGGCTGTCGCTGCCGACCATCATGGATCCGGTCTACGGATACCAGGTCACCAACGTCGAGGCGGCGATGAGTTCCCCGTCCTCGCTGCTGCACTGGACCCGGCGGATGATCGAGATCCGTAAGCAGAACCCGGCGTTCGGGCTCGGCAGCTACACCGAACTCCCCTCCAGCAACCCGGCGGTGCTCGCGTATCTGCGGGAGTCGCCCGGTGCCGGCGGCGCGGACGACGACCTGGTGCTGTGCGTGAACAACTTCTCGCGCTTCGCGCAGCCCACGGAGCTGGACCTCCAGGCGTTCAGCGGCCGTCATCCGGTCGAACTCATCGGAGGCGTCCGCTTCCCGCCGATCGGCGAACTGCCGTACCTGCTCACCCTCGCAGGCCACGGCTTCTACTGGTTCCGGCTGCGGAAGAACCCCGCCGCCTGACAGCCGCCGGAACGGGGCCGCCCTCACCGGGCACGGGCTCCCAGAAATCCGCCCGTACGCGGCCGCACGCGCGTACGGGCGTTTTTTGACCTTTCGCTCGGGCAGTCTCCCTACTACCGCACGGGCCGGGCGAGCAAGGGCCGGTCTCCGGGGCACCGGGGACCGGCGCGCAACGCAGGCAGCGGCTGACGCACCGTTCCGCTGCCGTACGGACGTTCCTCGCGTGAGGTGCCCCGGACTCCGTCTGGGGGTACCCCCACCGCGCCGCCGCACAGTCAAGGCCGCATTCCGGGACACTTTGGGCTATCTGTCGTGTGCCCGGGGAAAGGACGCGACGCCAATGTCGGACATTGCCTCGACCCGTGCCATCCGAAACACCCCTGACCGCCCGCTCGTCGCCGCACCCGATCTGCTGTCCTCGCTCGCGCCCCTGCTCGCCGCATGGGTGCCCCGTCAGCGCTGGTTCGCCGGCAAGGGAAGGCTGATCACCGGCTTCTCGCTCCTCTCGGCGACCGAACTGCTGCCGTGCACAACGGACAGCGGCACACCGGGAATACTGCAGCTGATCGTGCGCGCCCAGCAGTCGGCGCCGCCGAGCCGGGCCACCGTCGCGGGCGACTGCTATCAGCTTCTGCTCGGCGTGCACCCCGCGCCGCCGCCGCAGCTGGCGCCCGCCGCGATCGGCCGCCCCACCGGCGGCCCGCTGCGCGGCCGCAGCGTCTACGACGCGCTGCTCGACAACCGGCTGTGCGGACTGCTGCTGGAACGACTGCGGGTGCCCGGCCGGATCGGCGCGCTGCGCTTCGGCCGTGAGCCGGGCCTGGACATTCCCTCGGGGCTGCCGGCCCGGCCGATCGCCGTCGAACAGTCCAACTCCTCGATCGTGTACGGGGATTCGTTCATCCTCAAGGTCTTCCGGCGGATCGCGCCCGGCATCAACCCGGATCTGGAGCTGCCCCGCGCGCTGGCCGACGCCAAGTGCGCGCGGGTGCCCGCGCCGGTGGCGTGGTTCGAGGCGGAGGCCGCCGAGGAGCACGGCGAGCCGACCACACTGGGCGTCCTCCAGCCGTATCTGCCGGGCTCCGCGGACGGCTGGCAGCTGGCCCTCAACGCGCTGTCCGTACGCGCCGACTTCACCGGCCCGGCGCGGGCGCTCGGCCATGCCACCGCCGAGGTGCACACCGCGCTCGCCCAGACGCTGCCGACCACGGAGCTGCACGGCCCGCAGCTGGCCGCGATCGCCGCCCGGATGGACGGGCGGCTGGAGGCCACCGCCCGCGCGGTGCCCGCGCTCCAGCCCTACCGGCCGCGGCTGCGGGAGGCGTTCGACGCGCTGGCCGCCGTCGGCCGGGACGGGCGCGGCTGGGCCGCCCAGCGCATCCACGGCGATCTGCATCTGGGCCAGACGCTGCGCTCCGCCGACGAGGGCCGCTGGTCGCTGATCGACTTCGAGGGCGAACCGGCCCGGCCGCTGGTCGAGCGGCGCCGCCTGCAGCCGGCGCTGCGCGATGTGGCCGCGATGCTGCGCTCCTTCGACTACGCGGCGCGCAGCGGACCGGCCGCCGGCGACCCCTGGTCGCTGGAGTGGGCGCGGCGCACCCGCGACGCCTACTGCCGGGGCTATGCCGAGGCGGGCGGGCTCGATCCCCGCTCGGCGCCCGAGCTGATGCGCGCCTACGAGACCGACAAGGCCGTCTACGAGGTGCTGTACGAGGCACGGCACCGACCCGACTGGCTGCCCGTCCCGATGGCCGCCGTCCGGCGGCTGGCGGCCGGCGCCTGACCCCCGTACCCCCGTGATCCCCGCCCGAGGAGGCTCCCCACGTGACCGCCCGCCCGTCTCCCGCCACCACCCCCGACCCCGCGCCCGGCCAGGAAGCGACCGACGACGACGCGGCGGGCGCACGGGCCGTGGCCGCCGCTCCGGCCCGTAGCGCCCGCCCGTCTCCCACCACCGCGCCCCGAGGGCCGAAGCCCAAGGCCGCCGGCCGTGGGGTGCGGGCCGCCGCCCCGCTCGGCGACGAGGACCGGGACCGGCTGCTGGGCGGCACCCATCACGATCCGCACGGGCTGCTCGGCGCGCACCCGGTGCGCGGCGGGCTGCTCTTCCGGATCCTGCGGCCGTACGCCACCAGCGTCACCGTCGTGGCGAAGGGGCTGCGCGCCACCCTGCACGCCGAGGGCGAGGGGCTGTTCGCCGGGGTGCTGCCGCTGCGCAGGATCCCCGACTACGAGCTGCTCGTCGAGTACGAGGACGGCACGGTGACCGTGCGGGACCCCTACCGCTTCCTCCCCGCGGTCGGCGAACTGGATCTGCATCTGTTCGCCGAGGGACGGCACGAGCAGCTGTGGCAGGCGCTCGGCGCGCGGACCATGGACCACCAGGGCGTGACCGGCACCCGCTTCACCGTCTGGGCGCCCAACGCCCGAGGCGTCCGGGTCGTCGGCGACTTCAACCTCTGGGACGGCACGGCCTTTCCCCTGCGCTCGCTGGGGTCCTCGGGCGTCTGGGAGCTGTTCGTGCCGGGCATCGGCGAGGGCGAGCTCTACAAGTTCGAGATCACCCGGCCGGACGGTTCGAGGACCGTACGCGCCGATCCGATGGCCCGGCGCACCGAGTGCCCGCCCGCCACCGCCTCGGTCGTGGAGGAGTCGCACTACCGCTGGAAGGACGCCGACTGGATGGCGCGGCGCGCCGAGCGCCCCGTGCACCAGGCGCCGTTCTCCGTCTACGAGGTCCACCTCCCCTCCTGGCGCCCCGGCCTCACCTACCGCCAGCTCGCCGTCCAACTTCCGGCCTATGTAAAGGACTTGGGGTTCACCCACGTCGAACTCATGCCGGTCTCCGAGCATCCCTTCGGCGGCTCCTGGGGCTATCAGGTGACCGGCTTCTACGCGCCCACCGCCCGGATGGGGACCCCGGACGACTTCAAGTACCTCATCGATGCGCTGCACCGGGCCGGGATCGGCGTCCTGATGGACTGGGTGCCGGCGCACTTTCCGCGGGACGACTGGGCGCTGGCGGAGTTCGACGGGCGCCCGCTGTACGAGCACCAGGACCCGGCACGGGCCGCGCACCCGGACTGGGGCACCCTGGAGTTCGACTACGGCCGCACCGAGGTCCGTAACTTCCTGGTCGCCAACGCCGTGTACTGGTGCGAGGAGTTCCACATCGACGGCCTGCGCGTGGACGCCGTCGCCTCCATGCTCTACCTCGACTACTCCCGCGAGGAAGGCGGCTGGACCCCGAACGTCCACGGCGGGCGGGAGAACCTCGACGCGGTCGCCTTCCTCCAGGAGATGAACGCGACGGTCTACCGCCGCTGCCCCGGCGTCGTCACCATCGCCGAGGAGTCCACCGCCTGGGACGGCGTCACCCGCGCCACACACCATGTCGGCCCGGGCGGCTTCGGCGGCCTGGGCTTCGGGCTGAAGTGGAACATGGGCTGGATGCACGACTCCCTGGTCTACGTCTCCAAGGAGCCGGTGCACCGCAAGTACCACCACGGCGAGCTGACCTTCTCCATGATCTACGCCTACTCCGAGAACTACGTGCTGCCGATCTCCCACGACGAGGTGGTGCACGGCAAGCGCTCACTGGTGTCGAAGATGCCCGGCGACTGGTGGCAGCAGCGCGCCACCCACCGCGCCTACCTCGGCTACATGTGGGCCCACCCCGGCAAGCAACTCCTCTTCATGGGGCAGGAGTTCGCGCAGGGCGCGGAGTGGGCGGAGAGCCATGGCCCGGACTGGTGGCTGCTGGACCCGTCGTACGAGGCGGAGCCGGACCACCGGGGCGTGCGCGATCTGGTCCGCGACCTGAACCGCGGCTACACGGACGCGCCCGCCCTGTGGGAACGCGACACCGACCCGGCCGGCTTCTCCTGGATCGACGGCGACGCCGGCGAGGACAACGTCCTGTCCTTCCTCCGCTACGCCGCCGACGGCACCCCCCTGATCGCGGTCACCAACTTCTCCCCCGTCGTCCGGCACGCCTACCGCCTCGGCATCCCCGGCGACGTCCCCGCCTGGCGGGAGACCCTCAACACGGATGCGCTCCGCTACGGCGGCAGCGGGGTCACCAACCCCGACCCCCTCAAGCCGGAGCCCACACCGTGGAACGGCCGCGATGCCTCGTTCGCGCCGGTCCTTCCACCGTTGGCCACGGTGTGGTTCCGGCCCGGCCGTTAGGGTTTCTCCCCACGTTGTCGGCCGTCCCGCCGTGGTGGGTTTCTCGCCGTTGCGCCTGGCGGCGGGCGTGGGTTTGTAGGGAGCGGTGCCGGCCCTACACGGCTCCGCCGCTACGGTCCGTCCCCTCCCGTGGGTGGG
>NZ_JBITYA010000011.1:304804-394969 GCF_044544985.1 Streptomyces sp. NPDC053427 | reverse complement strand
CGCGGGGCTGTTCGGCAGCGGCACCGGGCCTACACGGCTCCGCCGCTACGACCCGGCACCTCCCCGTTGGGGGTGGAGAGAAGACGGTGGGGGTGTATGTACGTGGTCAGGTGTCTCTTGGGACCGGTCATGGTGAACGCACGACTCGACGCCCGCCCCCACCGACCCCTTCCACCCACCCACGGGAGGGGACGGACCGTAGCGGCGGAGCCGTGTAGGGCCGGCACCGCTCCCGAACAACCCACGCCCGCCGCCAGGCGCAACGGCGAGAAACCAACCACGGCGGGACGGCCGACAACGTGGGGCCCTACCCAGCCCGCGCTGCCCGCACCGCCGGTGCCGACGAGTGGGGCAGGAGTTCCAGGGGGCGTGGCGGCAGGCGGAGTTCCACCTCCACGCCGTCCGCGAAGCGGTACGGCCGGTGGGCCAGTACGCCCGCGAGATGGCGGCGCAGCCGGGACAGCTCGGCGCGTACCGTGACCGTGCGGCCGCGGTCCCCGAACAGGTCCTGGGCGAGCTCGGCGGCGCTGCGGCCCCGCGGATGGTGCGCGGCGAGGACGAACAGCAGCTCGGCGTGGCGCGGGGAGAGCTCGTGCGACCAGCCGCCGGCCGGCCCGGTGACGGTGACCGTGGAGCCGTCCCGGCCGCTGACGTCCAGCAGCACCCGGCCGGGCCCGGCGGCCGGCTCGTCGCGGCCGATGCGGATCAGCCAGCCGCCGGGCAGCGGCTCCAGCGTGCACATGCCGTACCGCGGCAGCCACAGCGGACCGGCCTGCGGCGACTTGGGCAGCGCCACCCGGTCCGGCGGAGTGATGCCGGTGACCCCGGCGATCCAGCCGTTCGGGTCGACGGCCAGCGCCCGGCCGCCGATCCGCGCCAGGATCGGCGCCGCCGTCGACCGCAGCCGCTCCAGGGATGTGTGATGCCGGGTGCGCAGCTCGCCCTCCGCGAGCCCGGCGACCGCGGAGACCAGCGACAGTGTGGTGGGGTGGAAGGAATGGGCCGGGCCGCTGATGTCGACGGTGCCCAGCAGCCGGCCGTCGCGCGGGTCGTGCAGCGGCGCCGCGGCACACGTCCAGTGGTGGTGGGAGCGGACGAAGTGTTCGGCGGAGTGCACCAGCACCGGGCGCCGGGCCACCAGCGCGGTGCCGATCCCATTGGTGCCGACCACGCCCTCGGTCCAGTCGGCGCCCTTGTCGAAGCCGAGCCGGTCGGCCATCCGCCGGACCGGCGCACTGCCTTCCCGCCACAGCACCCGGCCCTCGGCATCGGTGACGACCATGATCTGCTGCGCGGCGTCGGCGGCCGCCAGCAGTCCGTCGTTGAGGACCGGGAGCACCGTCGTCAGCTGGGAGGTGTGCCGACGGTGCTCCAACTCGGCCACCGACAGCGGCTGTTGGGCGCGGTCGCGCTCCGGGTCGACGCCCGAGCCGATGGCCCGTAACCAGGACTCGCCGATGACCGGGCGGGGCGCGTCCAGCGGCGACTCGGGCGGCAGCTCGCCCGCGAGCGCGGCCTCCCGGACCGACGCCAGGCGGCGCGCGGTCTCGCGGATGTCCTGGGCCGACCGGACGGCGCTGCCGATCGCTGTGTCCTTCACGCTGCTCCCCGTTGCCCAACTGTCACGGCGGCCACCGGAAGCCGCCTACGGGTGGCCTCCCCCTGGCCCGTGCCCATCGTGCCGTCACCAGGCCCGGAACGCAGGTCCATTGCGCAGATCCATGGCAACGGGCTGCAACGGACTGCAACCGTTGTGGCCTATGACCCGCACCGGGAGTCTGGTCCTCAGCGGCCGATGGCATCCCGAGGCCGGAGGCTTGCCGGACACCCGTCGGCGAGCCCCCTGGCTGTCCGCCGGGGATTCCATCGGCCGCCACCACATCCCAGGCACGGCGCGGGAGGAGAGCTCACCATGGGGGTGACCGCTCCGCGCGTCGTGGTGATCGGAGCGACGGAGGGACTGCGTATCGCGCGCGCCGGACGGCTGGCCGACCACTACGGGGTGCCCAGACTGCCCGCGGTCGACGTCCTGATCAGGCGTCAGCCGCTGCCCGCCGACGGCTATGTCATCGACGGTGCGCCCCGGTTGCTCGACCGGGTGGCTCGGGTCGGCGGGCTGCTGCCCGCGCTGGCCTTCGCCGACCTCGTGGTGCATCTGCGCGAGGCGGGCCGTACGGAGGGGGAGGACGCCGGCCGGATCCTGCGCTACTACGAGGCCCGCGGGGCGCTGGCCGGGTTCCGGCCGGACGCATCCGACGGGGACCTCATCCTGGCCATCGACGCGGCGCGGCGCGGGCGGACCGCGGCGGATCCGCCGAGATGGCCCTGAGACCGGGAGGGGTGCCGAGTCGGCGCGGCACCGCTCCTTGACCGGCGCGGCGGCGGGATCCCCCTGTCCCCGTTCCAGGCGGGCGCTCCGCCCCGCCACTGGGAACGAGGAGCCGCCGCCGCGCCAGCCCCGCGGGACGCACCGCCGCGCCCCGCAGGACTCAGCCGCCGATGACCGGCCGCGCCCGCGCCACGATCGCCGCTAGGTCCAGCGTGTGCGGCAGCGTCCCGAACGCCGCGCCCGCGTCGCCGCCCAGCCGGGACGCGCAGAACGCGTCCGCCACCTCGGGCGGCGCGTACCGCACCAGCAGCGACCCCTGGAGTACCAGCGCCAGCCGCTCCACCAGCCGCCGGGCGCGCGCCTCGATGCCCTCCAGGTCGGCGAGTTCGGTCAGCATCGCCTTGATCGCCCGGTCCAGCCGGTGGTCCGCGCCGCGCGCCGCGCCGATCTCCGTCAGGTACGCGTTCAGCGCGGCCGGTTCGCGCTGCAGCGCCCGCAGTACGTCCAGCGCCTGGACGTTGCCCGAGCCCTCCCAGATGGAGTTCAGCGGCGCCTCGCGCAGCAGCCGCGGCATCCCCGACTCCTCGACGTAGCCGTTGCCGCCCAGGCACTCCAGCGCTTCGGCGGCCACCGGCGTGCACCGCTTGGTCACCCAGTACTTGGCGGCCGGGACCGCCAGCCGCAGAAAGTGCCGGTCCTGCTCGGTGCCGCTGTCGTACGCGGCCGCCAGCCGCAGCGCCAGCGTCGTCGCCGCCTCCGACTCCAGTGCCAGATCGGCCAGCACATTGCGCATCAGCGGTTTGTCGATCAGCCGCCCGCCGAACGCCTCCCGGTACGCGCAGTGGTGCACCGCCTGCGCCACCGCCTGCCGCATCACCGCCGCTGCCCCCGTCACACAGTCCAGCCGGGTCGCCGCGACCATCTCGATGATCGTCGCCACCCCGCGCCCCTCCTCGCCCACCCGGCGCGCCCAGGTCCGCCCGTCGAACTCGATCTCCGCCGAGGCGTTGGAGCGGTTGCCCAGCTTGTCCTTGAGCCGCTGGATACGGAAGGAATTACGGGTGCCGTCCGGCAGCACCCGCGGCAGCAGGAAACAGGTGAGCCCGCCGGGTGCCTGGGCCAGGACCAGGAAGACGTCGGACATCGGCGCCGAGCAGAACCACTTGTGCCCGGTCAGGACGTACTCGCCGGGGGCGGCCAGCGGCTCGGCGGAGGTCGTGTTGGCCCGTACGTCGCTGCCGCCCTGCTTCTCCGTCATCGCCATCCCGGCCAGCGCCCCGCCCTTCTCGGCGGCCGGCCGCAGGTCCCGCTCGTACACATGGGAGGTCAGCAGCGGCTCCCACTCGGCCGCCAGTTCCGGGTCGGCGCGCAGCGCGGGCACCGCCGCATGGGTCATCGACACCGGGCAGGTGTGCCCCGCCTCGGCCTGGCTCCAGACGAGGAATCCGGCGCTGCGGCGGACCTGCCCGTCGGGGCGCGACCAGGCGTCGGTGAGACCGGCCGTCACGGCGTGCCCCAGCAGCCGGTGCCAGGCCGGGTGGAACTCCACCTCGTCGATGCGGTGCCCGTAGCGGTCGTGGGTGCGCAGCACGGGCGGGTGGGCGTTGGCCTGCTCGCCCCATTGCCGGGCGTGCGCCGAGCCGGCCGCCTGCCCGAGCCGGCTCAATTCCTCCCGTACTTCCTCGAGCCGTACGTCGTCGACGTACCGCGTGATGCCCTCGGTGAGCGCCGGATCGGAGGCGAAGACGTCGTATCCGACCAGCGGCGGGGGCTGGTTCGTGACCGTATGAGTGCTGGCTGCCATGGCAGATACGGTAAGGAGGTGCCGCCAGCAAACGAACCAGTCAAACGGCCGGCGGGCCGTCTGACCAGGGCCCGGGTCCTCTACCGCAATGTCTCCAAGCGACGGCTGGCATGGCTGCTGCTCAAGGACGTCGTCAACTCCTGCATGGAGTACCGCGTCACCGGGCTGGCCGCCGAGGCCGCGTTCTTCTGTCTGCTGTCGCTGCCGCCGCTGCTGCTCGGACTGATCGGCCTGCTCGGCTATATGGAGCAGTGGATCGGCCACGCCACCATCGACAGCATCCGGCAGAACATCCTCGACGCCTCCGGCACCGTGCTCTCCGACAAGGGCGTGAACGAGATCGCCCGGCCGCTGCTGGACGATGTCTTCACGGGCCGGCGCCCCGACGTCATCTCCCTCGGCTTCGCCATCGCCCTGTGGTCCGGCTCCCGGGCGCTGAACGTCTTCGTCGACACCATCACCATCATGTACGGGCTCGACGGGCGGCGCGGCATCGTCCGGACCCGGTTGCTGGCGTTCGCCCTCTACCTCGCGGCGCTGGTCGTCGGTGCCGTCGCGCTGCCTTTGATGGTGGCCGGGCCGGACGCGGTCGTCGGCTGGCTGCCGGCCAGCGCCGACATCGTCCGGGTCCTGTACTGGCCGGTCGTGCTGATCCTGTCCGTGGCCTTTCTGACCACGCTGTACCACGCGTCGGTACCCGTCCGTTCGCCGTGGCCGGAGGACATTCCCGGCGCCGTCGTCGCCCTCGCGATGTGGGTGTTCGGCAGCTTTCTGCTCCGCCTCTACCTCACCTCGACCGTCGAGGGCCCCACGATCTACGGGTCGTTGGCCGCGCCCGTCGCCGTACTGCTGTGGATCGGTGTCTCGGCCTTCGCCGTCCTGGTGGGGGCCGCGATGAACGCCGCCCTCGACCGGGTGTGGCCCTCGGTCGCCACGGCCGCGGGGCGCGCGGAGCGGGAGCGGCGGGTGCACGCGGTGGGGGAGGGGCGGGGTACTTCGGGCGGCGGCCGTACCGAGGGGGAGGGTCCGGACCGGCCCTGAGGCGGTGCGGGCCATTGACAGCCCCGGGGTACGGGGAGAGGATCCTCGGCCAGTAGGGCGAACGAAAGTTCACCACGCGAACAGCCTTTGTCGTTCACGCGCCACCTTGCCCGCTGTGAATCCGAGGTCGCCATGTCACCCATCGGCACGCCCGCGTCCCCCACGGACACCCCCGCAGCCCGCGCCCCCGCCCACCACACCTTCCGCTCCGTCGCGCCCGTCCTGGCGCTGTGCTGGCTCGCCGTCTTCTTCGACGGCATGGACGTCAACGTCTACGGCGCCGTCATGCCGCACATGCTTGACGACCCGTCACTCGGACTCACCCCCGGAGCGGCCGGCACCATCGGCAGCTGGACCACCTTCGGCATGCTGATCGGCGCCCTCGCCACCGGCACCCTCACCGACTGGCTCGGCCGCCGGCCGGTCCTGGTCACCAGCGTGCTGCTGTTCTCCGCCGGGTCCGCGGTCTGCGCCCTCTCCGGCGCGCCCGCACTCTTCGGCGCCGGGCGCTTCCTCGCCGGGCTCGGCCTCGGCGGCCTGATGCCGCTCTGCCTCTCGATGGTGATGGAGTTCGCGCCGCCCCGCCGCGCCGCGCTGGCCACCGGCCTGCTGATGACCTCGTACCACGCGGGCGGGATGGTCGCCACCGGCCTCGGCCTGACCCTCGCCCCCGCGGTCGGCTGGCGCTCGGTGTTCTGGGCCGGCGTACTGCCCGCGGTCGTCGCCACCCCGCTGCTGCTCCGGCTGCTGCCGGAATCTCCCGGCGTCCTCCTGGCCAAGGGCCGCACCGCCGAGGCCGAGGCCGTCGCCTACCGCTACGGCATGGCCCGCCCCGTCCCCGCCGACGCGCCGCCCCCGGGCGCCAAGGGCCGCCTGGCCGCGGTCCGCGCGCTGTTCCGGCCGGGCGTCCGCGGGGCGACCCCGCTCCTGTGGCTCGCCTCGTTCTGCGGGCTGCTCCTGGTCTACGGCGTCAGCACCTGGCTCCCGCAGATGATGCGCGCCACCGGCTACGGCCTGACGTCCTCGGTCAGCTTCCTGCTCATCATCAACGCGGGCGGCATCGCCGGCATGCTCATCGCCGGCCGCACCGCCGACCGGTTCGGCCCGGTCACCGTCTCCGCCCTGTGGTTCCTGCTCACCGCCGCCGGTGCGCTGCTGCTGGGGGCGCATCCGCCGCTCGCCCTCACCTACGTGGTCGTGGCGCTCACCGGCGTCTGGCTCTTCAGCGCCCAGACGATGGTCTACGCGGCCGCCGACCGCGTCTATCCGTCCACCGAACGCGCCACCGGCCTGGGCTGGGTCACCGGCATCGGCCGCACCGGCGCCGTGGTCGGCCCCTGGCTCGGCGGCACCCTGGCGGCCGACGGCAACGACCAACTGGGCTTCACCGCCTTCGCGCTGGCGGGCCTGCTGGGTGCGGTGGCGATCGGACTGGTGGCGGTCACCGGCCGCCGCGGCCGGAGCTGACGGCGACCGGCTGCGCGGGATGCGGGCCGGCCACCCTCGGCGGCCTCGGGCACGGCTCCTTGGGCGCGGTACCGGCCGCGTAGAGGTCGACGCCTCGGTCGTGCCTCGGTCCTGGATGCGCGCGTTGCGCCTCTGCGAGTTCACGGCCCGCGGCATGCCGCAGGGCCCCGACGGCCGCTCGCCGCTCACACCGTCGGAATGCGTACGTAGCGCCCCGCGACCCGTAGGTCCGCCTCGATGTCCGCCGCGGCCTCGCGCAGCGCCGGGAGGATGGCCTCCCGGGCCTCCTGCGGCGTGCAACGGGCCGCGTGGGTGGAGACGTTGACGGCGGCCACGACCCGGCCGGTGCGGTCGCGGACCGGTACGGCGAGGGAGCGCAGGCCCTCCTCCAGTTCCTCGTCCACCAGGGCGTAGCCGTCGGCGCGGACGGTCTCCAGGGTGGCCATGAGGCGGTGCGGGTCGGTGAGGGTGTGACGGGTGAGGGGTTCGAGGTGCACGAGGGCGAGGCGGGCGGACAGCTCGGCCGGTGGGAGGTCGGCGAGGAGGACTCGGCCCATCGAGGTGGCGTGGGCGGGGAAGCGGGTGCCCAGGGTGATGTTGACGCTCATGATGCGGACGGTGGGGACGCGCGCCACGTAAAGGATGTCGTCGCCGGACAGCACCGCCATCGAGGCGGAGTCGTGCACCCGCTCGACCAGCGCCGCCAGATGCGGCTGGGCGATGGCGGGCAGCGTCAGGCCCGAGAGGTGCGCGAAGCCCAGCTCCAGGACCTTCGGCGTGAGACGGAAGAGCTTGCCGTCCGTGGCGAGGTAGCCGAGGTGCTCCAGGGTGATCAGGGCCCGGCGGGCGGTGGCGCGGGCCAGACCGGTGGCCTTCGCCACGGCGGTGAGGGAAAGCGCGGCGCGGCCGCCGCCGAATGCGGTGAGGGTGATCAGCCCGCGGGCCATCGATTCGACGAACTCGGGACCCAGTTCCTGCTTCGATGCCCGCATCCAGCTCGCATGCGCCGCTACGGGGTCGGCCCCGGCGTCGGCGGCGGGCGGCGCACCCAGGACGTACTCCATGGCGGCCACCGTCTCCCGCAGCCGCGGCAGTACCGCCTCCCGCAGTTCGTCCGCGCTCAGCCGGCTGGTGTGGCTGACGACGCTCACCGCGCAGACCGTACGCCCCGCCGGGTCCCGTACCGGCACGGCCACCGCGACCAGGCCCGGCTCGATGAGCTGGTCGTCCTGCGACCAGCAGGCCGTCCGGGCGGCGGCCACCCGCGCTTCGAAGTCGCCGCCGGATGCTTCGTCCGGGGCCGCCGGCGCGTCGGCGGCGGGCCGCGGCGGAACGGCGGGGAAGCCCGCGTCCGTAGGGTCGGCGGCCCGCCGGCGTCGCCAGCGGCGCCAGTCGTCGGAGTCCCACGCCGCCGCGAACAGCGCACCGGGCGCGCCCCGTTCGGCGGGCAGCAGATCGCCGATGCGGAAGGCGAGCGACATGGCGCGGCGGCGGGTCGCCTGGTGGACGAAGCGGACGCCGTCGCCGTCGGGGACCGCCAGCGAGACCGACTCGTCGAGCTCGTCGGCGAGCCGGTCGGCGAGCGGGCCGAGCCGGTCGGGGAGTTCGGAGGCGGCGAGGTAGGCGTTGCCCAGTTCCAGGAGCCGGGGTGTGAGGACGGCGTCCCGGCCCTCGGTGCGGACGTAGCCGAGCCGGGCGAGGGTGCTCAGCACGCGGTCCACGGTGGAGCGCGCGAGTTCCGTACCGCGCACGAGGTCGCCCACCGCCTGCCGGCCGCCGCGCGCCGCCAGCTCGCGCAGCACGGAGAGGCTGCGCATCAGCGGGGCCACCGCCTCGGGCGGCGGTCCCGGTGATGACGGGTCGGTGGGTGCGGGGTGGCTCATCGGCTCTCCACGGTGCGGCGATCTCGTCGGAACCGTACCCGGCGCACCGTTGACAGGGCCGGGGGCGGGGTTCAAACTCGGGGCAGCTGGATTTTGAACTTAAGTTCACTATGCGAACGAATCGATGGCCCCCGCGAACGGGTCCTTGGGCCGAGCGGGCTGACGAGCGCGGTGACGGAGCCGGAACCGAAGGCGAGGACATGGCCGACATCCATTCCCTGCACGACGCCGTCGCGGAGCTGATCCACGACGGCGACACCGTGGCGCTGGAGGGGTTCACCCATCTGATCCCGTTCGCCGCGGCGCACGAGATCATCCGGCAGGGCCGCACCGGCCTCACGCTCGCCCGGATGACCCCGGACGTGGTCTACGACCAGCTGATCGGCGCCGGCGCGGCAGCCAAGCTGATCTTCTCCTGGGGCGGCAACCCGGGCGTCGGCTCGCTGCACCGCTTCCGGGACGCCGTCGAGAACGGCTGGCCCGCCCCGCTGGAGATCGACGAACACAGCCACGCCGGGATGGCCAACCGCTACGCCGCGGGCGCCGCCAAGCTCCCGTTCGCGGTGCTGCGCGGCTACCGCGGCAGCGACATCCCCGGCCGTACGTCCACCGTCTCCACCGTCACCTGCCCGTTCACGGGAGAACAGCTCGCCGCCGTCGCCGCCCTCAACCCCGACGTCACGGTCATCCACGCGCAGCAGGCCGACCGGGCCGGCAACGTCCAACTGTGGGGCCTGACCGGCGTGCAGAAGGAGGCGGCGCTGGCCGCCCGGCGCGTCCTGGTCACCGTCGAGGAGCTCGTCGACACGCTGGAGCCGCGCCCCGGCGGCGTCGTGCTGCCCAGCTGGGTCGTGGACGCGGTCGCGGTCGTCCCCGGCGGCGCGCACCCCTCGTACGCGGCGGGGTACTCGGTCCGGGACAACGCCTTCTACCGGGAGTGGGACGGGATCGCGCGGGACCGGCAGGCGTTCGGCCGCTGGCTGGCGGAGACGGTGCGGAAGGAGACGGTGCGGACGGAAGGGGCGCGGGGCGAGGAGGTGCGGGGCGAGCGTCCGACGGCCGCCGCCCCGGCCACCACCCCCGGAAAGGCCACGCCCGCCACCCAACCGGCCACCCCCGCCTGGACCCCCGACGAGCTCATGGAGATCAACGCCGCCCGCGCCCTCGTCGGCGCCCGTACCTGCTTCGTCGGCATCGGGCTGCCCAGTACGGCCGCCAATCTCGCCCGCCGCACCGTCAATCCGGACCTGGTGCTGGTCTACGAGTCCGGCACCCTCGGCTCCAAGCCGACCCGGCTGCCGCTGTCCATCGGCGACGGCGAACTCGCCGACACCGCCGATTCCGTGGTGTCCGTACCGGAGATCTTCAACTACTGGCTCCAGGGCGGCCGCATCGACGTCGGCTTCCTCGGCGCCGCGCAGGTCGACCGGTTCGCCAACATCAACACCACCGTCGTCGACCGCGGCCCCGGCAGGCCCGAAGGGCGGCTGCCCGGCGCGGGCGGCGCACCCGAGATCGCCGCCAATTGCGGGCAGGTGCTGATGGTGCTCCGGCACAGCCGCCGCAACTTCGTCGACCGGCTCGACTTCGTCACCACCCTCGGCCACGGCAGCGGCCCCGGCGACCGCGCGGCCCTCGGCCTGCCCGGCGCCGGCCCGACCGTGGTCATCACCGACCTCGGCGTGCTCCGTCCCGACCCGGACACCGCGGAACTCGTCCTCACCGAACTGCACCCGGGAGTGACGGCCGATCAGGTACGGGACGCCACCGGCTGGGACCTGAAGAGGGCCGATCGGATCGGCGTCACCGACCCGCCCACCGCCGCGGAACTCGCCGCCCTGCGCGCCCTCAAGGAGGCCTCGTGATCACCGGCCGCCCCCGGGACGCGTACGTCGTCGACGCCGTCCGCACCCCCATCGGCGCATACGGCGCCGTCGCCCACCGACTGGCCGCCGCCGGCTCCGGCACGGGACTCGCCACGCTGTGCGTCGGCGTGGGCCAGGGCCTCGCCGTGGTACTGGAGAGATAGCCGCCGCAGCCGTATCCGCACCCCTGCACGGAGAGGCATCATGACCGCACCGATCACCCCGCAGGCCGACATCTCCCGCGAGATCGCCGCACTCGAGACCGCCGCCGACCGGGCCCGTACCGCGGGCGCTCCCGCACCCGAGCACCCCGCCCGGAACTACGCGCCCTACCGCAGCAGCACCCCCCGCCACCCCCGCCACCCGCTCGTCGAGATCGACGCGCTCGCCGACCCGGAGGCCGTCGAACTGACCGGCCCCGCCTTCGGTGTCACCGACATCACCGACCTCGACGCCGATCTCACCCGGCAGCACACGGGCGAGCCGCTCGGCGAACGCATCACCGTCACCGGCCGCGTCCTCGACCGCACCGGCCGCCCCCTACGCGGCCAGCTCGTCGAGATATGGCAGGCCAACGCCTCCGGCCGCTACGCCCACCGGCGCGACCAGCACCCCGCCCCGCTCGACCCGCACTTCACCGGCGTCGGCCGGGCGCTGACCGACGACGACGGCCGCTACGCCTTCACCACCGTCAAGCCCGGCGCCTACCCCTGGCGCAACCACGACAACGCCTGGCGCCCGGCCCACATCCACTTCTCGCTCTTCGGCTCCGCCTTCACCCAACGCCTGGTCACCCAGATGTACTTCCCCGGCGATCCGCTCTTCCCCTACGACCCGATCCTCGCCTCGGTCACCGACCCCGCCGCCCGCGCCCGCCTGGTCGCCGCCTACGACCACGAACTGTCCCGCCCCGAATGGTCCCTCGGCTACCGCTGGGACATCGTCCTGGACGGCCCGTCCGCCACCTGGATCGAGGAAGGCCGCTGATGCCCGCCGTCCCGCGCCCCGCTGCCGCGCTCCCCCCGACCCCGTCCCAGACCATCGGCCCGTTCTACGGCTACGCCCTCCCCTTCCCCGGAGGCGAACAGATCGCGCCCGCCGGCCACCCCGACACCCTCACCGTCCACGGACACGTACGGGACGGAGCCGGCGCCCCGGTGCCGGACGCGCTGCTGGAGTTCTGGCAGGCGGGCCCGGACGGCAGCCTGACGGGCGCGCCCGGCTCGCTGCGCCGGGACCCGGCCACCGGCGCGGTCATCGGCCGCAACGGCGTGGATTTCACCGGCTTCGGCCGCGTCCCCACCGACGCCGACGGCCACTACGCCGTACGCACCCTCCCCGCCACCGCTCCCGCCGCGCGCCCCGACGCCGCCCCCTACCTCGCCGTCTGCGTCTTCGCCCGCGGACTGCTGCACCACCTCTTCACCCGCATCTACTTCCCCGAGCACGCAACGGCCCACGCCGCCGACCCGCTGCTCTCCCGGCTCCCCGCCGACCGCGCGCGCACCCTCCTCGCCCGCCCCGACGGCCCCGCCCGCCGCTACCGCTTCGACATCCATCTGCAGGGCGCCGAGGACGGCAGCCACGAGGAGACGGTGTTCCTTGCCTTCCGATGACAGGCCGGGCGAGGAGAGGCCGCACCCGATGGCCGAAGTCCCGCCCCCCGCCGCCGACCTGGGCCTGCTGAGCCCCTCCTGGGCCGGCTCCGCCGTCGCCGACCGCACCGGCGACGCCGCTTATCTGCGCGCCATGCTCGACGCCGAGGCCGCGCTCACCCGCGCCCAGGCGGCCCTCGGGCTCGCCCCGGAATCGGCGGCCGCCGCCGTCACCGCCGCGGCACACACCCTTCGCTGCCACGACCTCGCGCTGCGGGCCCGCGCCGCCGGCAACCCGGTGGTCCCGCTCGTCGCCGACCTGACCGCCGCCGTCGCCGACCGCGACCCGGACGCCGCTCCCGCCGTCCACCGGGGCGCCACCAGCCAGGACATCCTCGACACCGCCACCATGCTGGTCAGCGCCCGCGCCCTGGACGCCGTCCGCGCCGACCTGGGCCGCACCGCCGACGCGCTGCGCCGCACCGCCGCCGAACACCGCGACACCCCCATGGCCGGCCGCACCCTCACCCAGCACGCGGTGCCCACCACCTTCGGCCTCAAAGCCGCCGGCTGGCGCAGCCTCGTCCTCGACGCCGACGACCGGCTCGCCGCCGTACGCGCTTCGCTCCCCGCCCAACTGGGCGGTGCCGCGGGCACCCTCGCGGCGTTCCACGCCTACGCCGAGGCCGGGGCCGGGCCCGGCGAAGCGGCCGGGCCCGGCCCGGGCGTACGGCTCCTCGCCGGGTACGCCGCCGAGACCGGCCTGGCCGAACCCGCCCTGCCCTGGCACACCTTGCGCACCCCGATCGCCGACCTCGCCGGCGCGCTCGCCTTCACCGCGGGCGCCCTCGGCAAGATGGCGGCAGATGTTCTGACCCTCTGCCGCACCGAGATCGGCGAACTCGCCGAGGGCGGCGCCGGAGGAGGATCGTCCGCCATGCCGCACAAGGCCAACCCGGTGCGCGCCACGCTCATCGCGGCCGCCGCCCGCCAGGTCCCGGCGCAGGCCGCCGTGCTGTACGGGTCCCTCACCGCCGAGGACGAACGCCCACCCGGCGCCTGGCACGCCGAATGGCAGCCGCTGCGAGAGGCGCTGCGCCTGGTGGGCGGCGCGGCGCGGGACGCCGCCGAACTGACTGCCGGCCTGGAGGTCCGGCCGGACCGCATGCGGCGCAACCTCGACGCGACCCGCGGCCTGGTCGTCACCGAACGCCTCGCCGCCGCCCTCACCCCCGTACTGGGCCGTGCCGAGGCCCGCCGCACCCTCGACGAGGCGGCCCGCCGCGCCGCCGCAGAGGGCCTCGACCTCCGCGACGCCCTCGCCCCCGGCACCCTCCCCGACGACCGCCTCCGCCCACTCCTCGACCCCACCACCTACCTGGGCTCCGCCGGCCCCCTCGTCGACCGCGCCCTGGCCCGCCCCGCGCACCACCCGCAGGAGCCCACCCCATGACCCACCCGCCGACCGCACCGCTCCCGCACCACACCCTGGACGGCCCCGCCGACGCCCCGCCCCTGGTCCTGGGCCCCTCCCTGGGCACCTCCCACCATGTCTGGGACGCCCAACTCCCTTACCTGGCAGGCCGGTTCCGCACCGTGCGCTGGAACCTCCCCGGCCACGACGACGGCCCGGAACCCACCCCGACGCCCACCACCACCGTCCCCGACCTGGCCCGCCGCGTCCTCGCCCTCGCCGACACCCTCGGCATCGACCGCTTCGCCCACGCCGGAATCTCCCTCGGCGGCGCCGTCGGCACCTGGCTCGCCGCACACCACCCCGAGCGGATCGCCTCCCTCGCCGTGATCTGCTCCGCCGCCCGCTTCGGCGCCCCCGACGCCTGGCACGAGCGGGCCGCGCTCGTCCGCGAGAAAGGCACCGGCCCGGTAGCCGACGCAGCCGCCGGCCGCTGGTTCACCCCCGCCTTCGCCGCCTCCCCGCAGGCCACCGCCCTCCTCGACGCGCTGCGCCACACGGTCTCGCCCACGGGCTATGCGGCCTGCTGCGACGCCCTCGCCGCCTGCGACCTCCGCGCCGACCTGCCCCGCATCGCCGCCCCCACCCTCATCGTCGCGGGCCGCGCCGACCCGGCCACCCCGCCCCCGTACGCCCGCGAACTCGCCGACGGCATCCCCGACGCGACCCTCCTCGAACTCCCCAGGGCCGCCCACCTCGCCCCCGTCGAACGCCCCGCCCCGGTACGCGCCGCCCTCCTCGCCCACCTCACGGAAGGAACACCGACGTGACGGGCCCACGCCACACCACCGTCGGCATCATCGGCGCCGGCCCCGCGGGCCTGCTGCTCGCCCGCCTCCTGCACCGCGCCGGCATGGACTGCACCGTCCTGGAACACCGCGACCGCGCCTACGTGGAGCGGCGGCAGCGCGCCGGCATCCTCGAACAGGGCACCGTCGACGTGCTGCGCGCCTGCGGGGCGGGGGAGCGGCTGGACCGCGAGGGCCTGGTCCACGACGGTATCGAGCTGCGCCACGACCGGCGCGCCCACCGCCTCGACTTCCCCGCGCTGACCGGCGGGCGCCGGGTCACGGTCTATGCCCAGACGGAGGTCGTCAAGGACCTCATAGCCCTCCAGCTCGCCTCGGGCCCACCCCTGCTGTTCGACGCCCAGGCCCTCGCCGTAGCGGGCGCGGACACCTCCCGCCCCCGCATCCGCTACCGCCACAAGGGCCGCGAACACACCCTCACCTGCGACTACGTCATCGGCTGCGACGGCTTCCACGGCGTCACCCGCAGCGCCGTCCCCGCACACGAACGCCGCACCTACGAGCGCAGCTACCCCTACTCCTGGCTCGGCGTGCTCGCCGAAGTGCCCCCGTCCTCCGACGAGTTGATCTACGCCCACTCCGCGCGCGGCTTCGCCCTCTTCAGCATGCGCACGCCCACCGTCAGCCGCCTCTACCTCCAGGTCCCCAACGGCACCGACCCCGCCGACTGGCCCGACGACCGCATCTGGGACGAACTGGAGCGACGCGCCGCCGTCGACACGCCCTGGAAGCTGGAGCGCGGCCCGATCACCGCGAAGTCGGTCCTGCCCATGCGCAGTTCGGTCACCGAACCCATGCGCTACGGCCGCATCCTGCTCGCCGGTGACGCCGCGCACATCGTCCCGCCCACCGGCGCCAAGGGCCTCAACCTCGCGGTCGCCGACGTCACCGTCCTGGCCCGCGCCCTCGCCCACCTGCACCGCACCGGCTCGACGGCGCTCCTCGACGCCTACTCCGCCACCTGCCTGCGCCGCGTCTGGCGCGCCGAACACTTCTCTTCCTTCATGACCTCGACCCTGCACACCGACCCGGACCAGAGCCCCTTCGAGACCCGGCTCCAGCTCTCCCAGCTCGACCGCATCGCCACCTCGCCGCATGCCGCGGCCGAACTGGCGGAGAACTACACGGGGTTGCCGTTGGGATGACCGGGCGCGGCCACCGCCTCGTCGTCGGGATCGCCGGAGGGCTCGGTGGTCGGGCTCTCCGGCCGGAGCCCCCGTACTGCGGGCTCCGGCCGCGTCCCGGTGAGCGCGCACAAGGGTGGCGTCCACCGCGACGACCCGCTCCAGGACGGCGGGACGGTCCGAAAGCCGTGCGAATGCCGCCCCTATCCGACGATCTCGGCGCGCTCGAGGACGACGTCGACCTCCGGGACATCCGCATACCCGGCCTTGGTGACCGTACGGACGTTCTCGATCGCGTCGACGACCTCTCGGCCCTCGATCACCTCACCGAAGACCGCGTAGCCCCAGCCCTGTTCGGTCTGGTCGGTGTGGTTGAAGGAGTCGTTGTCGTTGACGTTGATGAAGAACTGTGACGCTGCCGAGTGCGGCTCCGTCATGCGGGCCATCGCCACGGTGTACGCGTTGTTGCCCAGCCCGTTGTTCGCCTCGTTCACGATGGCGTCACGGGTGGTCTTTATGTTCATGCCGGGCTCGAACCCTCCGCCCTGGAGCACGAGGTTCTTGATGACCCGGTGAAAGACCGTCCCGTCGTAGTAGCCGTCCTCGACGTACCGGACGAAGTTCTCGACCGTCCTCGGGGCCTTCTCCGCGTCCAACCGCAGGATGATGTCGCCGTGGTCGGTGGCCAGCTTGACCTTGGTCATGAAGACCTCGCTATCTGTGCATGCTCGGTAGGGAAACACCGAGCATTGTTGCAAAGAGGCAAGTGTGGGCCCTGGCGGGGCAATTGAGGGGGCGTCGCGCGCTCAGCTCCCGACCGCTCGTCCGAGAGGGACGCCCTGGTTCCGGTCCTGGCCCCCGTGCCCCTCCCGGTACCGCACCAGCAGCATCGCCGCATCGTCGTGCAACGGCCCCTCGACGTGCTCGACCAGGTCCTCGCGCACCGCCCGCAACGCCCCTTCGGGGTCGGGCTCCTTGAGGAGGGCGGCGCGTTCGTCGAGGGGGTAGAAGCGGCCCGCCGCGTCGCGGGCCTCGGTGACGCCGTCGGTGTAGAAGAGCAGCTGGTCACCGGGGGCGAACGGCACCTCGTAGGGGAGCGGCGGGTCGGAGCCGTGGTCGGAGAGGCCGAGGGGGAGGGCGCGGTCGGGCGGCGCGGCGAAGGCCACCGAGCCGGTGGGGCGGACGACGAGGGGGGCCGGGTGGCCGAAGTTGAGGAGCGTGGCGTGCGGGCCGTCGCCGACCTCGGCCAGCACCGCGGTGACGAAGCGCTCGCCCGCCAGGTGCCGGTTCAGCGCCCGTTCCACCCGCTCGCCGACCGCGGACAGATCGGGCTCGTCGTGCGCCGCCTCCCGGAACGCGCCGAGCACCACCGCCGCGGTCTCCACCGCCTCCAGCCCCTTGCCCTGCACATCGCCGACGATCATCCGTACGCCACCGGGTGAGGTCACCACCTCGTACAGGTCCCCGCCGATCCGGGCCTCGGCCACCGCCGACGTGTAGGAGACGGCGATCACCAGCGGGCCCGCAGCGCGCGGGACCGGGCGCAGCAGGACGCGCTGGGCGACCTCCGCGATCGACCGGACGCTGGCCAGCTCCGCCTCGCGGCGCTGGCGCATCACCGCGGCCACCACACCCGCCGCGGTGACCCCGGCCACCGTCAGCAGCGCGGTCAGCCCGCGCCGCCCCTCGATCAGGTCGCTGTAGAGGCCCAGCGCGGTACAGAGGACGGCCGCGATCAGCCCGACGAGGGCGGTCCGCCGCCAGCCGCCGACCAGCCCGGCGAACGCGGGCCCCAGGGAGACCAGCGGCAGCAGCCCGAGTCCGGGTCCGGCGATGAGGTCCCCCGCACAGACCGCGGCCATCACGGCATACGGGAGCGCGACCAGCACCCGGGAGCCGGTGCGCTGTTCGGTGTGGGACACGGCCAAGGTGTACTCCGACGGGGTCATCAGATGCGTCAGCAGGCAGGGGAAAACCGCCCCCGACCTGAGCATATGCCTGATATGCCGGACCGAAATACGGTCCTGCCGCTCTGTTATCAAATCGCCGTCCAGCGGCCCGCGCGGGCGGCCGGGGATCTTACGGACCCATGACGCACCGTCCGTCGGACGGGCCGGAACGCCCCGCCGCATTTAGCGTGACCGGCATGCGTGTACTGGTCACCGGCGGCGCCGGATTCATCGGATCGCAGATCGTCGCGGCGCTGGCGGCCCGCGGGCACGAGCCCGTCGTCCTCGACGCGCTGCTGCCCTCCGCCCACCCCGAACCGCCCCCGCCCCGGCCGGGCGAGCGCCGCATCGTCGCGGACGTACGGGACCGGGCGGCCGTCGCCGAGGCCCTGCGGGGCGTGGACGCGGTCTGCCACCAGGCGGCGATGGTGGGCCTGGGCAAGGACTTCGCGGACGCGCCCGACTACGTCGGCTGCAACGACCTGGGCACCGCCGTGCTCCTCGCCGAGATGGCCGCGGCCGAGGTCGGCGCCCTGGTGCTCGCCGGGTCGATGGTGGTCTACGGGGAGGGCCGCTACACCTGCCCCGAGCACGGGGTGGTGCGGCCGGGCCCCCGTGCGGCCGCCGATCTGGACGCCGGGCGGTTCGAGCCGCGCTGCCCCTCCTGCGGCGCGGAACTGCGGCCGGGACTCGTCGCCGAGGACGCGCCCGTCGACCCGCGCAATGTGTACGCGACGACCAAACTCACCCAGGAACATCTGGCCGCCTCCTGGGCGCGCGCAACCGGCGGCCGCGCCCTCTCGCTGCGCTACCACAACGTCTACGGGCCCGGCATGCCCCGCGACACCCCCTACGCCGGCGTGGCCTCCTTCTTCCGCTCGGCGCTGGCCCGCGGCCAGGCGCCGACGGTGTACGAGGACGGCGGCCAGCGGCGGGACTTCGTGCACGTACGGGACATCGCCGCGGCCAACGCGGTGGCGCTGGAGGCCCTGGCGGAACGGGATGCGGGGACGCTGACCGCGTACAACACCGGCAGCGGAGAACCGCACACCGTAGGGGAGATGGCCCGCACGCTGGCCCGGGCCTGCGGCGGACCGGAGCCGGTCGTCACGGGGGAGTACCGCCTCGGCGACGTCCGGCACATCACGGCGTCGTCGCGGCGGATCGCCGACGAGCTCGGGTGGCGGGCGGAGACCGGATTCGCCGACGGCATGGCCGAGTTCGCCCGGGACGGCATGCGGGCCGCCCCGGCCGGACCCGCCCTCACCACCCCACGCCCGGCCCCGGTGGACGTCGTCCTCCCCTGCCTGGACGAGGCCGCCGCGCTGCCCTGGGTCCTGGCCCGCATCCCGGACGGCTGGCGGGCCATCGTCGTCGACAACGGCTCCACCGACGGTTCCGCCGCGCTCGCCCGCGACCTCGGCGCCACCGTCGTCCACGAACCGCGCCGCGGCTTCGGCGCCGCCTGCCACGCCGGACTGCTCGCCGCCGACGCCGACATCGTCTGCTTCTGCGACTGCGACGCCTCCCTCGACCCCGGCCTGCTCGCCCCGTTCGTACGCGCCGTACAGGACGGCGGGCACGACCTCGTACTGGGCCGCCGGCGCCCGCAGGGCCGCGGCGCCTGGCCCCCGCACGCCCGGCTGGGCAACCTCGCCCTGACCCGGATGCTGCGCCGCCGCACCGGCCTGCGCCTGCACGACCTCGGCCCGCTGCGCGCCGCCCGCCGCACCGCCCTGCTCGGCCTCGGCCTCACCGACCGCCGCAGCGGCTATCCGCTCCAGATGGTCGTCCGGGCCGCCGACGCGGGCTGGCGCATCGAGGAACGCGACGTCCCCTACCGCCCGCGCACCGGCCGCTCCAAGGTCACCGGCACCTGGCGCGGCACCTGGCACGCGGTGCGCGATATGCGCGGCGTGCTGCGGCAGCCGCCGCCCCGCACGGGCGCCGAGGCACGGGGGGCGGCCCGATGAGCGACGCGCACGCGGCCGAGGTGCCGCCCGCACCCGCCCCGGGCCCGACCGCGGTCCTGGTCATCGCCAAGGAACCGGTCCCCGGCCGGGTCAAGACCCGCCTCACCCCGCCCTACACACCCCACGAGGCCGCCCAACTGGCCGAGGCCGCCCTGCGCGACACCCTCCAGGCCGTCACCACCATGCCCGCCCGCCGCCGCGTCGTCGTCCTCGACGGCCGCCCCGGGAGCTGGCTGCCCGCCGGCTTCGAGATCCGGCCGCAGTGCGCCGGCGGCCTCGACGAACGACTGGCGGCGGCCTTCGCCGACAGCCCCGGGCCGACGCTGCTCATCGGCATGGACACCCCCCAGGTCACCGCCCAACTCCTCGCCCCCGCCCTGCAACCGGACGCCTGGCAGCACTGCGACGCCTGGTTCGGGCCGGCCGACGACGGCGGTTTCTGGGCGCTGGGCCTGGCCGACCCCGACCCCCGACTGCTCCGCGGCGTACCGATGTCCACCCCGCGCACCGGCGCCGCCCAGCGCGCCCGGCTGACCGACGCCGGACTCCGGGTGCGGGACCTGCCGCCGCTGCGCGACGTCGACACCGCCGCCGACGCCGAACACGTCGCGGCCGCCGCACCCGGCGGACGCTTCGCCGCAACTCTCGCCCGGCTGACGGCGGTCGCCGAGCGATGAGCCCCACCACGAACCGCGCCCCGACCTGGGGCGCCGACCCGTACGCCGACGCGCTGCGCAGCGGCCGCGGCCCGCTGTTCCTGCGCCGCCCGGACGGCTGGCTGCTGCCCCTGGACGTCGAGCGCTGGTGCGCCGGGGCGGACGTCGCCGACCTGTCGGCGCTGCGCCGCTGCGAGGGCCCGGTCCTCGACATCGGCTGCGGCCCCGGCCGGCTGGTCGCCGCGCTCGCCGCCCGGGGCCGCCGGGCGCTCGGCATCGACGTGAGCGAGGCCGCGGTGACCCGTACCGTCGCGATCGGCGGCGCCGCCCTGTGCCGCTCGGTCTTCGACTCCCTCCCGGACGAGGGGAGTTGGGGCACCGCCCTGCTGCTCGACGGCAATATCGGCATCGGGGGCGACCCCCGCGCCCTGCTCCTGCGCACCGCCGAACTGCTCACCCGGCGCGGGCTGCTCATCGTGGAAACCACGGCCGCGGACGTCGACGAGCAGGTCCAGGTACGGGTCGACAGCGGCCACGGCGGCCACCGCGCGGCGGGCGCACTGTTCCCCTGGGCCCGGGTGGGCACGCCTGCGCTGCTGCGGTACGCGGCCGCCGCCGGCTGGGCGCCCGAGGAACAGTGGTCCGTCGCGGAGCCCCGGACTCACCGGCCGGAGGCCGCCGAGCGCCGCTTCGTGGCCCTGCGCCGCCGCGCCCGCGCCGCCGTACCGCGCAGCCGGGGCGCCACCGCACCGCCCAGCAGCAACAGGGCCGACACCGCGAACAGCCCCGCGGTGATCAGCAGCCAGCGGACGAGGAAGACATCCCCGGGCAGGCCGGTGGTCGACTCGTAATGCGCCGCCGAGGCGCCGGCCGGCAGTCCTGCCGAGCCGGCGATCAGCGGAAACCACACCAACAGCAACAGCCCCGACAGCGCGCCGGGCACCCGGACATACATCGTCCACGCCCGGTGCCGCCCCGACCGGGCGAGGGCCGCGCCCACCGCCCGGTCCGCGAGCGCATACAGCGGCAGCAGCACCAGGTCGTGCACCAGCGCCGCCCCGACGAACCACACCACCACCAGTGGCCACTGCGCCCCGCCGAGCAGCCGCAGCCCCGCATACCCGGTGAGCGCGAACGAGGCGAACATCAGCAGCAGATGCAGCGCCCCCTCGCCGTACCGGGGACGGCGCCCGATCCGCCGCAGCAACGCCCCCGCCGACGCCCCCGGCTCCGCCGGCCGCCTCATCGCAGCTCCCCGAACGTCAGCCGCGCCACCCACTTGGTGTTGAGCACCCCGGGCGCCGCCGGAACGATGATCCGCGCCGGATAGCCGTGGTCCTCGGACAGCTCCGCACCGCCCACCCGCAGCGCCAGCAGCGAACGCCCGTCCCGCACCTGGTTGGCGCGCAGCGCGGCCCGCCGGAACGCCCCGTGCAACTGGAGCGACTCCACCAGGACATCCGGCGGCCGCTCACCCAGCCCCACCAGCGCGGCGAGATCGCGCAGCCGCACCCCGCTCCACAGCTGATCGTCCGTCGACCAGCCCTCGACACAGGCGATCGGCAGCGCCGACACATGCTGGGGCAGCCGCAGCAGCTCGGTGCGGCCGAGCCGCACCTGCCGCCCGCCGCCCTCGACCGTCAGCCGCCAGTCGTCACCGGTGTCCTGCGGCCGGATCCCGGCATGCGCGGCGGTCTTGTTGATCTGGAAACCGTTCGGGCCGCTCCCGGGATCCGCGCCACCGTGCGGCGCCAGCAGCGCCGTACGACGCCACCACCCCCCGACGCTCTGCCCCGCCGTCGTCGCGAACAGCAGCAGCGAACCGCCGCCGACCAGCCACAGCGCGCCACGCCGCGACACGGTCGGCGCGGCGGGCCGCGGCGCGACCAGCCCGGTGTCGTCGGCCTCCGCAACCGGGTCCGTCCGCTCCCGCAGCGCCCGCACCGTGCGCGGGAACCGCAGCACCACATGCGCGACGAACGCACCGATGAACACCCACGCCCCGTAGAAGTGCAGCGCATAGAACGACCCCGGGAAGAGGTAGTCCAGCTGGACGTTGAGAATCCCCGTGAGGAACTCGAACAGCGCCCCACCGACCAGCAGCAGCAACGACAGCCGCTCCAGCGCATGCCCCGGCGACCGGGCGGGCGGCAGCGTGAACAGTTTCGGGATCACCGACCACAGCTTCGCCAGCAGCACCGGCACCAGCGCGATGCCGAGGGTGACATGCACCCCCTGGGTGACGCGGTAGAGCCAGTGCGGACCGGTCGGCCAGGCAAAGAGAGAGAAGCCCAACAGCCCCTTGCCCGGCGTCTTGTCGTTGACGCCGCCGGCCAGATCCGGGTTGTACGCGGCGTACGACAGCAGTCCGGTCACGAACAGCAGCGTGATACCGGCCAGCAGCACGACGCCGAGCAGCGCCGTCAGCCGGGGGCCGCGCAGCGGACTGCGCCAGAACGACGGCGAGGTAGGGGGAGTGGGCACGGGAAAACGGGCACGCATCATGGGTCCTCGACGGATCGGGTGTCCTCGACGGATTGCGCGCGGCGAGGGTCCGCCGCCGCGTTTCGACCGTATGCGGCAACCGGCGCTCCCAGGCGGCCGCGACGCATGACGAAACTCTGACGTCGCCACGGCACGGCGGCCGTTGCGGCCCACCGGCGACCTAGCGTTCCGGTGTGATCCCTCGAGTGCTTCCCCGTACGACGCCCCGTGCGACGCGTCGCATGACGTCCGGAGAACGCCGCGTGCGCCGCGCCGATCTGCTGGCCGCCGCCGTCGGCATCCTCCTCGTCACGGCCGCCGCCGTCATCGGCACCCTCATCCAGCGCGCCAACGGCAGCCTGCACGTCAACTGGCCCCCGCTGTACGCCTCATGGTTCCCGCACCTCGGCCCCGGCACCCCCGCCGCGCTCACGGCCGCCGTCCTCGTCATCGCCTACGGCCCCCCGCTGGCCGCCCGCCTGCCCTGGCGCGCCCTCGTCCTCACCAGCTGGCTCGCGGCGATGGCCTGGACCTGGTCGCTGGCCCTGATAGACGGCTTCGGGACCGGCATCGCCGGCCGCCTCACCACCTCATACGAGTACCTGACCGTCATCCGCCGCTTCGACCACCTCGGCCCGGCGCTGCGCGACTTCACCCACCACATCCTTCTGCACCACGGGCCGGACTCCTGGCCCGCCCATGTCGCCGGCCACCCGCCGGCGGCCGTCCTCACCTTCGTCGGCCTCGACCGCATCGGCCTGGGCGGCGGCGCCTGGGCCGGCGTCTGGTGCCTCACCCTCGGCACCTCCGCCGCGGCCGCCGTCCTCGTCGCCCTGCGCTCCCTCACCGACGAGCCGACCGCACGCCGGGCCGCGCCCTTCCTCGTCCTGGCCCCGGCCGCCGTCTGGGTCGGCACCTCCGCGGACGGCTACTTCGCCGCCGTGGCCGCCTGGGCCCTCGCCCTGCTGACGCTCGCCGCGACCCGCTCGGTGCGCGCCCCCGCGGCGGCTGCTCTCGCCGCGGGCCTCCTCTTCGGCCTCACCTGCTACCTCTCCTACGGCCTCACCCTGGTCGCGCTCATCGCCGCCGCGATCTTGCTGATGAGCCGCACCCTCCGCCCGCTGCCCCTCTTCCTGGCCGGTGCGGCGGCCGTCGCGGCCGCCTTCACCCTCGCCGGATTCGACTGGTGGGAGGGCTACCGCCTGCTGGTCGAGCGCTACTACCAAGGCGCCGCGGCGGTCCGCCCGTACGCGTACTGGATCTGGGCCAACCTCGCCTGCACCGTCCTGATCACCGGCCTCGCCACCGTGGCCGGCCTCCGGCGGACCCTGGCGGCGGCACCCCCGGCCCTACGGCGGCTGCGGCGGCTCCCCGGCACCGCCGCCGACCGCCAGGTCCTGCTGACCCTGGCGGCCCTGGCCGCCCTCCTCGCCGCCGATCTCTCCGGCATGAGCAAGGCGGAGACCGAACGCATCTGGCTGCCGTTCGCCGTCTGGCTGCTGCCCGCGGCCGCCCTGCTGCCCGCCGCCCGGCACCGCCACTGGCTGACGGCTCAGGCCGCCCTAGCCCTGGTCATCAACCACCTTCTGTACACCGGATGGTGACGACCAGTCGGGGTAGCTGGACCATGCGAACAGCGAACGCGACGCATTCACCCGGCCGGGGCGCAGGATCCGCAGCGGCCCGCGATTGCAGGCGGGGCAGTCCGCGCGGGTCAGCGGCGAGGCGACCCGCCGGCCCCCGACGAAGTAGTCGGTTCGCCGCTGCCCGGCCAGATCGGTGGCGTGCCGGATCTCGTACTCCTGCTCCCACCCGTATCCGCAGTGCAGGCAGACGAACGAATACGCCTCGTGAACGGTCTCGGCGTCCATGGTCACCACTGCCTTTCCCGGGCCCGGCACACCTGCGCACCGGGCACGGATCCGTGCCGCATCTCTCCATTATTGCGCCGTGCAACGGCAAGCGCGGAGTGTGCGGACGCGGGGCGCCCGATGCTGCCGGAACAGGCCTGCCATCAGGGGAAACGCGCTCACCGGGTATAAAGACGGCATGGTCGCCAAGGGACACGACGCGCACTCCGGGCCCGATCGCGGACTCGACGACGACGCCGAGGAGGTGATCGCCGCCGTGCTGACCGCCTCCCGGCTGCTGGTGGCGATATCGGCGCGGGCGCTGGCCGAGACCGAGCCCACGCTCACCCTGCCGCAGCTGCGCGCCCTGGTGGTGCTGGACAGTCAGGGCCCGGTCAAGCTCGCCGCACTGGCCACCGCGCTGGGGGTCAACCCGTCCACCGCGATGCGGATGGTCGACCGGCTGGAGGCGTCCGGCAACGTCAGCCGGCAGGCCAATCCCGGCAACCGCCGCGAGGTCGTCCTGAGCCTGACGGCAACGGGCCGGGACCTCGTCGAGCGGGTGCTCTCCCACCGGCACGCGGAGATCGCCGACATCGTCGCCCGGCTGCCCGCGGAACAGCGCGCCGGCCTGATCACCTCGCTGCGTGCGCTCACGGACGCGGCCGGTGAACCCCGCGTCGCGCCCAAGCCGGCGCCGCCACCGGAGTCGGCAGCGCCGTAGGCCCCCGGCGGACGGGCGGATGGGCGGACGGGCGGGAGCGGATCCGGCGCGCGTTCACCCCGGGGCAGCCCCGCCACGCGTCCGCTCCAGGGCCTCGTACGTCGCCGCGATCAGCCCCAGATTGCGCGGGTCGGCATCACCGGTGGCTCCGGTGCCGTACTTGTTCATCGCATACGCATAGGACATGCCGTTCTCCGGATCCGCGAAGGCGTACGAGCCACCCGCGCCGCCATGCCCGAAGGCCCGCGGATTGGGACCGGCCTGACTCCGATGATTCAGCATGAAACCCAGCCCCCACCGCCGCTCCGTCCCGGGCGGCGCGAGCGCGTCGATCGCCAGATCCGGCTCGTTCGGCAGGCTCTGCGCCTCGCGCATCGCCTCCAAAGTGGCGGGCCGTACGAGCGTCCCGCCCGCCAGCGCGCCGTAGACGGTGGCCAGACCGTGCGCCGAGGCGTGCGCGTTGCCCGCCGGGATCTCGGCCGAGCGATAGGCGGCGCTGTTGACATCGCCGGTGGGGATGTAGGTCAGCGCCAGCATCACCACGGCCAGCGGGTGGTCCGACAGCGCATGGAACGGCGGCTTCGGAATGCCCGGGAACCGCTCGGCGATCCGCGCCTCGTCCAGTTGCCCGACCATCTCCGCACACCGCGCGTGCTCCTCCGCCGGCGTACCGATGAAGACCCGCGCACCCAGCGGCTCCGCGATCTCGCTCCGCAGGAACGCCCCGAGCGACTGCCCGCTGATCCGCCGGACCACCTCGCCCACCAGATAACCGAACGTCACCGCGTGATACCCCTGCGCGGTACCCGGCTCCCACCACGGCGGCGCGGCGGCCAGCGCGGCACACACGTGATCCCAGTCGTAGACATGGCGCGCGGCCACCGGCTCGCGGGGCGCGATCACCCCGGCGCGGTGGCTGAGCAGCCAGCGCACGGGTATGTCCTGCTTGCCGGCCTGCGCGAACTCCGGCCAGTAGCGGGCGACCGGTGCGTCCAGCTCCAACTCGCCCCGGTCCACGAGGAGATGCGCGCACAGCGCGGTCATCCCCTTGGAGGTCGAGTAGACGTTGACCAGGGTGTCGTGCTCCCAGGCACGCGTCCGCCCCGCATCCGCATGCCCGCCCCACAGGTCGACCACCGCCTCCCCGTCCACGGTCACCGTCACCGCCGCGCCGACCTCCCCGTGCACCCGGAAATTCCGTGCGAAGGCCTCCCGCACGCCTTCGAAGCCGGGCGCGCAGTGTCCGCTCACGGCGGCTTCCCCCGCCTCCGCCATGGTGACTCTCCCTCGCGTCGTCCTCATGCCCGTCCGTCCTCTTCGCACGCGCCGTTCACACCCGTGCCCCTGGCGCGCGCTCGTTCTCGTGGGTGTCGTGTCGTGGGTGTCGTCTCGTGCGTGTCCTGTCGTGGATGTCCTCTCGTGCGTGTTCGGTCGGGGGTGCCGTCCCTGCGGGTGCCGTTCCCGTGCGTGTCCGTCCGGTGCGTGTTGTTCCCGTAAGGGCGTTCCGACAGGGGCTGTTCCGTACGGGATGATCCGTCCGGTCGATGCCCGTGGCAACTACGAGAGCCCGTACGGCTCAGCGGGGCGTGTCCGGATCGCACCGCCGGCCGGGGACGGCCTGCGGCGGTGCCGACGGCCGGGGAGGGCCGCCGAATGACCCGCGAGGGTGCGCCCCGCGGAGCGCGGTCGGGCGCGCCGGGGTCGCCGGTCGCCCGAACCCGGCGTTGAGCCGGGCTGGTTGACGGCCCTCCGCCGTCCGTACGGTGCGCCGCCGCAGACGCTCCGGGTGCACCTCCGCGGCCCCTCCCGCCCGTACGTTCCCGACGCCTGCCGCACGATGGGACGCATGACCGAGCCAGCGATCTGCCGTCACCCCCAGGCCCTCCACTCTCACCCCCAGCTGCACCCCGTCGAGGCCCTGATCGTCGTCGACATGCAGACGGCCTTCGTCTCCGGCGGCGACGCGGTGCCCGACGCGGCCCGGGTACTCGACCGCAGTCGTGACCTGATCGCGCGTGCCCGAGCCGCCGGCACCCTCGTCGTCCATCTCCAGAACGACGGCCCGCCCGGTGCCGTCGACGAGCCGCACACCCCCGGCTGGGAACTCCATCTGCCGGTCGAACCCGGCCCCCTGGAGTTCGTGGTCCGCAAGACGGACGACGACGGCTTCGAGGACACCCCGCTGGGCACCCTCCTCGCCGACGCCGGTGTCCGGGCGCTGGCCATCTGCGGTGTGCTGTCCGAGATGTGTGTCAGCGCAACCGCCCGAACGGCCCTGGCGACCGGTTTCCGCGTCGTCCTGCCGCACGACGCGCACGCCACCTACGACATTCCGCCGGCCCCCGGCATCAGCGACCTGGTTCCGGCCGCAATGTCCTCGCGCGCCGCCGAATGGGCCCTCGGCGACGAGATCGAAATCCTCGCCCACGCCGCGGACACCACATTCACCGGCGCACCGTGCCCTGCCGGTCACGTCCGCACGCCCTCCACGGACCGCCCGCTGCCGCCGGTCGGCGATCCGGACGGCATCCACCGATGAGTCGCCACGCCCGGCGGCGTCTACCAGGGGAGCCTGACCCGTAGGACCCCATGCTCACCCCGACAGCCGTCGCGCATACCCCGCCGTCCGTGCATGCCCCAGGAGGCCCCGATGTCCGCCACCACGCCGACCGCACCCGCCGCCATCCAGCCGGTGATCGTCACCCCCGACCTCGCCCGGCTCCAGGCCTTCTATGCCGGCCTCCTCGGCGCCGAGGAGGTCACCCGCGTGCCCGACGAGGGGCCGACCTTCTTCGTCTCGCTGCGGCTGGGCAACGCCGAGCTGGGCATTGTGGCCGACGCGGAGGTGGAGACCGGCACTCCGACCAGGATCCTGCTCAGCGTCACCGTCGACGACGTGGACGGTCTCCTGGAGCGGGTCGAGCCCCTCGGTGGGAAGGTGCTGGGCCCGCCGAACGACATGCCCTGGGGTCAGCGCGTCGCGCATATCCAGGACCCGGACGGCAACGCGGTCAATCTGACGCAGCCCGTCTGAATTTCCTTCCTCCCTCCCCCCTCCCTCCCGCTCCCTCCTCCCCTTCCTCTTCCTCGATGTGTCCTCATGCGCTGCCTCCTCCGCCTGCCTTCTTCTCGCCTGCCGTCGATGGGCGGTCGCGTGGTCACGATGCGCACTCGCTGATTACTTACGGTAATGCTCTGGGGGTGTGTGGGGAAGTTGCGCCCATTTAAACCACTCGTTCGAGTCTCCGGTCGCACACCGTGGGCCATGGGGCGAGCCTGGAAGCGTTCGGCTCCCAGAGGAAGGCCCCGACAGTGAACAGCGCGGAACAGACGTCACACACGGAACACCCGCAACACTCGGACGAGGTCGTGGTGGAGATCGTCGGCTGTGCGACGCAGGACGCGCATGCGGTCTTCAGCGCCTTGCGCGAATCCTTCGCGTCCGACCGGGCCGCGGACGACGTGCCCACGGAGGTGGCCGGAGCCGGCGCGACGGTGTGGACCGTGACCATCGATGTGAGCGAACTGCGGGCCGAGGCCGCGCCGCGGCCGCTGACCGCGCCGGTGACGGTCGATCTCCAGGGCGGCTACTGGGCCGTGGCCCGGCTGCGCGAATGCCTGACCCATGCGTTCGCGGTACGGATCGTCGGTACGGCCGCGGGGGACCAGGAGCAGGAGGTCCAGCTGCGGCTGGAGACCCGTTGACGCCGCCCGATCGCAGCAAGAGCCGTTGCGGGCCCCCTGCCGACGATTCACCATGTCACTGACCCGTATGTGACAGTTCGTCACCATCGATGCCCGCGCGCGTTCGCCGCTCGTTCGGGGGCGATGGTCCAACGAGGTGACGCAGATGAGCCTCGCGGTGAGGAGCCACGATGATGATGCTGCCCGGCGACCGTCACTACGCGGTCGAACTGCAGGCCTCGGCCGAACGCGTCCCGCAGATCCGGCGCATCGTGGCCGCGCACCTGCGGTACTGGCAGCTCGAACCGCATATCCCGCCGGTGTGCCGGGGAGTGACGGAGCTCGTGACCAACGTGCACCGCCATATCGGCACCGACGCCCGGTGCGTGGTCGAACTGCGCTGGGCCGGCCGGCAACTGACGGCTTCCGTTGCCGACGACGGACCGCGGCTGCCACCGGTGCGCCGGGTGGGCCGCGGCGGGCTCTCGGCGATCGCGGCGCTGAGTGACAGCTGGGGCAGCTGCGGGACGCCCACGGGCAAGGTCATCTGGTTCACCCGGCGGGTGGGGTCGGCCCGCGTGACCCGGTTGACGGGCCGGGTGCCGCTGCGCAGCGTGCCGGACGTCAAGGTACGGCCGACTCCGGTCATTTCTCTGGCCTGACGCCGGGTGTCCGGCGCGGGAGGTTACGATCGCGGCATGGCAACGGCGTGGTCGCCCCTTCGCAGCGTGCGGGACCGTGGTTCAGCGGTCCCGTTCCGGTTGCTGTGGCCGGCCCTGATGCTGCTGTTCTGCGTGACCGTCGCGCATGGCGCGCGGGCGGAGAGCGCGGAGGGGCATCTGGCGAGCGCCGTGCCCGCCGCTTCCGCGGTGCCCGCCACGTCGGTCGTGCCCGCCGCATCCGTGGTACCCGTCGCATCCGTGGTGCCCGCCGTGCCCGCTGTCGTCCTTGCGCCCGCCGTCTCGGACGCCGTCGAACTCGAGGCGGACACGCCCTCATCGTCCGTGCAGCGCACGGCAGTTGACGAAGGCCGCGAGGGCCACGGCGGCGACGAGGGCGTTCACGGCTTCGGCGGCGGCCTTCCCGGGGACCCCTCCCACGCGCACTCCTCCGAGCTGTGTGTCTCGGGGCAGCCGCAGCAGGGCGTCGGGCTGGCCCTTCCCTGCGCCGCGACGGTGGCCGCAGCTCCGGTGCCTGCGCCGCGGTGGGCCCGGTCCGGGGCGGCCGGTGAGGCATCGGCCCTGCCTCCGTTGCGCAGCGCTACGGGCTCCGTCGTTCGGCAGGTCTAGATTTCCGGCCGATTCCGGCCCGCGTCCGACTCCGCCGCTCCTCGCTTCCGCTGCTCGCGCCGATCCCGCCGTTCCGCGTTCCGTTGTCGTTCGCGGACGAGGCGGAGGTCGCGCCATGGAGGACCCGTGTCGCTTCGCCCCCGCACCTTCCCCCGCCCCGTACCGTTCCGCTTCCCGTTCCCCCGCACGCGGTGGCCGGTCGCCGTACTGCTGCTCCTCGGTGCGCTGTTGCTGACCGCGCTGCCGTGCTCCGGCGCGGGCGGCGCGGGCCACCGGCATCCGGCGGGCGCCACAGCGGTGCCCTCGGCGCGCCATGCGCCGGTGGCGGAGGCCCCGGAATCGGACGGTCCGCATGCCGAGTGCGGGCACGGGGCGGCCGGCCGGATCCCGCAGGGGCGGGCGGCCGCCGGGGACGGGGGCGGCGCCCCGGTGGCGGGTCTCGCCGCGGCCGTGGCGGCGGCCGTGACCGTGCGGCATCCGGCCATGGGGAGCGGAGCCGCGCGGTGCGGACCGGCGCGCGGCGGGCGCCGGACGCTCGCCGTCCTGTGCAGGTGCCGGATATAGGAGCCGCCCCGCGGCCGGCTCTTCGGACCGGCCGCCGCGCGCCGTGCCCAGCGGCCCGGTGCGCGTCAGGAGCGTCCCTGTCCCTGCACAACCAACGAGAGCGACTCATGCACTCTCTTCCCACCCTGCCCACCGTCCCCGTCACCCCCGACCCCACGCGAGTCCGGCCCGCCCGTGCGGACTCCGGCATGCCCGGCCTCGTCGGCAACACCCCCGTCCTGCACATCTCCGAGCCGCTCACCCCGCCCGGCCGCGGCTTCTGGGCGAAGCTGGAGGGCCGCAATCCCGGCGGCATCAAGGACCGCCCCGCCCTGCACATGGTCGAACGCGCCCGCGCCCGCGGCGAGTTGCGGCCCGGCGGGCGCATCATCGAATCCACCAGCGGGACCCTCGGGCTGGGCCTGGCGCTCGCCGGGATGGTGTACGGGCATCCCGTCACCCTGGTCACCGACCCCGGCCTGGAACCCTCGATGACCCGGCTGCTGACCGCGTACGGGGCCGGGGTCGAACTCGTCCCGGAGCCGCACCCCAGCGGCGGCTGGCAGCAGGCGCGCCGCGACCGGGTGGCCCGGCTGCTGTCCGAGCACCCCGGCGCGTGGTGCCCGGACCAGTACAACAACCCGGACAACACCTCCGCCTATCTGCCGCTGGCCCTCGAACTCGCCTCCCAGCTCGGCCATATCGACATGCTGGTGTGCAGCGTGGGCACCGGCGGACACTCCGCGGGGGTGTCGCGGGTGCTGCGCCAGCTCTATCCGGAACTGCGGCTCGTCGGGGTCGACACCATCGGCTCGACCATCTTCGGGCAGCCCGCCCGCCCCCGGCTGATGCGCGGACTGGGGTCCAGCATCTATCCGCGCAATGTCGCCTATGAACAGTTCAGCGAGGTGCACTGGGTCGCGCCGGGCGAAGCGGTGTGGACCTGCCGCCGGCTGGCGGCCTCGCACTACGCCACCGGCGGCTGGAGCGTCGGGGCGGTCGCGCTGGTGGCGGGCTGGCTCAGCCGTACCGAACCGGCCGGGACGCGTATCGCGGCGGTCTTCCCGGACGGGCCGCAGCGCTATCTGGAGACGGTGTACGACGACGAGTACTGCGCCGCCCACGGACTGCTCGATGCCCCGCCGGCGGACGGGCCGGAGACGGTGCGGCGCCTGGACCAGAAGGAGGTCACCGCCTGGAGCCGGTGCGCCAGTGTCGTCGATCCGCTCACCCTGCGGGAGACGGCTTCCGAGGGGGCGGGCCGGTGAAGGGCACGCTCGCGCAGGTGCGTTCGTACGAGCGCAGCGTCCAGTTGCTGATGGTCAATCAGTTCACCATCAATCTCGGCTTCTACATGCTGATGCCCTACCTGGCCGCGCATCTGTCCGGGACGCTGGGGCTGGCCGGGTGGCTGGTCGGGCTGGTGCTCGGCGTCCGTAACTTCAGCCAGCAGGGCATGTTCCTGATCGGCGGCACTCTGGCCGACCGGCTGGGGTACAAGCCGCTGATCGTGGCCGGGTGTGTGCTGCGGACGGCGGGGTTCGCCACGCTGGGACTGGTGGACTCGCTGCCCGCGCTGCTGGCGGCGTCCGCGGCCACCGGGCTGGCCGGGGCGCTGTTCAATCCGGCGGTGCGGGCGTATCTCGCCGCGGAGGCGGGGGAGCGCAGGCTGGAGGCCTTCGCGCTGTTCAACGTCTTCTACCAGGCGGGCATTCTGCTCGGCCCGCTGGTGGGCATGGTCCTGACCGGGCTGGACTTCCGGGTCACCTGCCTGGTCTCGGCCGGGATCTTCGCGCTGCTGAGCATCGTGCAGATCCGCGCGCTGCCCGCCCGCGGCGGCGACGGTGCCCAGGGCGGCGCGGACGGGGCCGGGCGGCGCGAGGGCGTGCTCTCCCAGTGGCGGCGGATCCTGGCCAACCGGCCGTTCCTGCTCTTTTCCGGCGCCATGATCGGCTCGTATGTGCTGTCCTTCCAGGTCTATCTGGCGCTGCCGCTGGAGGTGAAGCGGCTCGGTGGCGACGGGGAGTTCGGTACGGCCGCGGTGGCGATGCTGTTCGCCGTGTCGGGGCTGAGCACCATCGTCGCGCAGACGCGGGTGACGGCCTGGTGCAAGGCGCGGCTGGTGCCCGGCCGCGCCCTCGCCTGGGGGCTGCTGACGATGGGTCTGGCGTTCGTGCCGCTCCTGGCGGCCGGTGCGCTGCCGGTCCCGGAGGCGGGCATCGGCCGCTGGGCGCTGGCGGCACTGCCGCCGGCGCTCGCCGCGCTGCTGCTCGCCCTCGGCACGATGATCACCTACCCGTTCGAGATGGACACCATCGTGCGGCTCTGCGGCGACCGCCTGGTCGCCACCCACTACGGGCTCTACAACACCATCTGCGGCATCGGCATCACCTTGGGCAACCTCCTCACCGGGGCCGCCCTGGACGCCTCCCGCGCGGCCGGGCTGCCCGCCCTGCCCTGGCTCGTCCTGGCGGCGCTGGGCCTGGCGTGCAGCGCCGCGCTCTACGGCCTGCACCGCACCGGCCGACTCGGACCGGTCGGCAGGCCGGCGGCGGCCATGGCCTGAGCGGGCCGGCGGCCGTCCCCCTGGGCGCAGGGGGACGGCCGCCGTCTTGCTCCCTTACCTCCCCCGTGCCCGAAATATCCGCGCGCGTCGTCGTGTCACGGCCCCGAGCAGGGAGTTCGTCGTGCGTACCGCGAGGTGTCGCGTGAGGGACACCCCCGCTTCCCTGACGCTGGTTCCTCTTGGAACACTCTGCTGAGCCCTGATTCCTTACGGCCCTTCACCCGTCCGCACAGCGCGATCCCCCGTTCCGCACATTCCCCCACACACCGAGAGGTTCTCGCACTCATGGCTGAACTCAACCGGCGCCGCTTCCTCCAGATAGCCGGCGCCAGCGCGGGCGCCGCCGCCCTGTCGAGCAGCATCGCCCGCGCCGCGGCCATCCCGGCCAAGCGGCGCTCCGGCTCCATCAAGGACATCGAGCACATCGTCGTCCTGATGCAGGAAAACCGTTCCTTCGACCACTACTTCGGCTCCATGAAGGGCGTCCGCGGGTTCGGCGACCCGCGCCCGCTCACGCTGGCCGGCGGCAAGTCGGTCTGGCACCAGCCGAACGGCGGCCAGGACGTCCTGCCCTACCACCCGGACGCCGAGAACCTGGGCATGCAGTTCATCGAGGGCCTCAACCACGACTGGGCCGGCGGCCACAAGGCCTGGAACGACGGCAAGTACGACAGCTGGATCCCCGCCAAGGGCACCGGCACGATGGCCTACCTGACGCGTAAGGACATCCCGTTCCACTACGCGCTCGCGGACGCCTTCACCATCTGCGACTCGTACCACTGCTCGATCATCGGGGCGACCGACCCCAACCGCTACTACATGTTCTCCGGCCACGTCGGCAACGACGGCTCCGGCGGCGGCCCGGTCCTGGGCAACGAGGAAGCCGGGTACGGCTGGACGACGTACCCGGAGCGGCTGGAGAAGGCCGGAATCTCCTGGAAGCTCTACCAGGACATCGGCGACGGCCTGGACGCGGCCGGCAAGTGGGGCTGGATCGACGACGCCTACCGCGGCAACTACGGCGACAACTCCCTGCTCTTCTTCAACCAGTACCGCAACGCCAAGCCCGGCGACCCGCTCTACGACAAGGCCCGCACCGGCACCAACGCCAAGCAGGGCGACGGCTACTTCGACCGCCTCAAGGCCGATGTGAAGGCCGACAAGCTCCCCCAGATCTCCTGGATCGCCGCCCCCGAGGCGTTCTCCGAGCACCCCAACTGGCCCGCCAACTACGGAGCCTGGTACGTCTCGCAGGTTCTGGACGCGCTCACCTCCAACCCCGAGGTGTGGAGCAAGACCGCCCTGTTCATCACCTACGACGAGAACGACGGCTACTTCGACCACGTCCTGCCGCCGTTCCCGCCGGCCGACGCCAACCAGGGCCTGTCCACCGTGGACAGCAGCCTCGACCACTTCTCCGGCAGCGCCTCCTACTCGGCCGGCCCCTACGGCCTCGGCCAGCGCGTCCCGATGCTCGTGGTCTCCCCCTGGAGCACCGGCGGCTTCGTCTGTTCCGAGGTCCTCGACCACACCTCGATCATCCGCTTCATGGAACAGCGCTTCGGCGTCCACGAGCCCAACATCTCGCCCTGGCGGCGCGCCATCTGCGGCGACCTGACCGCCGCCTTCGACTTCGGCCTCGAGAACACCAAGCCCGCCGCGCTGCCGGACACCGACGGCTACGAGCCGCCGGACAAGAACCGCCACGACAGCTACGTCCCCAAGCCGCCCGCCAACCCCGTACTGCCCAAGCAGGAGGCGGGCTCCCGGCCCACCCGCCCGCTGCGGTACGCCCCGCTGGTGGACGGCGCCGCCGCGCCGTCGGACGGCAAGTACGCGCTCACCTTCAGCGGCGGCGACGCGGCCGGTGCGTGCTTCACGGTCACCTCCGGGAACCGCGGCGACGGCCCGTGGACCTACACCACGGAGGCCGGCAAGAAGATCTCCGACGCCTGGAACACCAAGTACTCCAAGGACTCCTACGACCTGACGGTCCACGGTCCCAACGGCTTCCTGCGCGTCTTCAAGGGCCCCGGCAAGACCGCCGGCCCCGAGGTCACCGCCCGCCACGACGCGACCACCGGAAACCTCGCGCTGACCATGACGAACCCGGGCACCGCCGACAGCCACCTGACGGTCACCAACGCCTACGGCGGCGCGAGCGAGACCTTCACCGTGCGCGCCGGTGCCACCGTCAAGCACACCGTGGACCTGCGGGCCGGCAAGCGCTGGTACGACGTGTCCGTGGTCGCGGACGGGGACGCCTCGTTCCTGCGCCGGTTCGCCGGGCACGTCGAGAACGGGCGGCCGGGCGTGAGCGACCCGGCGATCATCACCGGCTGAACCGCCGGCCGAGCGCCGGGGGCCGGTACCGCGCGTACCGGCCCCCGGCGCGCCTCCATGGCAGGCCGCGGGCCTGCGGGGAGTACGCCGAACGCCGCGCGCCGATGGCCGGGCGGCGGGGGCTGCGGTCTAGTGGGTGGGGCGGGTGGCCCGCCCCGACCCCTACGGAGAGACCATGCCGTTCCCGCATCGCCGCCGGCCCCGCCGCGCCGTGGCCGCCGCGGCCCTCGGCATCGCGGCGGCCCTCCCCGCCTGCTCCCAGACCACCGGCGGCTCACCGGCCGCCACGACGGCGCACTCGCCCTCGGGCGCACCGTCCGCCGGCGGCCGGATCCGCATCACCGCCAAGGACTTCACCTTCGTCCCCGCCGTCCTGACCGTGCGCCCGGGGGTGAAGATCACGGTGACCGACAAGGACTCCGCGACGCACACGCTGACGGCCACCGGCGACAAACTCTTCGACACCGGCGACATCGAACCCGGAACGAGCGCCACCTTCACCGCACCCGCCAAGGCCGGGAGCTACCCGTACTTCTGCACCATCCATCCGTACATGAAGGGCCGCCTGGTCGTCCGTGGCTGAGCGCCGCGGGGGCCCGCGGCGCCGTGGTCTCACACCGCTTGCGCCCGGCGGCCGCGCCCGCGGCCCGTGCAGCGACCGCGGGCGACGGCCCGGACGTCCGTCACTTCAGGGCGCTGCGCTGCTGCCACTGCTGCCAGCTCTCCTGCCAGACCTCGAGGCCGTTGCCGACGTCGGTCTTGTTGGGGTTGCTGGTTCCGTTCACCTCGACCGTGGAGCCGATCGTCAGGAAGTCGTAGACCTTCTTGGCGTCGCCGGTGGACATCCCGAAGCAGCCGTGGCTGGTGTTGGCCACGCCGAGCTTGTTGTTCCAGGGCGCGGAGTGCAGGAACGTACCCGAGGCGGTGAGGTGGGTGACCCACTTCGAGTCCAGCATCCATTCGTTGCCGTGGCCGATGGTGGAGGAGTCCATGGTCTCGGCCGCGTTCTTGCTGCGTACGGTGTGCACGCCGCCACGGGTGGGGTCCTGCGGGGAGCCCGCGGAGCCGACGACGCTGTCGACCTTCTTGCCGTTCTCGTACATGGTCAGGGTGTGCGAGGGCACATCGATGACGGCCTTGTGGTCGGCGCCTATGCGGAAGCCGAAGTTGTAGTCCCGGGCGAACCAGCCGCCGTTGTCGCCGGAATCGATCCCGGCCAGCGCGCCCTTGACGGAGACCTTGGTGCCCGAAGGCCAGTAGTCCTTGGGCCGCCAGTCGATCCGGTCCTTGCCGGAGTAGTCCTTCACCCAGCCCCAGGCGCCCTCGACATGAGGCGTGGTGGTGACCGTCAGCGCCTTTTCGATCCCGGCCTGCCGGTCCTTGGCCACCGGGTTGTCGAAGAGGATCGAGACCGGCATTCCGGTGCCGACGGTCTGCCCGCCGCCGGGGGTGTTCGTGAGCTTGTTGACCTTGTCGGCCGCTTCCGTGGTGAAGACCGAGGTGGCGGCGGATTCCTTGCCGCCCGTCGACTTCGCTCGGGTCTTCACGGTGTAGGTGGTCTTGGGCCGGACCTTGCCGTCCGACGCCCACGCGGCGCCTCCGGCGGAGAGCCGCCCGTCGACCTTGGTGCCCTGGTCGTCCTTGACCTCGACCGAGGTGAGCTTGCCGCCGTCGGCCCGTATGGATATGGCCGAGCCCAGCTTGACCGACTTGCTGCCCGCGGCAGGGGTGACGGTCACCTTGGTCGTGGGCTCGTCCGCCTTCGACGAGCCCGCGGCGCCGCTCGTCCCGCAAGCGCTCAGCAGGGTGGCCGTCGCTATCAGGGCGGGCAGGAACCGGACGGGATGGCGGCGAGGTGCGGCGTGCACGAGGGACCTCCAGAGCAGACAGCTGACGGCGGGGAACCCGCCGCACATACAGAGGCTTTGTCTGCTTCGGAGGTTGTCTGGGGGATCGGAGATTTATGACACGGTTCGGTCTCGTGGTCCCCGGGGTCGGCGACCGGGGCTCACGGGCTGACCTGCCCCGTCTCGCCGCCCGTGGACGCCGGCGGGGGCGGGGAGGCGACGCCGGGCGACTGCGCGGTCGGGCCCCCGGTGCCGGCCCCGGTCCCGGTCCCGGTTTCCGGCGGGGTGGTGGCGGTCTCGTTGCCGGTGGAGGGGGGCTCGGACGACGAGGCCGAGGACGACGACGAGGGCGAGGTCCCGGGGGTGGTGGGGGTCCCGGAGGACGGGGTGCCGGAGGGGGATGCGGTCGGGGGCGGCGTCCACCTGTCGGTGTTGCCGTCGCCGCCCTCGGGGCGCCGGAAGTACTGGCCGGTTTCCGGGTCGTAGAGGACGAAGGACCTCACCTCGGTGGTGGCGGGCTGCACGGCCACCGTGTTCGAGGCGCGGTATCCGGGCCACGCCGTACCGGCCGTCCTCGCCCGGCTGCTGAGCGGCACCGGCCGCTGGAGAGGATTGCCGCAGGCGCAGCGCACCCGCGGCATGCCGCGGGAGTCGACGAGGACGGCGGTGCCGGCCTGCAGCACCGACTGGAAGCCGGTGGCCTTGCCGTCCTTGAAGCCGTGGTTGGTGACGCGGGTGTCCCTGCGCAGCTGTACGGGCGTCAGCGAACGCAGGAAGGACGGGACGGCGCCGACGTCGATACCCGTCGTGTCGGCGAACGCCCTGGCCTTGGCCTGGTCGCTCTTCAGGAACCGGATCTGCTGCTCGACGTCGCAGCTGGTGGTGTTCCGGCTGCCGCCGTACAGGCCGGGATCCGAGCCCTGGTACGTGGGTGTGCCGCCCGCGGTGCCGGGAGGTGCGCCGGAGGGCGTGGCGGAGGACGCGCTCGGTGTCGGTGTCGGCGGCGGGGAGGACTGCTTCGCCGTCGACTTGGTGAAGGGGTCGGGACCCGCCGCGGCGGCCGGCTGGAGGAACACCTCGCCCGCGCCGTTGCCGCTCGGGCGGGTCAGGACGACGGTCAGCGCGACGGCCGCCACGACGGCGGCCGCGACGATCGCGACCCGGGGCGTGGAGCGCCACCAGGGCGTACCGCCGCCCGGCCGGCCGACCGTCCCACCGCCTCCGCCTCCGCCTCCGCCTCCGCCGCCCCGGCCTCCGCCGCCACCGGACCCTCCGTCACCCGGGCCCCCGTCGCCGGGTCCGCGCGGCCGGTCCGGCTCCGTCGGCGGCCCGCCCGGCCGCGTCGGCCGCTCGGACGAGGGGCCTGACGGGGGGCCCGGCGACGGGTCCGGCGAGGGGCCGGAAAGCGGACCCGACGGCGGTCCGGTCGGGTGGCTGTCAGGCGGCGGCTGAGATGTCACGGGTCCCTCTTCCGGCGCGTGTGGGCCATCCGGCGAAGCGAGCGCCACCCGGAGTTTTGCCCGAGTTCGTCAATGTTCGTGCAATTGTGTGCCGGTGGCCGGTGTCGTCCGCAAGCGGGGTGGCCTGCGCGTGCTTACGGTGGGGGAGATTCCCCCTCGGTCCGCCGTCCGGCAGGAGGCAGCGTGAGCCAGCTGCGAGGCCCCGCAAGCAGTGGTCCCCTCCGTGTCTGGTGGGAAGCCCTGGCCGCCGCCGCGGCGGGCGTCGTCACCATGTACGTGGTCGCCTCGCTCGGACTGTGGGCCGCGGGTGCCGGGGACCTGCCCGGCGGCGCGTTCCCGCACGTCGTGGCCGCCACCGTCGTCGCCGCGGCGGGCGGTTCGGTCGAGCTGACGGGCGACGCCGGGGTGATCGCGCAGGCGGACGCCGCCCTCGATGCCGTACCCCTGTCGGTGACGCTGGCCGGCGCGCTGGTGACCGCCGCCGTCTTCCTGCGCCCGCTACGGCACCGCGCGGTGGCCACCGGACACGAACTGCTCGCCCGGGTCGCCCGTACGGCCGCCTTCTGGCTGCTGTTCCTGCTGGTCCTCGCCCTGGTCGCGCGCCACAGCTTCACGATCTCCGTGGGCAACGACCTCGCCGACGAGATCGGCGCGGAGCTGGGCGCGACCCCCACCGTCGGCTTCCGCGCCGATGTGCCCGCCACCCTCGGCTTCGGGCTGCTGTGGGTGCTGGCGCTGCTCGCGCTCACCTTCCTCGTCTCCCGCCGGGCTCCGCTCTCCTCCCCGCTGCTGCATCTGCAGAACTCCGTACGGCCGCCCGCCTTCGCGATGCTGCTGGTACTGCTCGCCTATGCGGCGATCGGGCTGATCACCGGCGTGATCGTGCTGATCGTCAAGGGCCATCCGGCCGAGACCCTCGCCGTGCTCTTCCTGGGGCTGCCGAACCTGGCCTGGATGGCGCTGGGCATCGGCACCGGCGGCGCCTGGACCGGCCACGTCGACAAGGCCATCGGGCTGCCCGTGCCACAGCTGCTCGACGACGTCCTGCGCACCCGGCACGGGGCACGCACCGTCGACCTGGCGTCCCTCGGCGAGCACGACGGCCGCGTCTGGCTGCTGGTGGCGGTGGCGGCCGTGGTCCTGCTTGGCGCCGCCTTCGCCGCGGCGGTCCGCTCCCCGGCCGGCACGCCCGCCTGGCGGCAGGCGGTGGAGCTGGCCGTGGCGCTCGCCGTCACCCTGCTCCTCGTCGGACTGATCACCCGGATCCTCGCCCACTACGGGCTCTCCCTGATCGGCGTCGGCGACCTCGGCGGCAACCTGGGCGGCGAGGTCACCCTGCAGCCGCAACTGCTGCGCCTGGTGGCGGCGGGCGCCGCATGGGGGCTGGTCACCGGGTACATCGGCGGCCTGCTGGCGCGGCGGGTCCGGCATCCGGGAGAGGCGCCGGAGCACGCGCCCCCGGCCTGACCGGGGTCTCGGTCAGCTGAACCGGCACCGGCCCGCACCCCGGAAGACGGACCGCACCGGCCCGGTCACCGGACAGTCCTAGGTACCCGGAAACACCGGCGTGGCCCAGCTCGGCGGTGGTGGGGGAGCGCCCGGGCCCGAGCGCACGGCGTCCGCGTCCACTCTCGTCGGGGGGTGCGCCTCGGGCCGCCCCGCCGGGGCGCCCCGCCCCGCCGTGCGCAGCGCCGCCACGAAGCCCCGGCAGGTGTCGTACCGCTCCTCCGGAGACTTCGCCAGCGACCGGGCGAACACCGCGTCGACGGCCGGCGGCAGGTCCGGGCGCCGTTCGGTCAGGGCCGGCGGCGGGTCGTACTGATGCGCCCACAGCAGCGCCATGTCGTCGTCGCGGCGGAACGGCGGCGCCCCGGTCAGCATCTCGAACAGCACACAGGCCAGGCTGTAGACATCGCAGCGGCCGTCCACCGGGCGCCCCGAGATCTGCTCGGGCGCCACATAGTCCAGCGTGCCGACGAACTGCCCGACGCTGGTGAAGCCGGTCAGCGACAGCGACTTCTTCGTCAGCCCGAAGTCCGTCAGATACGCGTGCTCGGGGCGGTCGCTGTCGGTGCCCTCGGCGATCAGGATGTTGCCCGGTTTGACGTCCCGGTGGACGAGGTCGTGGTCATGGGCGGCGTCCAGCGCGGAGGCCACCTGGAGGGCGATCCGGCAGGCGACCGCCAAGGACAGCGGCCCCTCGCGGGCGAGCAGCGCCTGCAGGTCCCGTCCCTCGACGTACCGCATGGCGATGAACAGCACGCCCTCGGTCTCCCCGGCCTCGAAGACCGGCACGATGTGCGGATGGTCGATGGCCGCGGCCACCCGCGACTCATGGACGAAGCGCTGCCGGAAGGTGTCGTTACGGGCCAGCTCGGGCGCCAGCAGCTTCACCGCGACCATGCGGCCGAGCCGCAGGTCCTCCGCCTTGTAGACGACCGCCATACCGCCCCGGCCGATCTCCTCCCGCAGCTGGTACCCGGCGATCCGGCGGCCGCGCAGCCCGGAGGAGCCGGCGGCGGGGGAGCGGTCGTCGGGCTCCGGCACTCCGGCGCTCACCGGAAGTCACCCAGGCGGGTGGGGGCGGGCGGTGGGCCGTTAGCCGCCCCGCCGTCCACCGGCGACGCCTCGTACGCCCCGGCCGGGGGGTCCTGGGAGTCCGGGGAGCCCGGAGGGTCCGGTGCGTCCTCTTCCCCGCTCCGTACCGAAGGCCCCGCCGCCACCGCATACGTCGCCAACGACACCCCGTCGCAGTAGCACCACCGCTCGTGCCGCGCGTCGTACAGCCACACCGCCTCGCCGTCCACGACCACCCCCACCCGCATGCCCCGGGTCCGCTGTCCGAACGACTCGCCGTCCAGCCGCCCCGCGGCCAGTTCCTCGACCAGCCGCCGATAGCGGCCGAGCTCGCTCTCGACCGCGCCCAGCAGCGGCCGGGGGTCCGCGGTCCGGGCGGGCGGCTGCCCGGCGGCGGGCGGACGGTGCGGGATCGGCAGCAGCAGCCGGCCGTCGACCCAGGCCGACCAGCCGTTGGAGCACAGTGCCAGCGCCCAGTCCCCCCGCCGCTCGACGACCTGGACGGGAAGCAACGGGTCGAGCGGCACCGTCGGCCGGGTGGCGTCCGGCGCGGACCAGGTCGCCATGCCGTCCGGCGGGACGATATGGCTGGGCAGGAATGCGGGCGCGGTCACAGGCGGCTCCTCGACGCTACTTGCGCATGATCTCGGGCTCACGCCGCCGCAGCAGCTTGGTGACCAGGAACCCCAGGACGAGGGAGAGCACGATCAGCATGCCCATGTTGAGCAGCCAGATCCCCGGCCGGTGCTGGAACAGCGGATCGGCGGTGATGGGTGTCGGCAGCAGCCGGTGCAGATCGACGGTGCCCCCCATCGCGCCGAGCGCCCACCGGGACGGCACCAGCCAGGCCACCTGCTCCAGTCCCGGCACCCCGTGCAGTTTCAGCAGCGCGCCGCAGAGCACGACCTGCACGATCGCGAGGAGGACCAGCAGCGGCATGGTGACCTCCTCCTTGCGCACCAGCGCGGACACGAAGAGGCCGAGCATCATCGCCGTGAACGCCAACAGCGCCACGGCGAGGATGATTTCGACAAGGGGCGGCATCAACACCCCCTTGCCTCCGGGCGCATTGAGCCGGACGCCGAACAGTCCCACCAGGGTCAGCACCACGGCCTGTACGACCGTGACGGCGCCCAGCACCAGCACCTTGGACATCAGATACGCCGAGCGGGACAGGCCGACGGCTCTCTCCCGCTGATAGATCGTCCGTTCCTTGACCAGCTCGCGGACGGCATTGGCGGCGCCGGTCAGCACCGCGCCGACGCACAGGATCAGCAGCCCGTTGAGCGCCGATTCCCGGGTGAAGCTGCTGCCGGCCAAGGCATGCGCCAGCGCGCCCATCACGAACGGCAGCGCGACCATGATGATCAGGAACGTGCGGTCGGCGCTCAGCACCGCCGCATACCGCCGTACCAGCGTGCGCAGTTGGCTGCCCCAGCTCTGCGCCTTGTGCGCGGCCACCGAACCCCGCGGGGCCTCGGGCGCGTGCGGCGGCTGCCGGGAGTCGGAAGAGATGTAGTGCCGGTACGGCGTCGAGGCGCGGTACTGCCCCGCCCAGTCCCGTGCGGTGTCCGCCTCGAAGGCCTCGAACGCCTCCGGCCACTGCGTGAACCCGAAGAACGGCAGCGCCTCGGCCGGCGGTCCGTAGTACGCGATCTTCCCGCCCGGTGCGAGGACCAGCAGCCGGTCGCAGACATCCAGGCTCAGCACGCTGTGCGTGACGACGATGACGGTACGGCCGTCGTCGGCCAGGCCGCGCAGCATATGCATCACCGAGCGGTCCATACCGGGGTCGAGCCCGGAGGTCGGCTCGTCGAGGAAGAGCAGCGACGGCTTGGTCAGCAGCTCGAGGGCGACGCTCACCCGCTTGCGCTGGCCGCCGGAGAGGCTGTGGATCGGCTGGTCGGCCCGCTGGTCCAGGCCGAGTTCATGGATGACCTCGTCGACCCGGGCCAGCCGCTCGGCCTTCGCGGTGTCCTCCGGGAAGCGCAGCCTGGCGGCGTAGCCGAGGGCCCGGCGCACGGTGAGCTGGGAGTGCAGGATGTCGTCCTGCGGGACGAGTCCGATGCGCTGGCGCAGCTCGGCGTAGTCGCGGTAGAGGTCCCGGCCGTCGTAGAGGACCGAGCCGTCGTCCGCGGGCCGCAGTCCGGTCAGCGCGTTGAGCAGCGTCGACTTGCCCGCCCCGCTGGGCCCGACCACCGCGACCAGCGACTTCTCACCGACGGGGAAGGAAACGTGGTCCAGCAGTGTCCTGCGCCCCTTGTCGACCCGGACGGCCAGGTCCTGGACGTCCAGCGAGACCTCACCGGTGTCGACGAACTCCTGCAGTTCCTCGCCGACGAGCGCGAACGCGGAGTGGCCGATGCCGATGATGTCGCCGGGGACGACCATGGCGCGGGTGACCGGCTGGCCGTTGAGGTAGGTGCCGTTGTGGCTGCCCAGGTCGACGATTTCGTAGCCGTCGGGTCCGGCGCGCAGCTCCGCGTGCCGCCGGGAGACGGCGAGATCGTCGACCACCAGGTCGTTGCCGGGCGCGCGGCCGATCCGGGTGGTTCTGGCGGCGGCGGGCAGCGGCCGTACGGAACTGGGCCGGCGGAAGGTGTGGGTGCCGGCGGGATGCGAGACGGCGGAGGGCCGCCGGGAGGCCGTGGTGGGCCGCGGCACCCCGCGCAGCACCGCGCTCGGCCCGTCGGCGGGATTGCCGAACCGGATCACGCTTCCCGGCCCGACGTCGCAGTGCTCCACCCGCCGCCCGTCCGCGTAGGTGCCGTTGGTGCTGTGCTCGTCCTCGACCATCCAGTGGCCGTCGGTGGTCCGCAGCACCGCGTGGTGCCAGGAGACCCGCGCGTCGTTCAGGACGACTTCGCCGGCGGGGTCGCGGCCCACGTGGTAGGTCCGGTGCGGATCCATCATCACCGTGCCGCCGCCGGCCTCGACAACGAGTTCCGGCGCGGTGGCATCCGGGCGCTTGGCCATAACTGGATTTTACGGCGAGGGGACGGTCCCCGCCTGTTCGCGAGGACCGTCCCACCCTATAAAGCCGCAGGTCACGCTACTTCTTGTCGATGCGGTCGGTCATCGCCGGCTCGGTCTCCTGGCCCTCGGTGAAGGCCTTGCGGGCGATGGCCTCGACGGCCTTGCTCAGCTCGCCGAGCACGGGCCTGACGACGAGGTTGTCGCCGGCCGGGCTGCTGGAGAACAGCGAGGTCGCCACGGAGACGGCGTTGGCGCCGAAGTCGTAGGCGGAGCGCGGGACATTGACCATGTCCGCGTACTTGTCGGACAGCGCCAGCCGCAGGAAGGCGGGCACCGCGTCCTTCATGCCGGGCGGTACGTACGACTGGTAGAGCGTGATGCACTCGGCGGTCAGGATGATGCCCTCGTCGCTGCCGGCCCACTCGGTGTCGCGGCCGGCGTCCCAGAGCTCATGGGCGTGCCGGGCGCTCTCGGGCAGCACCTCGTCGGGCACGCCCAGGAAGTGGGCGATGATCGCCCAGGCGTAGCAGAAGCCGTCCGCCTCGCGCTCGCTGATGTTCTTGATGCCGATGCGCTCGAAGGCGTCCAGGATTCCGGCGGAGAAGACCAGTGCCGCGCCGCCGGTGTAGAACTGCGAGACCGGCGTGCCGTCGTTCGCGTGGTCCCACGTCCCCGAGCGCTCGTGCAGCACGCGGATCGCGGAGTGGACCAGGCGCACCTTCTGGCAGGTGGGGATGAGCTTGGAGTGCTCGGTGAAGGCGTCCTCGTCCGCCATACCCATGAACAGCCGGGTGGACTGCGACAGTCGGCGGTGCGGCTGGTCGAGTTCATGCGTGGAATGCAGGGTCTTGGCGCCGACCGGGGACAGATACGTGCCCACCAGCCCGGCGGTGGCCTGGAGGGCCGCGGCCTCCGCCTTGTGGTGCCGGAAGAATTCCGCGGTGTGCTTCAGGCGGGACGGCTCGACCCAGTCCGGCATCCGCTTGGTGGACTCGAAGTAGTCCCGCAGCTCGGGCGGGCATTCGGCGGGCGGCGACTGGTCGGCGGTGGAGATCTTCTTGAACAGCTCATTGACGCTGTCGATCCGGTTCGCGTCGAGCAGCTCCTTGACGACCTCGTCGGCGACGGGGTCGCCCTGCTGCTTCAGCGGCAGATAGTCCTGGAACGTGACGGTCATGGAGGGAATGCCTCACTTCGTTGCGTGGATGTGCGGGCACGGGCGGACGCCGCGCTCCAGCCCTTCCGGGAGCGGCCCACGCGCCCCTGTGTTCCATGCCTGACCTGGCACTTCGCTAGGCTCCCCCATGCGAGCTAGCCAGGTGTGCGCCCGGCGCGCGCACGGCCCATCCACGCGCCCGTCCCGTACGCCGACGGTGGTGACCGCCGGTTACTCGCGAGGAATGCCCCAGGTCAACTAAGGTGAGCGCTCCGATTGGCCCCACCTGCAAATTCCATGGAAATAACGGAATTTGCCCGGCCGATCGAAGGAAGTCCTGTCGAACCGGGACACAATGCGCAGCGCAGGGCTACGTGGTGTCGGCAACACCGCTCAACGTCGGCTTTGTAGGACCCAGCCGGTCCCGTCATGCCACCGGACATGCCGGAGCCGGTTCCCTTCTTATTCACCTACCTCGTGAAGGCAAGGCAGAGATGGCACGATCCTCCCGACAATCCTCCCCGCAGTTCTCCGGCCAGAGGACGCACCCCGTCGACGAGGTGCTCCCCGTCGGCAAACTCACGCTCTACGGTTTTCAGCACGTCCTCGCCTTCTATGCCGCGGCCGTCATCGTCCCCATTCTCGTCGGCAATGCCCTGGGTCTGAGCCACGAGGAACTCGTCTACCTGATCAATGCGGACCTGCTGACCTGCGGTATCGCCTCCATCATCCAGGCCTTCGGCGTCTGGAAGATCGGCGCCAAGCTGCCGCTCGTACAGGGCGTCACCTTCACCGCGGTTTCCCCGATGATCGCCATCGGCACGGGTGCGGGCGGCGGCGTCGCCGGACTGCTCGTCGTCTACGGCGCGGTCATCACCGCGGGTATCGCGACATTCCTGTTCGCGCCGTTCTTCAGCAAGCTGGTGAAGTATTTCCCGCCGGTCGTCATCGGCACGATCCTCACCATTATCGGTCTCACCCTGATACCCCAGGGGCTCCAGGACGCGGCCGGCGGTGCGCAGTTGATCGGGCACCCCGAATACGGCTCGGGCAAGAACCTCGCCTACGCCCTGGGCACCCTGCTGTTCATTCTCGCCGTGGTCCGCCTCGGAAAGCCGTACCTGAGCAGCCTGGCCGTGCTGCTCGGCCTGATCGGCGGCACCGGGGTCGCCTGGTGCTTCGGCGATGTCGACTTCAGTGCGGTGGGGAATGCCGAATGGTTCGGCGTCAGCACCCCGTTCCATTACGGATTGCCGAAGTTCGAGCTGTTCCCGATCATCGCCATGGTCGTCGTCATGCTGATCACGATGGTGGAAACCACCGGAGACGTGTACGCGATCGGGGAGATCACCCGCAAAAGGGTCGACAACACCACCGTCGCCAATGCCCTGCGCGCGGACGGTGTCGCCACCGTTCTCGGCGGGGTGCTCAACTCCTTTCCGTACGTGGCATTTGCCGAGAACATCGGCCTGGTGCGGATGTCGCGGGTGATGAGCCGCTTCGTGGTGGTCGCCGCGGGTGTCTTCATGATCGCTCTGGGGCTGCTGCCCAAGGTCGGCAGCGTGGTCGCCGTGATCCCGCACCCCGTGCTCGGCGGCGCGGCCATCTCGATGTTCGGCATGGTCGCCACGGTCGGCATCCAGATCCTGGGCAAGGTCGATCTGCGCGAGGAGCGCAACGCCCTGATCCTGGCCGTCAGCCTCGGTGCCGGACTGCTGCCGTCCGCGGTCGCGCCGTTCTTCGACCGGATGCCGGACGATGTGAAGGCGATCCTCGACAGCGGGATCACGCTGGGCGGCCTGACCGCCATCGTGCTCAACCTGTTCTTCAACGTCTTCACCGGCCGCAAGTCGATGGAGATCGACTGGGACGACGTCGAGTCCGACGGGGACGGCGAGCCGGCGGATCCGCAGGGACCGCCCATGGGATTCCCCGCACGCTGAGCCACGCCGCCGGACGCGGGCCGCACGGCCGCCCGCGTCCGGCGCCTTCAGTGCGTCATCGCCGCACCCGGCACGCCGGGTTCAGTGCGACACCGAGTTGAACGGCGGCGCCTCACCGGCCTCGCCGATCAGCTCCCAGAAGTGGTCGACGAGCCGCCGCAGATACGCCGAGCGCTCGGCCGCCACCTCCTTGAGCCGGGCGTCGTCGTTACGGGCCACCACATGCCCCATGTAGCGCTCGGCGAACTCCGCGAACTCCGCATGCATCGTGCGCAGCGCATCGCTCACCCGGGTCTTGTTCAGCGTGGTGATCTCCATGATCGGAGAGACATGCGTCTTCCAGCGTCCGTCGATGGCGGCGCGCAGATGCCCGGCCAGGTCGTCGATCCGCCCCATCACCCCGATCAGCTTCCGCAGCGACAGACCCAGGGCGTCCACCAGCGCCTTGGTCTGCCGGTAGTCGCCGGTCCAGCGCTGCTCGGCCTCCGCCTGCCGGTAGGCGTGCGGGTCCATGCCGATCAGCTGCGCCAGCCGCTCCACGCTCAGCTGCCGGGCCATCCGGTGCTCGGCCAGGGTCCGGGGCTCGAGGCCCATCAGGACCGTCGGCGCGCACCACAGGACGTCGGCCAGCGCGAAGAGCTGCGGCTCCGTCGGTACTTGGGAGCCGTACTCCCAGGCCTCGATCAGCTCGGGGCGGGCCGGCGCGCCGCACGCCGTCATGGACTGGGCGACCTGAGCGGTGGTCAGGCCCACCCGGGCCCGCGCGGCACGGGCTTCGGAGGGGGAAAACGGTGTGCTGTACACGTGCGGGACACCTCGCTGCACCCGTGGGCGGAGGGGTGCTTGGGGGGCGGGAGATGGAGGAACATCCAGGGGCGGGCAGATTAACAGATGGTCCAGAAGTACGAACCTACAGTGCTCTTTCGCTCTGAAGGTGCCGGGGTGCTTGCGGAGAGTGGGGGATGAGTTGCGCCTTATCGTCCGATATCGCTCATCAACTTCCTTACCGTGTATAGCCGATGCACTGGTGCGTACCGGACGGTAGCGCTCATCGAGACCGGTAAGACGACGGGACGTAATAAGAGCGTTACGTGGATGAAGGTGCGGCGTCACAGTGATCGTCGAGGCTGGCGTTGCCGACGGGCCCGCCGAGCGGGAGCCTTCGGTGCACCACCGACATCCGGTCCTCCCCCACAATCCGATCAGGATGGGACCCTTCATATGCGATCACTGCTGGAATGCGCTCGCGCATTCCCCGGCTCGACAGCCGTGCGTCCTGACGAGACAGGCCGATCCACGGAGAGACAGCCGCTGACGGCGCTCGCGAAAGCCCTGCTTGTCATGCATCTGGCAGGCCTGACGACGCTGCCCCGCGCTCTCCCCTCATGACGCCCGCGCCCCCGCGCGCCCCTCGCTGACCGCCGGGTGATTCCCCACATCCCCCGGCGGCACGCCACGGCCGCGGCCCGGCCGGCGTCATCGACGCCCTCGCGCCCCGTGCCGCCCCGGTCCGAACCGCCCTCCTCCGGGCGCCCGGACCGGCTTCGGCATGCCTCGTTGCAAGAAAGGACCCCACCAGGTGCTCACTTCGCACCCCACAGGACCCCAGGGCTCACCCACGGCCCTGCTCGGCGACACCGACGGCACCACGTACCCCCGTGACTCCACCGCCGCCGGCCCCGAGGCCGCACCCCGACCCGCCGGCCATGTGCTGGTCGTCGGCACGCCGGGGCCACGACGGGAGCGGCTCACCCGGAGCCTGCGCGCCACCGGACACGACGTCAGCCACGCCCCGCCCGGCGAGGTCAACCGCCGCGTCGGTCAGGCACCCCCCGACGTCATCGTCGCCCTCGACGAACGGCACGAACCGGCGGACGGGGGCGACGGGGGTGCACAGCCCGCCCACCGCCCCGGACTCGAGGTCATCCGCGAGGTCCGTACCGTCCCCGCAGGACAGGCGCTGCCGCTCCTGATGATCACCGCCGGCCGCGAGCCCGCCGGCGTCGTCGACATGCTGCGCCAGGGGGCCGACGACTGCATACCCGAGGCCTCCGACCCGGTCGAACTCTCCGCCCGGATCGAGGCGAAACTGCGCCGCGTCCCCGTCCCGGTCGAGCAGCTCCTCCAGGACCCGCGCACCGGCCTCTACTCCCACCCGCACTTCCTGGACGAACTCGACCGGGAACTCCAGCGGCCCGCGGCCGGCCGGCAAGGCGGCGTCCTCGCCGTCGTCGCCGTCGCGGAGTTGAGCGCCCTGGAAGCCCGGCTCGGTCCCCGGGTACGCCGCGAGGTCGCCGAGCGGCTGGCCGGCGTGGCGGAGCGGCTGGGCAGCTTCTGCGACCGGCTCGGCCGGCACGACGACGGCCTGCTGCTGATGCTGCTGCCCGGCGTCGACGAGGAGACGGCCCGTCAGGGCCTGCAGAAGTTCGCCACCACCGTGGCCGGCACCCGCTTCATCGTGGCCGACGAGAACGTCCGCCTCACCCCGGCGGTCGGCTGGCTCCCGCTGACCGAGTGCGACGCCGGCACCCAGGCCCTGGAAAAGGCCCGCGACGCGGCGGTCGAGGCGCTGCGCCACCGGGACCTGCGCCCGGTCCGCTACGCCCCCTGGATGCGCCCCGCCCCGCACCGCCACCGGCGCCGCCCGCTCGGCTCCCTGATCCGCCCCGCGCTCGCCTCGCTCTCCCCGGTCCTGGCGCTGCTGCTCGGCGTCGGCGTCCCGTTCGTGCTCTACCGGCAGACCTACCAACTGGGCTGGGACCTCGGCTCGGCGATGTACTGGGTGGTGGTGGCCGGACTCGTCCTCTCCGCCCTGCTCATCGTTCTCGAGTGCCTCTATGCGCTCGACTCCACCGACCGTCCCGAACGGCCCGGCGCGCCGTACCCGCCCGCCAGCGCCGTCATCGCCGCGTACCTCCCCAATGAGGCCGCGACCCTCGTCGACACCGTCGAGTCGTTCCTCCGCCTCGACTACCCGGGCGAGCTCGAGATCGTCCTCGCGTACAACACCCCGCACCCGCTGCCCGTGGAGGACACCCTCCGCGAGATGGCGGCCCGCGACCCCCGTCTGGTGCTGCTCCCGGTCGCCGGCTCCACCTCCAAGGCGCAGAACATCAACGCCGCCGTCACCCGCATCCGCGGCGAGTTCGTCGGCATCTTCGACGCCGACCACCACCCCGTGCCGACCGCCTTCCAGGACGCCTGGCACTGGCTGTCCAACGGGTACGACGTCGTCCAGGGCCACTGCGTCATCCGCAACGGCGACAGCTCCCGCGTCGCCCGGCTGGTGGCCGTCGAGTTCGAGGCGATCTACGCGGTCAGCCACCCCGGCCGCACCCGGCTCTACGGCTTCGGCGTCTTCGGCGGCTCCAACGGCTTCTGGCGCACGGACCTGCTCGCGCGCACCCGGATGCACGGCTCGATGCTGACCGAGGACATCGACTCCACCCTCCGCGCCCTGAAAGGAGGCGCCCGCTTCGCCGTCGACCGCACCCTCATCTCCCGCGAACTGGCCCCCACCACCCTCAAGTCCCTGTGGAACCAGCGCTCCCGCTGGGCCCAGGGCTGGCTCCAGGTCTCGCTCAAACACCTCTGGCAGGGCCTGCGGTCACCGGTCTTCACGGCCCGTCAGAAGCTGGGACTGCTGGTGCTGCTCGGCTGGCGCGAGGTGCAGCCCTGGCTGACGCTCCAGATCCTGCCCATCCTGCTCTACTCGGCCTGGCGCAGCGGCGGCTTCGACCGCCTCGACTGGGCGGTACCGGTGTGCGTCCTCGCGATGCTGTTCACCCTGGCGGCCGGCCCCGTCCAGGCCCTCTTCGCCTGGCGCCTGGCCGTCCCCGAACTGCGCAACCGCCGCGCCTGGTTCTGGTCGTACTTCGTCGTCTCGACCTTCTTCTACAGCCACTTCAAGAACATGGTGGCCCGGCAGGCCCATCTGAAGGAGGCGCTGGGCGACCGGCAGTGGCGGGTCACCCCGCGGGCCGCGGCGAAGGCGGTGGCCCGCCGATGACAGCGACCGCCACGCTCACCCCCGGGCCCGTCCCGGCCCTCGAACCGCCCGAGGGCGCCCCGGCCCGCAGCCGGGCCCGCGACATCGACGGCTTCCGCGGATTCGCCGCACTCAGCACGGTCGTCTTCCACGTCTGGCAGCAGTACTTCCGCTACGACGCCCACGGCAGCCACCCGCCCGTCGACAACCCCTTCGTCGGGGCCGCCTTCTCCTTCGAGGTCATCGACCTCTTCTTCGTGCTCTCCGCGTACCTGCTGACCCTCTCGTACGCGCGGGCCGCCCTCGACGGCCGTTCGGTCCGCCCGGCCAAGGTGTTCCTCTTCCGGCGCGCGATCCGGATCCTGCCGCTGTACCTGCTGGCGGTCCTGGTCGTCTGGGCCAGTCGCAACCCCACCCTGCCGGGCAACTGGCGGGACCTGGTCGAGCACCTCACCTTCACCCATGTCTTCGACGGCCGGCGGATCTTCTACACCCTGGGCCCCACCTGGTCGCTGTCCCTGGAGGTGATGTTCTACGTCGTCCTCGTCGCGCTCGGCCCCCTCGCCGTAAGGGCCTGCCGGACGCTGCGCCGCCGCGGCTCCCGGGTGGCTCTGTGCGCGGGCGGCTGTGTGCTGCTGTACGCCGCGCCGCTCGCCTGGATCGCCGTCGCGCACTACGTCGTCGGCGTTCCGTACACCGACTGGGCCGTCTACTTCGGCCCGCAGGCCCGGTTCGGCGGCTTCGCGGCCGGCATGGGCCTGGCCGTACTGACCGTCGCCCTCGGCCCACGGGGCCGGCTCGCCCCGCGCGCGGCGCTGCCCCTGTGCGCCCTCGCCCTCGCCGGCCTCTACGGCCTCTCCCTGTTCTCCGCCCCGGAGAACGCCGCCTTCACCTTCTACCACCCGCTCGCCTCCGTGCTGTGGATCGTGCTGCTCTTCGGCACCCTCCACATCCGCCGGCCCACCTTCTGGAACCGCCTGCTGACGGCCCGTTGGGCGGCCGCCGCCGGACTGATCAGCTACAGCCTGTTCATCTGGCACGAGCCGGTCATGCTCGTGCTGCACGACGCCGGCCTGCTGCCCACCGGCCGGTCCGGCTTTCTGCCGGCCATCGTGATCGTCCTGCTCGCGGCCGTCCCCGTGGCCGCGGCCAGCTACTGGCTGATCGAATATCCGGCGAGCCTGCTGGGCCGGCTCAAGGACGGGAGCGGGCGGCCGCGGGAGTTCTATCCGCGGACGGCGGCCCGGTAAGGGCCCGTGGCCGATCCGCCCGATACGGCGCCGGAGAGCAGCGCATCGCCCGCCGCTCTCCGGCGCCGTGGCCGGGGGCGGCCGGGGCAGCGGCACCGGAGCGGTGCGCGGGGCACGTCAGGGTGGCATCAGGAAGCGCCCGCCGCCCGTATCGGTGGCGTCAAGGGCCCTGCCGCGCGCCCGCCACGGGCGGCAGCCTGGCGTCAGGGGGCCGTCCGACAGGGCCGCACGCAGGAGGTTTGCGATGGCCGCCACGCAGCACCCGATACCGTCGATCGTCCCGTCGGCCCGCCGCATCCCGTACGGCGTACCGCTGCTCCGCCCGCGTGCCGCACCCCGGACGCCGCCGGTCCCCAGCCTCGCGCGCGACCTCGCCCTCCCGGTCGGCGCCGTCGGCGCGGCGCTGCTGGTGGCCGCCCTGCTGCTGACCGGCGAGCAGACCCACGCCTCGCTCGCCCTGGGCGTCTTCGCCCTGCTGACCCTGGCGGTGACGGCGCTGGCGCGACCCCGGCCGGTGCCCGTCATCGTCCTCGTCTGCTGGATGTTCTTCGACGGGTTCGTGGTCAACGGGCAGGCGCAACTGCGCTGGCAACCGGCCGACCGGACCGGCCTGTTGGTGCTCGCCGCCGCGGGACTCGCGGGCGCCGGCAGCGCGGCCGCGGTGCGCGGCGTCCGTCGCCACTTCGCGCACTGCGCCCCGGACCGGAGCACTCCCTCGACGGACGGGCGGCGGGGCGGCTGAGGCTCCTCCGCCGGCGCCGTCAGCGCCGTCAGCTCCGCGACGCGACGGCCGCCGCCTTCGTCACAGCGCCGGTTCGTCCCACTGGTCCAGGAGGGCGTCGGTGAGGTCGGGGCCCGGTACCCGGTCGCCGTCGTCCAGCGACTGTTCGGTCCAGATGACCTTGCCGCCGGGTGTGTACCGGGTGCCCCAGCGCTCGGCGAACTGGGCGACGAGGAACAGGCCGCGGCCCCCCTCGTCGGTGGTGGCGGCGCGGCGCAGATGCGGGGAGGCGTTGGTCCCGTCGGAGACCTCGCAGATCAGCGAGCGGTCGTGGAGCAGGCGCACCCGGATGGGCTGGGTGCCGTAGCGGATGGCGTTGGTGAGCAGCTCGCTGAGGATCAGTTCGGTGGTGAAGCCGATGTCCGACAGCCCCCAGGACTCCAGCGTGCGGGTGCATCCGGTGCGTACGGGGGAGACCGCGGCGGGGTCGGAGGGGACGTTCCACTCGGCGATCCGGTCGGGCTCCAGCAACCGGGTGCGGGCCACCAGCAGGGCGATGTCGTCGCTGGGACGCTCGGGCAGCACCGCTTCGAGGACGGCCGCGCAGGTCTCCTCCGGGGTGCGGTCCGCACCGGTGGCCAGGGCGCCGCGCAGCAGCGCCAGACCGGTGTCGATGTCGCGGTCGCGGGCCTCGACGAGGCCGTCGGTGTACAGCACCAGCCGGGAGCCCTCCGGCAGCGGGAGCTCCGCCGTCTCCACGGGCACGCTGCCGCCCAGGCCCAGGGGCGGCGAGACGGGGACGTCGGGGAAGGAGACGGTGCCGTCGGGGCGGACCAGCGCGGGCCCGGGATGGCCGGCCCGCGCCAGGGTGGCCCGGCCGGTGACCGGGTCGTAGATGGCGTACAGGCAGGTGGCACCGGTGATGGCGGCGCCGTTGCCCTCGCGCGTCTCGTCGGCGTCGATATGGGCGACCAGCTCGTCCAGATGACCGAGGAGTTCGTCGGGCGGCAGGTCGAGGGCGGAGAAGTTGTGGACGGCGGTGCGCAGCCGGCCCATGGTGGCGGCGGCGTGCAGCCCGTGCCCGACGACGTCGCCGACGACGAGGGCGACCCGGGCGCCGGGCAGCGGGATGAGGTCGAACCAGTCGCCGCCGACCCCCGCCCGCGCGGGCAGATAGCGGAACGCCACGTCCAGCGCGGACTGCTCGGGCAGCGTCTGCGGCAGCAGGCGGCGCTGCAGGGCGACGGCGGTGGCGTGCTCGCGGGTGTAGCGGCGGGCGTTGTCGAGGGAGACCGCGGCCCGCGCGCCCAGCTCCTCGGCGAACGACAGATCCTCCTCCTCGAACGGCCCGGAGGCCTCGCCGCGCCAGAAGTTGGCCAGGCCGAGGACGGCGCCCCGGGCCCGTAGCGGGACGCTGATCAGGGAGCGGATGCCCTGGTCCAGGACCCGCTGGGTCGCCTCGGGGTCCTGCGCCCGCCAGCCGTCCGCCGTCCGCAGGTCGCGTTCGAGGACCGGGCGGTTGGTCTCGGGGAGCGAGCGGCCGATGTCGATGTCGAGGGCCGAGTAGTCGGGGTCCGGTTCGCCGGCGGCGGGCGCGGCCGGCCGGCGGCTGCGCGGGGAGGGCGGGTCGCCCGCCGTCTCCGCGGTCATGGACGCGGTCGGCAGCGACGTGATCAGCTCGGTCGCCGGGTGGCGGGGCGCGTCCTGCCGGGCCGCCCCGCTGACGGCCATCCGCCGCAGCGCGGTGGTCCCCCACGGCGGCTCGGCGCCGTGCAGCACCGGCTCCAGCAGTTCCACGGTGACGACATCGGCGAACCGTGGCACCGCGACATCGGCCAGCTCCTCGGCGGTACGCGTCACATCCAGCGTGGTGCCGATGCGCATCCCGGTGTCGTACAGCAGCTTGAGCCGTTCCTGGGCCACTTCCGCCTTGCCCGCCAGCGCCCGCAGCTCGGTGGAGTCCCGTAGCGTGACGGCGGTTCCGGCCGGCCCGCCGTACGGGGCGGTCTCGCGCACATTCACCGCCAGCAGCCGGTCGCCGGCCCGGTGCACCTCGTCGGTGAGCGTCCGCCCGGAGGCCAGCAGCGCGCCCATCCGCGGCTCCAGGCCCAGGTCGGCGACGTGGTGCCCTTCGGCGTCCGCGGGCAGGTCCAGCAGTCGCCGCGCCTCGTCGTTGCACAGCAGCAGCCGCCCGTCGCTCCCGATGATGAGCACGCCCTCCCGTACGGCATGCAGCACCGCGTCGTGGTGGTCGTACATCCGGCGCATCTCGGCCGGGTCCAGGCCGTGCGTCTGCCGCCGCAGCCGGCGTTTCATCAGCGCGACCCCGCCCGTGCCCAGCAGCAGCACGCCGGCCGCGGAGCCGAGGAGCAGCGGCAGTTGCCCCCTCACCTGCTGGTCGGTGTGGTGGACCGTGATCGAGACCGTGACCAGCCCGACGACCTTGCCGCCTGCGTCCTTGACGGGGACGGTGGTGTTCACGGCGGGGCCGAGGGTGGTGGTGAACGTCTCGGTGCGGCTCGTGTCGCTGGGCTCCGCGACGTGGCCGGGGAGGTGCTTGCCGATCAGGCGCGGGTCCCGGTGCGTCCAGCGGATCCCCTGCGGGCTGTACGCGACGATGAGGTCCACCCCGGAGGCCTTCCGGGCCGCCTCGGCCTGCGGTTGCAGCAGCGCGCTGGGGCGGTCGGACTGCATGGCGGCCAGCGTCCCCGGTGCATGGGCGAAGGTCTCGGCGCCGACGACCGAGCGCTGACGGGCCTCCTCCAGGACCGCGCCCCGGGCCTGGAGGACGAGGGCGACGACGGCCGCGACGACGAGCAGCACCACCAGCCCCAGCTGCAGCACGAACACCTGGCCCGCGACGGTGTGCACGCTCAGCAGGGAGCGCAGGTACCGGGCGGGGGAGCGAAGGCGCCGCTCCGGGGAGGGAGGCGGCGATGCCTGGGCCCCGACGCCCTCCCGCCCGGCGCCCGATTGCCCAAAATGTCCCGTCATGTCCCCTGTCTGGCACTGCCCGCCGCCCCGAGGCGACCACCGACGTGAGGGAGGGCGCACGGGGGGTGGCATGGAGCACTCATGGAGGCTCATAAGTCCCTCTTTGTAATTGCCAAAGCGCGCTTATGAGGGTAAATCAGGTCGCCTCTCGCCTACGCAGAGGCGTTTCCGGACGCGCCGGAACGGAGATTCCGGTAGCTCCGCTCGTGGTGGCGGGCATGCCGCACGCGGTAGTCGCACGCATATGCGGAATCGTCGATTCGAAGGACCGGGCGTTTCCGGCCGCGGCCCGGCGAACGGTTCCTTGCGGGGGGCACATTCCGCCCGCACGATCGCAACCGTTCCCATGTCGTGAACGGCCGTGCGCCGGCCGTCCGGCATGCCGGCATGTCCTCAAGGAGGTCCCCGTGAACGATCGGATGAGTCTCGCCCCGGATGCCGCACGGCAGCTCGCGACCACCACCAAGACCAGCCCCCAGATGCGCGGCATCACCCCGCGCTACCTCCTGCGCGCCCTGCCCTGGGTGGACGTCGAATCGGGCGTCTTCCGCGTCAACCGCCGCCGCACCTACGTCCTCGGCGACGACCGCATCAGCACCCACACCGATCAGGGATCGCCTCGCATCATCCCCGGCGACCTGCGAGAACTGCCGTATCTGCGGGACGCCGACGACGCGCTGCTGGCCGAACTCGCGGGCGCCTTCACGGAGGTCACCTTCGAGTCCGGGCAGATGCTGGCCCAGGACGGCGACGCCCACGACCGGCTGTGGGTGCTCGTCCAGGGCCGGGCCGAGAAGCGGGTCAGCGGCCGGTACGGCGAGGACGCGGTGCTCGAAGTGATCGGCGACGGCCAGTTCTTCGACCTCGACGCCTGGACCCGCGCCGAAGCCATGCCGTACCGCGTCCGGGCGCTCACCCCCGGCGTGGCGCTGTGCGTCGAACGCAGCGTGCTCGCCGGGCTCTGCGACCGCGACGCGGGCTTACGGGGCGCGATGGACGCCTACCTCGCCACGGACGGGGTGCTGCCGGGCGCCGAGGTACCCGTCGACCTGACCGCCGGTCACGTCGGCGAACCCGACCTCCCGGGCACCTTCGTCGACTACGAGGACACCCCCCGCGAGTACCACATGACCCTCGCCCAGACCGTGCTGCGCGTGCACACCCGGGTCGCCGACCTCTACAACGGGCCCATCGACCAGACCCGGGCCCAGTCCACTCTCACCGTCCACGCGCTGCGCGAGCGCCAGGAGGCCTCGCTGCTCAACCACCCGGAATTCGGGCTCTTCCACAATGTCGCCCCGGGCCAGCGCGTACAGGCCCGCACCGGCTCGCCGACCCCGGACGACCTCGACGAACTGCTGACGCGGGTCTGGAAGCAGCCCGGTTACTTCGTCGCCCACCCCAGGGCCATCGCCGCGTTCGGCCGGGAATGTACCCGCCGGGGCGTGCCCCCGGTGATCGACAACCGCTTCGGCAGCCCGCTGCTGACCTGGCGCGGCGTCCCGCTGCTCCCCTCCGACAAGGTGCGATTCTCCGGCCGGGCGGGCATCGGTACGACCGAGATCCTGCTGATGCGCGTCGGCGAGGCCGAACAGGGCGTCATCGGGCTGCGCCCCGCGAAGATCGCGGACGAGGTCGAACCCGGCCTGGCGATGCGGAACATGGGCGTCGACCAGAAGGGCATCACCTCGTATCTGATGACGGCGTACTTCAACAGCGCGGTGCTCGTGGAGGACGCGCTGGCGGTGCTCCAGAACGTCGAGGTGTCCAACTACCATGACTATTCCTGACGTTGAGCGGTCGGCGCGGCCGGTGACGGACACCGACCCGCCGGCGGCGGCCGGGGCCGTCCCGGCGGTCGGCCCCGCCGTCCCGGCCCAGGGGGCGCCCCGCCGGCCCGGCGGCTTCGCCCCCGAGGACGCCCGCCGCGACATCCCGATCCTGCACCGCACCGTGAACGGCCACCCCCTGGTCTGGCTGGACAACGGCGCCACCACCCAGAAGCCGCGCCAGGTCATCGAGGCGCTCTCCGGCTTCTACGGCGCGGCCAACTCCAACATCCACCGCGGCGCGCACACCATGGCGCGGGAAGCCACCGAGGCGTACGAGGCGGGCCGGGCGGCGGTCGCCCGGTTCCTGGGTGCCCCGTCCCCGGACGACATCGTCTTCGTCCGCGGCACCACCGAGGCGATCAACCTCGTCGCCCAGAGCTGGGGACGGGGCAACCTCGGCCCCGGCGACGACATCCTGGTGCCGGTGCTGGAGCACCACTCCAACATCGTCCCCTGGCAGCTGGTCGCCAAGGAGACCCGGGCCCGGGTGGTGCCCGTACCCCTCCGGCCGGACGGCGGGATCGACCTCGACGCCTACGCCGACCTGCTCTCCGTACGCACCCGGCTGGTGGCCGTCAGCCAGGCGTCCAATGTGCTCGGCACCGTCCCGCCGGTACGGGAGATGACCGCACTCGCGCACCGCTACGGAGCCAAGGTGCTGGTCGACGGCGCGCAGGCGGTGGCGCACTTCCCCGTGGACGTCCAGGACCTGGACGCCGACTTCTACGCCTTCTCCGGCCACAAGCTGTTCGCCCCCACCGGCATCGGCGCGCTGTACGCCAAACCGGAGATCCTGCGGGAGATGACGCCGTGGCAGGGCGGCGGCAACATGATCGAGTCGGTGGACTTCACCCGTACCACCTACGCCCCCGTCCCGCACCGGCTGGAAGCCGGTACCGGGCACATCTCCGGCGTGGTCGGCCTGCTGGCCGCGCTCAACTGGCTGACCTCCTTCGACCGGAACGCCATCGCCGCGTACGAAACCTCCCTGATGGCCTACGCCCAGCAGGCCCTGGCCGCGGTGCCGGGACTCGATCTGCTGGGCTCGGCCCCCGACCGGATCGCCGTACTGACCTTCACCCTCGCCGGCCACGACCCCGCCGCGATCGCCGACTGGCTGGACCGCGACGGTATCGCCGTCCGCGCGGGCCACCACTGCGCCCAGCCGGCCCTGGCCCACTACGGACTGGAGAGCGCGGCCCGCGCCTCGCTCGCGCTGTACAACACAGCGGAGGAGGTGGACCAACTGGTGGCGTCGCTAGGGCGGTTGCAGCAGGCCGCTCGATGACGGCCGGGCGTGCGCGCGCGTCCTCCCCGGCGGAGGCCGCGCGCACGCCCCGCACAACGACCCGATGGACGGGACCGGGCAGCAACTCCGCCGCACCACTGAGGGGTTGGGAACATCGAGGTCACCCGCCCCGCGCGTGACACCCGGGGCAGCCACCCGCTGGCAACGGGCGATCCCCGCGGTGGGTACACCTCTGACGCACCCGACGCGGGAAGAGCGGAACACGCGCGCGCTACTGTGCGCGCGTGAGCCTTCATGTCGTCATAGGATTCGGGCCCGCCGGGGCCGCCACCGCTCGGCTGCTGGTCGAGAAGGGCCATTCCGTACGGGTCGTCACCACATCGGGCCGAAGCCCGGAGCCCGGCATCGAGCACGTCGCAGCGGACGCGGCCGACAGCACGCGACTGATCGAGGTCGCGCAGGGCGCGGCCGCGATCCACAGCTGCGCGGCACCGCCCTACCACCGCTGGGCGAGCGAGTGGCCGCCGCTGGCCTCGTCGCTCTGCGCGGCGGCCGAGGCGACCGGCGCCGTCCTGGTCATGCTGGGCAACCTCTACGGCTACGGTCCGGTGGACGGTCCCCTCACCGAGGCCCTGCCGTTGGCGGCGACCGGCCCCAAGGGGCGGGTGCGCGCGGCCGTTTGGGAGCAGGCGCAAAAGCTGCACGAGCAGGGCCGCATCAAGGCGGTCGAGGTGCGGGCCTCGGACTTCTTCGGGCCCGGCGTGACCGACGGCGGGCACCTGGCCGCCCGCGTCGTGCCACGACTGCTGCGCGGCAAGCCGGTCTCCACGCTCGGGGATCCGGACGCCCCGCACAGCTGGACCTATCTCCCCGATGTGGCTCGGGCCCTGGTCGAGGTCGCGGGCGAGGAACGGGCCTGGGGCCGCGCCTGGCACGTGCCGACGGAGCCCGCGCTGTCCACCCGGGAGATGGTCGACCGTCTCGCCGCCCGGGCGGAAACGGGACCGGTCGCGGTGCGCACGCTGCCGCCGGCCGTGCTGAGCGTCGTCTCGCTCTTCTCCCCGCTGATCCGCGAACTGAAGGAGATTCGCTACCAGTTCGACCGCCCGTTCGTCGCCGATTCGCGCGCGTACGAAGCCGCCTTCACGGTACGGGCCACCCCCGTCGACGAGCAGATCGCGGCGACGGTGGACTGGTGGCGGGAGCGGCCGGCTGCCACCGGGTGACGGCGGAGGAATCCCCGGCCCCTCGGCGGTGTCGCCCATGGGCACCGCGAACACCGGAAGCCCGATCGGTGGGTGGGTTCACCGGCTTCCAGCGGCGAACGCAGACTTGGGATTTCCTTTACCATGTCCCGGTCAACTGATGACGGCCGGGGGAAACGGGGGAGAGCAGGTGGCTTTCTTCGCCCCCGCAGCCGGGGCGCCGCCGCCTCAGGTCGGCGCGCTCGATTCAAAGCCACATCTGCAAAGGGACGTCGTGCGATTCCATCGAATACTCGCCACCGCAGGCACCGTTCTCGCCCTGGCCTCGGTCTCCGCCTGCGGCAGCCTGCCCTCCGCGGGTTCGCCGCAGGAAGCCGCGGACTTCCTCACGTCGACGCTCGCCTGCGAGAGCATCGACCTCGCCACGCCCCGCGAGGTGCAGCAGGTGCAGGCCATGGGCCTGACGGGCATCAACGGCGGCGGCGAATGCTCCGACCCGGTCGGCAGCGACGGTGACGTCGACTTCCTCACGATCGAGGACATGGAGGCGTTCCAGACCTCGATCAAGCAAGGCAAGGGCGAAGAGGACGATCTCATGATCGGCGACGACTTCGCCGTCGACCCGGGCAGCGACGACCAGCGGAGCAGGCTCCTCAAGGCCGGACTGCTGTTCCTCAACTGCTCCCCGGGCTTCCAGGCGCCGCCGGGCAAGACCGCCGACGAGGGCGAGGTCGACGGCTGCATCGTCACCGACTACTTGGGGGATCGCGACTGACGTTCCACGACGCGTCACGAGCGAGGGGGCGGCGAGGGCGGCGCAGCCACGCCGTCCCCCCGTCCGCTCGGCGGTGCCCTGGGGGTACTCGGGGCGCCTCACCGGGTCGCCGATCGCGACCGGGAAAATGAAGTGCGCCGCCGCGCGGGCCGGTCTAGGCTCGGCGACGTTGCGGAGGGCGGCACGAAGCCGCCGTCGTCGGCCGTATCGAGGAATCCGGAGGTGAGTACTGATGACTGTCGCTGTGAAGGGTGCTGCCCGCATTCAGGAGTTCATCAATTCCACCCCCGTGGTCTCCGGCTGACTTGACGTCATTTCTCTCTTTCGCGCGTGGTGCGCGGAGCCGGGACCACTCCTTTTCGAAGGGTCATCCCGTTGTTCGACCACACTCTCTCCGCTGCGCACCCGCTGTCCGGCTATGGCTGGGACGAAGGTTTCGCGGAGAATTTCACCCCCTATGCCGGGCAGGGGATTGTGCCCGGCCGTATCGTCCGCGTGGATCGCGGGCGCGTGGACGCCGTAGTGGCCGCTAGCGCCGGAGACGGTGACGGCACGGGCGACGGCGTCCGAACCGTCCTGGCGGATACCGCGCTGGTGGCGACGAGCGATCCGATGAAGGTGCCGTGCACCGGGGACTGGGCCGTCATCGACCTCGAGAACGGCCGGGCCGGCAACCATGTCGACGGCGTCGTACGGGCGTTGCTGCCGCGGCGCACGGCGTTCGTGCGGTCCACTTCGTCCAAGAGGTCGGAGGGGCAGATCCTCGCCGCGAACGTCGATCATGCGGTGATCGCCGTCTCGCTGGCGGAGGAGTTCGACCTGGGCCGCATCGAGCGGTTCGTCTCCCTCGCCTGGGAGAGCGGGGCCCAGCCGCTGGTGGCGCTGACCAAGGCCGATCTGGCCGGGGGGCCGGACCGGCTGGCGCATCTGGTCGAGGACGCGGCGACCGTGGCCCCGGGAGTGCAGGTGCTGGGGGTCAGCTCGGCCACCGGAGAGGGGGTCGAGGCGCTGGCCGCGGTGCTCGCGGGGGGTACGTCCGTCCTGCTGGGGCGGTCCGGTGCGGGCAAGTCCACACTGGCCAATGCGCTGGTCGGCGAGTACGTGCAGGATGTCCAGGCCATCCGTGACCGGGACGGCAAGGGGCGGCACACCACGACCACGCGGGATCTGCTGGCGCTGCCGTGGGGCGGGGTGCTCATCGATACCCCCGGGTTGCGCGGCGTCGGGCTGTGGGACGCGGAGACCGGGCTGGCGCGGACGTTCTCGGATGTCGAGGCGCTGGCCGAGGAGTGCCGTTTCCCCGACTGCGCGCACGAGACGGAGCCGGGCTGCGCGGTGCTGGCGGCCATCGAGGACGGGGCGCTGCCCGAGCGCCGGCTGGAGAGCTTCCGGAAGCTGCGGCGCGAGAACCTGCGCATCGTGGCGAAGACGGACGCCCGGGTACGGGCGGACATCCGGCGGGACTGGAAGCAGAAGCAGGCGCTGGGCCGGCACATGGGCGAGCGGAAGCGGGGCTCGCGGGGGTAGCGGAGGCCGAGCCTGCCGGGGCCCGCGGTGCCGGGCCCCGGCAGGCTCGGGGCGTCGCACCAGCGCCGCGTCCGATTTCCGCCGGTAGCGGCGGTGCGGGCGGCGCAGACTGGGAGGGTGCGCGACGACGTGATGTGTGACGAGGCCCGGTACGAAGCGGTGTCCAGTCGGGATGCGCGGTTCGACGGGGAGTTCTTCTTCGCGGTGCGGACCACGGGGATCTACTGCCGGCCGAGCTGCCCCGCGGTCACCCCCAAGCGGGTCAATGTGCGGTTCTTCCCGTCGGCCGCCGCCGCGCAGGCCGCCGGGTTCCGGGCCTGCCGGCGGTGCCGGCCGGACGCCGTGCCGGGGTCGGCGGAGTGGAACGTACGGGCCGACCTGGTCGGCCGCGCCATGCGGTTCATCGGGGACGGCGTGGTCGACCGGGAGGGCGTCGGCGGGCTGGCGCGCCGGCTGGGGTACAGCGCGCGGCAGGTGCAGCGGCAGCTGACCGCGGAGCTCGGCGCCGGCCCGGTGGCGCTGGCGCGGGCCCGCCGGGCGCACACCGCCCGGGTGCTGCTCCAGACCACGGAGCTGCCGGTCACGGAGCTGGCCTTCGCGGCCGGGTTCGCCAGCATCCGGCAGTTCAACGACACGATGCGGGAGATCTACGCCGGGACGCCCAGCGAGCTGAGGGCGGCGGCGGTCCGCGGCACGGCACGGAGCGCGGCCGGCGGGATTCCGGTCCGGCTGGCCTATCGGGGGCCGTGCGCCGAGGCCGAGATGTTCGACTTCCTCCAGGTGCGGGCGGTGCCGGGCGTCGAGGAGATGCGGGGCCCGCGCGGCGGCCGCACCTACCGCCGTACGCTGCGGCTCGACTACGGCACCGGGACCGCGGAGGTCGACGAATGCGGCGGCGCGCGGTCGCGGCGCATCTCACCCGCCGGGCTGGTCTGCCCGGCGGACCGGGGCGCGGACGGCGGCTGGCTGGAGTGCCGGCTGCGGCTGACCGATCTCCGGGACCTGGCGACGGCCGTCCAGCGGCTGCGCCGCCTCTTCGACCTGGATGCCGACCCCTACGCGGTCGCCGAGCGGCTGGGCGCCGACCCGCTGCTCGGCCCGCTGGTGGCGGAGCGCCCCGGGCTGCGGTCGCCCGGCGCCGTGGACCCGGAGGAGCTGGCCGTCCGGACGGTTCTGGGCGGGCCGCCGGAGCGTGCCGCGGAGCTGGTGCGGACGTACGGGAAGCCGCTGGATGCGCCGGACGGGGGGCTCACCCATCTCTTCCCGGGGCCCACCGAGCTGACCGGCGCGGACGTGGCGGCGCCGGTACGCGCACTGTGCGCCGCGCTCGCCGCCGGGGAGATCGTGCTGGACGCGGGCGCGGACCGGAATGTCGCCGAGCGCGCGCTGGCGGCCCTCCCCGGCGCCGGGCCGCGGGCGGCGGCGTACATCCGGATGCGCGGGATGGGCGACCCGGACGTGTGGGCCGGTTTCGGGGCGGCCGGGGTGGCGGACGCATGGCGGCCGTGGGGGGCGTATGCGCTGCATCACCTGTGGCGCGCCGGGCTGCGGGCGGAGGGGGAGATCCCGGGGGCGGGCGAGGCGGCCGCGTAGCGACGACCGTGCCGTACGCGGCTCACTTCGCGAGCACGGCGCCCATCCAGGCCCCGACCACCAGCAGGCAGGCGAACAGCTCGATCAGCACGCTCAGACCGATGGCGCGCATGACCGTACGGGTGGAGGCCCAGGCGTCGCCATGGCTGCCGAGCCGCACCCGTTCGAGGGCGTAGAGGCCGCCGACGGCGCCCAGCAGCCCGCCGAGGACCGGGACCAGGAAGAACCCGGCGATGCCGGCCAGACCCGCCAGGAGCAGCGTGCGGTACGGCGCGCCGGCGGCGCGGAGGTTGCGGGCCGGGAGCAGCCATTTGAGGGCCTGGTTGAGGAGCAGCAGAGCGGTGGCCGCGATCAGGACCGTCCAGGCGACGCCGGTCCGCTCGGTCAGCGCCCACCACAGCACCCCGGCCCAGACGATCGGCGGCCCGGGAATGCCGGGCATCAGCACCCCGAGCAGCCCGAGCAGCAGGACCAGGCCGACCGCGACCAACTGCCACACACTCATGTGACGGTCCGTGCCCTGCGCTCTCTCATGGCCCAAGCCTGCCGGACGCGGCACGGACGCGCGCCCCGGCGGACGCCGCCGCAGTTGCCGTCCAGGGCCATACGAAGGACCGGACGGCCGTCGGGGTGTGGGAGTCCTGGTGCGGCGGGTAGGCGGGCCGAGTGCCGTCCGAGGCGCAGCACCGTCGGGAGGAGCCGGCCGCCATGCCCAAGCAGACCGTCGCCGAGCAGTTCGTGGACATCCTGGTGCGGGCGGGGGTGCAGCGGCTCTACGGCGTCGTCGGCGACAGCCTGAACCCGGTCGTCGACGCCATCCGCCGCAACTCCGCCATCGACTGGATCCAGGTCCGGCACGAGGAGGTGGCGGCCTTCGCCGCCGGGGCGGAAGCGCAGCTCACCGGCAAGCTCGCGGCCTGCGCCGGCTCCTGTGGGCCCGGAAATCTGCACCTGATCAACGGCCTCTACGACGCACACCGCTCGATGGCCCCGGTGCTCGCCCTCGCCTCCCACATCCCCTCCAGCGAGATCGGCACCACCTTCTTCCAGGAGACCCACCCCGACCGCCTGTTCGCCGAGTGCAGCCACTACAGCGAACTGATCTCCAGCACCCGGCAGATGCCCCGCGTACTGCAGACCGCCATCCAGCACGCCATCGGCCGCAGCGGCGTCGCGGTCGTCTCCCTCCCCGGCGACATCGCCGCCGAGCCGGCCCCCGAGCGCGCCGTCGAGCACGCCCTGGTCACCTCGCGCCCCTCCGTACGCCCCGGCGACACCGAGATCGACAAGCTGGCCCGGATGATCGACGAGGCCGGCAAGGTCACGCTGTTCTGCGGCAGCGGCACGGCCGGCGCGCACGCCGAGGTGATGGAGTTCGCGGAACGGGTGAAGTCCCCGGTCGGGCATGCGCTGCGCGGCAAGGAGTGGATCCAGTACGACAACCCGTACGACGTCGGCATGAGCGGGCTGCTCGGCTACGGCGCGGCCTACGAGGCCACCCACGAGTGCGATCTGCTGATCCTGCTGGGCACCGACTTCCCCTACAACGCCTTCCTTCCCGACGACGTCACCATCGTCCAGGTCGACGTCCGCCCCGAACACCTCGGCCGCCGCACCACGCTCGACCTCGCGGTATGGGGCGATGTCCGCGAGACGCTGCGCTGTCTGATCCCCAAGGTCCGGCCGAAGACGGACCGGAAGTTTCTGGACCGGATGCTGAAGAAGCACGCCGACGCGCTGGAGGGGGTGGTCAAGGCCTACACCCGCAAGGTGGAGAAGCACCTCCCGATCCACCCCGAGTACGTCGCATCCGTCCTGGACGAGGAGGCCGCCGACGACGCGGTCTTCACCGTCGACACCGGCATGTGCAACGTCTGGGCCGCCCGCTACCTCAGCCCCAACGGCCGGCGCCGGGTGATCGGTTCGTTCAGCCATGGTTCGATGGCCAATGCGCTGCCGCAGGCGATCGGCGCGCAGTTCCTCGACCGCCGGCGGCAGGTCGTCTCGATGTCGGGCGACGGCGGGTTCTCCATGCTGATGGGAGACTTCCTCACCCTGGTCCAGTACGACCTGCCGGTGAAGGTCGTCCTCTTCAACAACTCCTCCCTGGGCATGGTGGAGCTGGAGATGATGGTCTCGGGTCTGCCCTCGTACGGCACCACCAACCGCAACCCGGACTTCGCGGCCATCGCCCGCGCGGCCGGGGCGCACGGCGTGCGGGTGGAGAAGCCCAAGCAGGTGCGCGGCGCGCTGCGCGAGGCGTTCAGGCACCACGGCCCGGCGCTGGTGGACATCGTCACCGACCCCAACGCCCTGTCGATTCCGCCGAAGATCAGCGCGGAGATGGTGTCCGGCTTCGCACTGTCGGCCGGGAAGATCGTGCTGGCGGGCGGGGTCGGCCGGATGGCCCAGCTGGCCCGCTCCAACCTGCGCAACATTCCCCGGATGTAGGCGGAGCGGTGGACCCCGGAGGTCGGGTACCGAGCGCGGTCAGCTACGGGGCCGGCGCTGGGGCCGCAGCCGCAGCGTCAGGATCTGGAACGGGCGCAGCTCCACCGTGATGTCGGACGTCGGCCCTCCCTCCTCCTCCCGCAGGGGGCGTTCCAGCAGGTCGGTCACGGTGGCCCGTTCGACCGCGAATCCGGGAGCGAGGGTGCCGGTGGCCCGGCCGCCCCGCGACTCGTACAGCCGCACCACCACATCGCCGCTGCGGTCCTCGGCGAGCTTGACCGACTCGACGGTGACGGCCGGGTGGTCGATGCGGATCAGCGGCGGTACGGGCGGCGCGGTGGCGGTCCGCAGGGGGAGGTTGAGCGCCAGGCCCTCGGCGACCGCGTCGCCCACCCCGGCGCCCGGCAGCAGCGCATAGGTGAAGCGGTGCCTGCCCTGGTCGGTCTCCGGATCCGGGCTGTGCGGGGCGCGCAGCAGCGTCAGCCGTACGGTCGTGCCCAGGCCCTGCGCATGCGGCGTACGGGTGACGTCATGGCCGTACGTCGAGTCGTTGAGCAGCGCCACGCCGTAGCCGGGCTCGGCGACGCGCAGCCAGCGGTGCGCGGGGATCTCGAAACGGGCCGCGTCCCAACTGGTGTTGGCGTGGGTGGGGCGGTGCACATGTCCGAACTGCACCTCGGCGGTGGACCGTTCGGCGTGCACATCGAGAGGGAAGGCGGCCTTGAGGACCTTCTCGGACTCGCGCCAGTCGATGTCGGTGAGGATGTCGAGGCGGCGGGAGCCGGCCCGCAGCGTCAGGTCCTGGGCGATGCGCGAGGCGCCGAATGCCCTGGTCACCCGTACCGTGGCGGTCAGCGGCCCGGTCGTCACCAGCTCGACGGACTCGGCGTCGGTCAGATCGGTGCCGCGGTGGCGGTAGTGCCGGTCGAGGTCCCAGGCGTCGTACTTGGTGGGGTGGTCCGGGTGCAGCTGGAGCAGATTGCCGCGGGCGCCGGGGGCCAGGACCTCGCGTGCGGCGTGCAGATCGCGCACGGCGGTCAGCAGGCCGTCGGCGTCGATGCGGACGCGGAGCAGTCCGTTGTCCAGGGTGATGGCGCCCTGCGCGTCGGTGCTCGACCGCACGGACGCCGGCGACGGCGTGGGGGAGTGCGGGCCGGGCGGCCGGACGGTCGCCGAGCCCAGCGCGGGCACATGGACGGGGACGGCGGTGCGCTTCTCCGGCGCCCCCGTCGGCAGCTCGACGATCTCGTCCCGGTCGTAGGGCGAGGCGTTGAACACCGTCGGCACCGCGTCCGCCCCGGTTGCGGCCCCGGCCGCCGCCCCGCCCAGCGCCCCGATCGCCCCCTCGATGATCTCCGTCAGCTCCGTCGCCACCGCCGCATACGTCGCCCGCGCCTCCCGGTGCACCCACGCGATGGACGAGCCCGGCAGGATGTCATGGAACTGATGCAGCAGAACGGTCTTCCAGAGCCGGTCGAGGGCGTCGTACGGGTAGGCGTACGCCCCGCGGCCGCCGCCCCGCACCGCGGCCGTCGCCGCCCACAGCTCCGCCTCCCGCAGCAGGTGTTCACTGCGCCGGTTGCCCTGCTTGGTCTTCGCCTGCGAGGTGTACGTACCGCGGTGGTACTGGAGATACAGCTCGCCCGACCAGACCGGCGCCGCCGCCCCGTACTCCTCGTGGGCGGCGTCGAAGAACCGGGCCGGCGGCTCGACCGTGACGCGCGGTGAGCCCTCCAGGGAACGCAGCCGACGGGCCCGCTCCAGCATCTCCCGGGTCGGGCCGCCCCCGCCGTCGCCCCAGCCGAAGGGGACCAGGGAGCGGGTGGCGCGGCCCTTTTCGGCGAAGTTGCGCTCGGTGTGGGCGAGTTCGTGGCCGTGGAGCTGCGAGTTGTAGGTGTCGACGGGCGGGAAGTGGGTGAAGACGCGGGTGCCGTCGATGCCCTCCCACCAGAAGGTGTGGTGCGGCATCTTGTCGCTCTGGTTCCACGACAGCTTCTGGGTCAGGAACCATTTCGCCCCGGCCAGCCGCGCCAGCTGCGGAAAGGCGGCGGTGTAGCCGAAGGAGTCCGGCAGCCAGATCTCCTCGGTCTCCACCCCCAGCTCCTCCAGGAAGAAGCGCTTGCCGTGCACGATCTGCCGAGCCAGCGCCTCGCCGCCGGGCAGATTGGCGTCGGACTCCACCCACATCGACCCGACCGGCGCCCAGTTGCCCCGCCGTACGGCCTCCTTGATGCGCTCCCAGATGTCCGGCTGGTGCTCCTTGACCCACGCGTACTGCTGCGCCTGGGAGCACGCGAACACCAACTCCGGGTATTCCGTTGCCAGTTGAGTGACATTGGCGAAGGTCCGGGAGGCCTTGCGCACGGTCTCGCGCAGCGGCCACAGCCACGCGGAGTCGATATGGGCGTGCCCGGTGGCCGAGACGCGGTGGGCGCTGGCCGCGGCCGGGCGGCTCAGTACGTCCTCCAGCGCGGCCCGTCCGGCGGCCGCCGTTCCCGCGACGTCGTGCAGGTCCAGCGCGTCCAGCATGTCCTCCAGGGCCCGCAGGATCTCGTGCCGGCGGGGGCGGTCGGCGGGCAGCTCGGGCATCAGCTCCGACAGCACCTCGATGTCCAGGACGAGATGCCAGACGGTTTCGTCGAGGACGGCGAGGTCGGCGGCGGCGAAGCGGTACAGGGGGTGCGGCGGCGCGGTGCGGACATCGCCGAGGTCGGTGGGGCGGAAGTCCCGCAGCACCGCCGGGTTGGCGGCCGCCTCCAGCAGCAGCCGTACCTGCTCGCCGCCCTGCGCCGGGGCGGCCACGGGGATGTGCCGGTTGCGTGGATGGATCCCCTTCAGGGGTACGCCGTCCGCCGTGTGGACCAGCCCCTCCGCCTGGAAGCCGGGCCCGTCGCCGCCGAACCCGGGGTCGATGACCGCCTCCACCCGCCGGCCCGCCCACTCCCCGGGCACCTCGCCCGTCAGCCGGAACCAGCTCGTCGACCACGGCGGCCCCCAGGCCTCACCCACCGCGAACGGCTCGTACGCGGCCCGCAACGCCTCCGCCACCGGAACCGGCTCGCCCGGCGCGTGCCATACGTCCAGCCCCAGCGGCACCCGCGCCGCGTACTGCGCGGGCCGGATGAACTGCCCCAGCGCCCGCTCCAGACGCCCCTCCACCAGCAGTCGGTCGTCGTGCACGGCGGCTCCTCTCACGCATACGGGATGTGGCCGGTTCCGGTCCGGACGGTTACCGGAGGCATACCCACTGGGGAACGGGGCTCCGCATGGCGCGGTATGGCGTCGGTCGAAGCATGGCGCCTGGCCCGATGGGAATGCATCACCGTGAGGCTGTTCGAGGGAGAGCGCCGATCATTGTCGGGGGCGGGGGAGAGCATGCGTCAGCCTGTGCGGCGCGAGGAACGGGACAGACTGCAGAAGGCGACCGAGCAGGGCCGGGGCGGGGGGATCGCCGCGCGAACACCGGGGATGCTGCGACGCAAGGTGCGCCATGCGGACCTGCGGGCGGTCGGCGAGGTGCGCCGGGAACTCCGGCTGCTGCTGAACTGCTGGGCGGGGGCGGGAAACGCCGCCACGGAGGTCGCGGAGGTGGCCACGCTCCTGACGAGCGAGCTGGTCACCAATGCCCTGGTCCATGCGGAGGGCGGCGCCGTCGTCACCGCCACGGTCGGCGACCGGCTGCGGGTGGAGGTACGCGACTTCGTCTCGGGACGCCCCGAGCCGAAGGCACCGACCACCGAGGGGACGTCCGGCCGGGGTCTGGTGCTGGTCCGCTCCTTAGCGGACGCGTGGGGCATACGGTCCCACGGGGTCGGCAAAAGCGTGTGGTTCGAGCTGGGCGGCGGACCGGCCTGAGCCGGCATCGGGGGTGTGGGTTCGGCGCGGTCCGCCACCGTTCAGGCGAAGCGTTGCTCGATCGCGGCGAGCTTCTCCTCCAGAGAGTCCAGACGGGGGAGCGTCTGGGTGTCGTCCTCGGCGGTGAGGTCCACGGTCCGGCGCGGCTCGGCCGCGACGGCGGTGGTGCCGAGATCAGTGCCGGTCACGGCCTTGAGAGCCGGGCGGTAGCGCACCGGCGAATCTGATGCGGGCAACGGTCCTTGAGGGTCGGTGGATATGGCGGAATCCCGGTCGCCCATCTCCGCGGGCGCCGCGGTGGCCTGGGTGACGGTCAGCCGGCCGCCGCCCCTGCCGATGCCCCAGGAACGGTGCTGCCGGTTGATGGCCTTGATCCGGGCCCGGTCGAGCTTGCCCTGCTCGCGGCGGCGCAGCCGGCGCTGCTCCTTCGCCCGGCGGTCCTCCCGTACCTCCTCGACCGCCTCGTCCAGCGACCGTACGCCCTCCAGCAGCATCAGCGACCAGGCCCCGAAGGTCTCGCGGGGGGCCCGCAGCCAGCGCACGACCCGGATCTGCGGCAGCGGACGGGGCACCAGACCCTGCTCGCGCAGCGCCGCCCGGCGGGTCTGCTTGAGCGCCCGGTCGAAGAGGACGGCCGCCGACAGCGACATCCCGGCGAAGAACTGCGGCGCGCCCGCGTGGTCCATGCCGCGCGGCGCATGCACCCAGTTGAACCAGGCCGCGGCGCCCGCGAACGTCCACACCAGCATCCGGGAGCCGAGCGCCGCATCGCCGTGACTGGCCTCGCGCACCGCCAGTACGGAGCAGAACATCGCCGCACCGTCGAGCCCGAACGGCACCAGGTACTCCCAGCCCCCGGAGAGGCTGAGGTTCTGCACGCCGAAGCCGACCAGGCCGTGGAAGGACAGCGCGGCGGCGACCGCCGCACAGCAGAACAGCAGCAGATAGGAGGCCGAGGCGAACACGGCCTCCTTGCGTCGGCGCCGTTCCTCGCTGCGCTCCCACGAGTCGTCGGTGGGCCGGCCGGCCGCGCGTTTGCCGCGCAGGACCACCGCCACGGCCGCCGTGACACCGGCGAGCAGCAGGGCCGCCGGAATCAGCCAATTCAGCGATATGTCCGTCATTCTCATTCTGGGAATCCTTGCCTCGAGTACCTCGCATACGCGGTTTCGCGAGGCATCCTGGCGGAATTCCTCCCTCCCCCAGGGGGGTTTCGTGGCAAGAGAACGCCAAGGTGGTGCCGGGAGCGGCAGATGGGTGGTCGGCCCTCGAACTCCCTTAAGGGAAGGGGGGATTGAGTTCGAATACGATGACCCGAAGGGGTGGTGTGTGGGTCAGGCGGTTGCCGTGAGGCGGGTGATGCGGTCGGCGTCGCAGGTGCGGGGGCAGGTGATGCAGGTGTCGTCGGGGCGCAGCGTGTAGAACATGCAGCAGCTGGCGCGGTCGCGGGTGGGCAGCGCCTCGCCGTTCGGGCCGGTGAGCGTGCGGAACGCCGCGCTGCCGACGTAGGGGGCGGTGGCCCCCGGCAGCAGCCGCTCCAGTTCGGCGACCGCGCGCGACTCCTCGCCCAGCAGATGCCCGAGGTACCACAGGCCCTCGACGATCTCGTCGGACGCCATGCCCCACAGCGCCCGCGGGCCGCGCCGCATCCGGCTCCGGAAACCGTGCAGCACGGGTTCGAGATGCTCGGCCACCGCCGCCCGCACCTCGGCCCGCAGCGCCTCCTCGTCGGGCACGACCCGGGCGCCGGGCAGCTCCGCCGCCGGATCTCCTGGAAGGCACGCGAACGAGCGGACCCGTACCGCCATCTGGCCCAGCTCCCGCTGGAAGGTCACGTCCGCCACCGGCAGCCGCGGCACCCGGCGGTGCAGGAACCAGGGGATGGTGATCAGCAGACAGGCGGGCCAGGCGTAGCGGTGCAGCGCGAAGCCGGCGATGACGTCGGGGCGGGCGCGCTGCCCGTAGTCCCGGAGGATCTGCGCGTCGTCCCAGGCGAGAAACGTGTCGAGGGTCTCACCGCCGGCCGCGAGACCGGCCGCGGACACCCAGCCGTCGCCGCTGGGCGGTGCCGCGTCCCACTCGGTCACCCGCAGGCCGGGAAAGGCCTCGAAAAGCCGGGCGTACGCGGCGGTCACGGGCTGTCTCAGCGGCGGGGCGGCGGGGGCAGGAGTCATGCGGGAGACCACCGAATCGCGATCGTTAGCAGGTAAGCCTTACCTTATCGGAAGACGCTACCCAGGCCCGCTGAGGTGTGAACCGGCGCTGCGGGCGCCTATGGTGCTGGGAACCGTCAGGAGGCACCCATGGAGCACGGCACAGCGGAACAGGCGCCGCGCGCACTCACGCGTACGCCCGCGCACGCCGGTTCCGCCCTGCTGCAGCCGACCGTGCCCCGCCAGCCGGTCCGTCCGCAGCGGCACTCCGTACGCGGTCAGGTGCTGGCCGCGCTGCGCGAGGCGCTGGTCGGCGGGGAGCTGGCCCCCGGCGAGGTCTACTCCGCCCCCGCCCTCGCCGAGCGCTACGGCGTCTCGGCGACCCCGGTGCGCGAGGCCATGCAGCAGCTCGCCGGGGAGGGCGCCGTCGAGGTCGTGCCCAACCGCGGCTTCCGGGTCTGCGAGCGCAGCTCCCGCGAGCTGGCCGAGCTGGCCGAGGTGCGCGCCATGCTGGAGGTCCCCGCGATCGTCCGGCTGGCCAGGGCGCTGCCGCCGGAGCGCTGGGAGGAGCTGCGTCCGCTCGCCGACGCGGGGGTGAGCGCCGCGGCACACGGCGACCGGGTCGGCTACGCCGAGGCGGACCGCGCCTTCCACCACGCGCTGATCTCCCTCACCGGCAACCGCCGGCTGACCCAGGTCACCGACGATCTGCTGCGCGGCACCCAATGGCCGGCCGGCGGCTCCCGGCTGCGCACCGCCGAACTGCTCGCGGACGCCTCCGAGCACACGGCGCTGCTGGACGCGTTGATCGCCCAGGAGTACGCGGTCGCCGAGCGCATCGCCCGCGAGCATCTGTCGGCGGCCCGGCACCCGCACTGAGCGGGCCGGCCCCGCAGGCTCAGCCGGGCAGCAGCTCCGCCAGCGGCAGCGCCGCGGCATCGGCGGCGGGCCGGGAGACATACAGATCGGCGTGGTAGAAGCCGTCGGCCTCCTTGCCGACGGTGGACAGCCCGCGCGCGGCCAGCGCCGCGAACGCCGCACGCCGCTCCTCGCCGTCGGTGAACCGGCGCTGCCGGAACGTCCGCGTGGTCAGCTTCTCGGTCACCAGCCCGGCGCGGGTCAGGGCGGCGGAGACCGGTTCGTAGGACACCGTACGGAGCACGAACGCCGCGACCCAGGGCGGCGTGGACACACAGTCGAGAAGACGGGCGAAGGTGCGCTCGGAGATGTAGCCGACGCCGCCGGTGACGGTGATCAGGTCGATGTCGGCGAGTGCGGCCCGCAAGTGCGGACTGGGGTCGGCGAGTTCCAGGTTCTCGGAGAAACCGCGGTCGAGCAGGCCGACCGACTGGGCGTACGCGACCGCGTGTTCCGCCGCGTCGAGGCCGATCACCCGGGCCGCTTCGGGGCGTCGCCGGCCGGCGAAGAACGCCCGGTCCTCCTCGGCGAGCCGAGGCGTCGCGGGGCTGCCGGGACCGCGCCGGGCGTAGCGGCGGTAGAGGTCGCCGAGGGTCAGCCGGTGGTTGAGCAGCGCCGCATTGACCCCGTACGAGCAGCACAGATCGATGACGTTCAGCGGCGGGCGGTCGCTGCGGCGTCGCCGCAGGGCTTCGGTCACGGCGCGGAAGACCGCCTGGCCGTGGTGCGGAATCTGGTACTCGAACGGTTGCAGAGTGGTGAAGTACCCACGCGGATCAGGGCAGTTGTAGATCGACTCGAAATCCGCCTTGCCCCAGTCGGCTGACGCGGTGCTGTTGGACACTCCTGCTGCCACGGTGGACCTCCTGAAAAGGCGCCCCCAAAGGGAGCTGGTCCCGGAACAGCATTCAGGCCCGGCCGTCGCGTCACAGTGCGACTTGCGGCCATTCTCGGGGCCCGTGGGGCGGGGGCGGGGCACCCGCGTCCGAGCCTCGCACACGGGTACAGCCATCGCACCCCGGCCGATCCGCCGTAGTGACCGTGCGCTTTCGGCCAATCGCCTCGTCGGCCCGCATGGCTGACGACGGGGGGTTGACGGGGCGGTCGGGTCCGCGGTGCCCGACCGGTGGGACCGGTCCCTACGGCCGGGCATCGGCCCGTACGCGGGACGTAGGACGTCCTGCGTCCCACGTCCCACGTCGCCCCGCGCCGTTCTACGTCGCGGCCGGATCCGGCGTGAGGTGATCGGCGAGCCAGGTCGGCACCCCGCCCATGAGACGGAACAGCCGGGCGGCCTCGGCGCGCAGCCGGGGCGCGTCCTCCTCCGGCGCGGCATCGGCCAGCGCCGCCAGCGCGGGCGCCGTACCGACCAGGAACCCCAGCTCCTCCCGGATCCGCAGCGACTCGGCGAAGCCGTGCCGGGCCTCGGCCAACTCCCCGTCGCGCAACGCGAGTCCGGCCAGATGGCGCCAGGTGAAGGACAGCAGCAGGGTGTCGCCCTGGGCGGTGGCGCCCGCGTGCGCGCGGCGGTAGGCGGCCCGCGCCGAGTCGGGGCTGTCGGCGACATGCTCGGCCATCAGCCCGCGGCGGAAGTCCAGCAGCGGCCGCCCGGCCGCGGCGGGGGCGAGCAGCGCGGCGGCCCGGCCCAGCGCCGAACGCGCCTCGTCGGCCCGGTCGCGCACGCCGAGCACCGTTGCCGCGTACGCGAGCTGGCCGCGTTCACAGGCCGCCCCGCCCCGCTCGTCGTCGTCGCCCGCCAGCGCTTCGGCGCCGCGCAGCGCGTCCTCCGCCGTGGCCCACCCGGTGGCGGTGAACATGCAGCGCTCCACGAGGAGCGCGGCGCGGCGCAGCGCGGCGGGGGCGTGCCGGGCGGCGTGCGGCTCCAGCAGCGCGGCGGCGTCGTCCCAGCAGCCGCGGGAGCGCAGCCGCCACACGGCGCGGTCGAGGGGGTCGTCGTTCGTGATCGATCCGTCCGCGCCCGATCTGTCGCCGACCGATCTGGCGGCCGGCACCAGTGGTGCCGGGACCGATACCGATGAGAATTCCGGTGCTGATGTGGATTCCGGTGCCGATTCTGCGGACCTAACGGAATCCGCGGATTCCGCGGATCCTGACATGGCGGTATCCGCCACATTGCCCTCCCCGAGCGCGCCATTGAGCGGGAACTGGTGCAGTGGGCGAATCTCAGCACGAATTCCGTCGTGCGGCCAAGGGGGTGGGTGAATGATTTCACAATCGCCGGGAGGGCGCTCGGGCCCGGCGTGACGGCCCTGATCGGCCACGCCACCCGGTGGCGCGGCCGCCGCGCAGGCAACCGCCGTTGACGGCAAGCCGCCCGATCGAGGTACCCCGAATGGCGTACGGCGATGCGTTCACCCGAAGAGCGGTCCGCGGCGTCGGGGAGGCCGGGAAAAACGCGCGGATCCCGCCGCTCGGCGACGGGATCCGCAGGGCACCGCTCGGAATCGGCTCGGCCGGAATCAGCTCATCCGCAACGCGAGGAAGAAATCGAGCTTGTCCTCCAGCCGCGACAGATCGCGGCCGGTGAGCTGCTCGATCCGGCCCACCCGGTAGCGGAGCGTGTTCACATGCAGGTGCAGCCGGGTGGCGCAGCGGGTCCAGGAGCCGTCGCAGTCCAGGAACGCCTCGAGGGTGGGGATCAGCTCGGCGCGGTGCCGGCGGTCGTAGTCGCGCAGCGGGTCCAGGAGGCGGGCGGTGAAGGCGCGGCGGACGTCGTCCGGGACGAACGGCAGCAGCAGGACGTGCGAGGCCAGCTCCTCGTGCCCGGCGGCGCAGACCCGGCCGGGGCGGGCGGCGGCCACCCGGCGGGCGTGCCGGGCCTCCTCCAGGGCCCCGCGCAGCCCCTCGGCGGAATGGACGGACGCGCTGACGCCGACGGTCAGCCGGCCATCGGCGTCCAGCCCCCGGCCCAGCGGCTCCCGGACGACCGCGAGCAGGTCGTCGGCGTGCAGGCCGACGACCGTGGTGTCCCCGGACTCGTCCGGCGTGGCGGGCAGCGGCACCAGCGCCACCGCCTCGTCGCCGGTGTGCGCCACCGCGATCCGGTCCGAGGGTTCGGGCCCGAACGTGCCCGGATCGACCAGCACCTCCTCCAGCAGCGTCTGCGCCACCGGGCCGCCGGGCACCTCGCCGGACTCCCACTCGACGCGGGCCACCACGATCTGCCAGTGCGGGGCGCTGCCCAGCCCCGGCAGCAGCACCGGCGCCGCCACCCGCAGCCGGGCCGCGATCTCGGCGGGCGGCGCGCCGGTCTGGACGAGCTCCAGCACCTCCTGCGCGAGGCGCCGGCGCACCGTACGGGCCGCATCGCGCCGGTCGCGTTCCACGGCGATCAGCTGGGTGACGCCGTTGAGCAGATCCAGCCGCTCCTCGGACCAGTCGCCGGCGTCCGCCTCGACGGCCAGCAGCCAGTCCGAGAGCAGGGTTTCGCGCAGGTCGCGGCCGTCGTAGCGGATCGGGAACAGCGAGTAGGTGATGCCGCCGAGGGTGACGCGGTGCGGGCCGCGGCGGCCGCTGCGGGAGGCGGCCAGATGCTCGCCGGCGAGCCGGGCGCCGAGCTCGGAGGGCAGCTCGGGGCCGGAGTCCGCCAGCGACGATCCGGCGATCTGCCGGCCGGTGGGGGAGAGGACCCAGGCCCGCAGGTCCAGGTCCGATCCCAGCAGGTCCAGGACGACCTCGGGACCGCCGCCGGTGGGCCCGGAGGTCATCAGGCGCCGGTGGCGGTCCACCACGGCGGCCAGGTCGCCGGCCCGCTCGCTGGAGACCTGGCGTACGACGTACTCGGTGATGGACGCGAACGACACGTCCTCGACCACCGAGAACAGCGGCAGCCGGTGCCGCAGGCAGGCCTGTACGAGATCGTCGGGGACGGCGCCGAGCTCCGCCTCGCCGGCCGCGAGCCCGGCGACCCCGGCGGAGGCCAGGATCCGCACGAACCGCTCGGAGTCCTCCGCCTCGCGGCGCCAGGCGAGGCCCGTCAGTACCAGTTCGCCACCGGAGAGATATCGGCTGGGGTCGCGGAGATCGGTGGTCATCACGCCGCGTACCGTTCGGTCCAGCTCGTCCTCGCCTCCGAGCAGCCGTAGGCCCAGAGTGTCGGTGTCCAGGAGTGCGCGGAGCCGCATGACCTCGCCCGCCGTTCTTTGCTGTCTTGTGTGGCCGGTGGAATGCCGCGAGGTTTCAGAGCCTCGTCTTTCGTTCGAATCTACAAGACGGGTGGCTTGGCCAGCCAACCGCTTCATGGTTTCGGTGACTGCACCGGGTGGGCCCTTGGCGCGTTCACTTGGCCCAACCGCGTTAACAAGACGTGAACAAGCTCCGTGGCGACGAGGGCCGAAGGTCCTCACCATGAGCAGCGAACGACCGATTTCGTAGAATTCGTAGAAGAGGCCACCCATGGACTTCCTTCGCCCCGCCAGCTGGGAGGAGGCGCTCGCCGCTAAGGCCGAGCACCCCACAGCTGTGCCCATCGCGGGCGGCACGGACGTGATGGTCGAGATCAACTTCGACCACCGCCGCCCCGAGTACCTGCTCGACCTGAACCGTATCGGTGACCTGAGCGAGTGGGAGGTCGGGGAGAAGACCGTACGGCTGGGCGCCTCCGTCACCTACACCAAGATCATGGAGAATCTGCGAGCCGAGCTTCCGGGCCTGGCACTGGCCTCGCACACCGTCGCCTCCCCGCAGATCCGCAACCGCGGCGGCGTCGGCGGCAACCTCGGCTGCGCCTCCCCGGCCGGCGACGCGCATCCCGCGCTGCTCGCCTCCGGCTGCGAGGTCGAGGTCGAGTCCGTCCGCGGCCGCCGGATGATCCCCATCGACGAGTTCTACCTCGGCGTCAAGCGCAACGCCCTGGAGCCCGACGAGCTGATCCGCTCGGTGCATCTGCCCAAGGCCGACGGCCCCCAGCAGTTCTCCAAGGTCGGCACCCGCAACGCCATGGTCATCGCCGTCTGCGCGTTCGGCTTCGCGCTGCACCCCGAGACCCGCACGGTCCGCACCGGCATCGGCTCGGCCGCGCCGACCCCGGTACGCGCCAAGGAGGCCGAGATCTTCCTGGCCGCGGCGCTGGAGGAGGGCGGCTTCTGGGAGTCGGGTGCCCCGATCCCGCCGTCGGTCGCCAAGCAGTTCGCGCAGCTCGCCTCCGGGGCCTGCAACCCCATCGACGATGTGCGCGGCAGCGCCAAGTACCGCCGCCACGCGGTCGGGATCATGGCGCGCCGCACCCTCGGCTGGACCTGGGAGTCCTACCGCGGAAACGAGAGGAGCGCACAGTGCGCGTGACATTCACCGTCAACGGCCGGCAGCAAGAGGCCGACGATGTCTGGGAAGGCGAGAGCCTGCTGTACGTCCTCCGCGAGCGGATGGGCCTGCCGGGTTCGAAGAACGCCTGTGAGCAGGGCGAATGCGGTTCCTGCACGGTCCGCCTGGACGGCGTGCCGGTGTGTTCCTGTCTCGTCGCCGCCGGCCAGGTCGAGGGCCGCGAGGTGGTGACCGTCGAGGGACTGGCGGACTTCGCCAAGCAGCGTGCCGAGCACGGCGGCTGTGCGACCGGTGCCTGCGGGACGAGCCTCCAGGACGCCCAGCAGTGGCAGTCCAAGCCGGCCGACTCGCAGACCGGCGAGAACAGCGAACTCTCCCCGATCCAGCAGGCGTTCATCGACGCCGGCGCGGTCCAGTGCGGCTTCTGCACCCCGGGCCTGCTGGTCGCCGCCGATGAGCTGCTGGAGCGCAACGACTCCCCGTCGGACGCCGACATCCGCGAGGCGCTGTCGGGCAACCTGTGCCGCTGCACGGGCTACGAGAAGATCCTCGACGCGGTCCGGCTGGCAGCCGCCCGCGGCGAATCCCGGACCGCCGGACAGGGGGCCTGACCACCATGGCTGGTGTCACTCGCACACCCACCAACCTCACGCAGGGCGGCAAGACCAAGGCCGGTATCGGAGAGTCCACGCTGCGGCCCGACGGCACCCTCAAGGTGACCGGCGAGTTCGCCTACTCCTCGGACATGTGGCACGAGGACATGCTGTGGGGCCACACGCTCCGCTCCACCGTCGCGCACGCCGAGATCAAGTCGATCGACACCTCCGAGGCGCTCGCGACCTCCGGTGTCTACGCCGTACTGACCTACGACGACCTGCCCACCGACGTGAAGAACTACGGCCTGGAGATCCAGGACACGCCGGTTCTCGCGCACGGCAAGGTACGCCACCACGGTGAGCCGGTCGCGCTGGTCGCCGCCGACCACCCGGAGACCGCGCGCCGCGCGGCCGCCAAGATCAAGATCGAGTACGTCGAGCTGCCGGTCGTCACCGACGAGGCCTCCGCCATCGCCGAGGACGCCCCCCTCATCCACGAGGGCCGCGACGACCACCACTCCGGCCACGTACCGCACCCCAACATCGTCCACCGCCAGCCGATCATCCGCGGCAACGCCGACGAGGCCGCCAAGAAGGCCGACGTCATCGTCTCCGGCGAGTACGTCTTCGGCATGCAGGACCAGGCCTTCCTCGGCCCGGAATCCGGCCTCGCGGTGCCCGGCGAGGACGGCGGCGTCGACCTGTACGTCGCCACCCAGTGGCTGCACTCCGACCTCAAGCAGATCGCCCCCGTCCTCGGCCTGCCCGAGGAGAAGGTGCGCATGACGCTCTCCGGCGTCGGCGGCGCGTTCGGCGGCCGCGAAGACATCTCGATGCAGATCCACGCCTGCCTCCTGGCGCTGCGCACCGGCAAGCCCGTCAAGATCGTCTACAACCGCTTCGAGTCCTTCTTCGGACACGTCCACCGGCACCCGGCCAAGCTCTGGTACGAGCACGGCGCCACCAAGGACGGCAAGCTCACCCACATGAAGTGCCGCATCGTGCTGGACGGCGGCGCCTACGCGTCCGCCTCCCCGGCCGTCGTCGGCAACGCCTCCTCGCTCGCCGTCGGTCCGTACGTCGTCGACGACGTCGAGATCGAGGCCATCGCGCTGTACTCCAACAACCCGCCCTGCGGCGCGATGCGCGGCTTCGGCGCGGTCCAGGCGTGCTTCGCCTACGAGGCGCAGATGGACAAGGTCGCCAAGAAGCTGGGCATGGACCCGGTCGAGTTCCGGCAGCTCAACGCCATGGAACAGGGCACGATCATGCCCACCGGCCAGCCGGTCGACTCCCCGGCCCCGGTCGCCGAACTCCTGCGCCGCATCAAGGCGATGCCGCTTCCCCCGGAGCAGCAGTGGCTGGCGGCCGGCGAGGGCGCGGACGTCCGCGCGCTGCCCGGCGGACTGTCCAACACCACCCACGGCGAGGGTGTGGTGCGCGGCATCGGCTACGCCGTCGGCCTCAAGAACGTCGGCTTCTCCGAGGGCTTCGACGACTACTCCACCGCGCGGGTGCGCATGGAGGTCATCGCCGGCGAGCCGGTCGCCACCGTCCACACCGCGATGGCGGAGGTCGGCCAGGGCGGCATCACCGTCCACGCCCAGATCGCCCGTACGGAACTGGGTGTCCAGCAGGTCACCATCCACCCGGCCGACACCCAGGTCGGCTCGGCCGGCTCCACCTCCGCCTCCCGGCAGACGTACATGACCGGCGGCGCGGTGAAGAACACCTGCGAGGCCGTCCGGGAGAAGGTCCTGGAGATCGGCCGCCGCAAGTTCGGCACCTACCACCCGGCGTGGGCCACCGCCGAACTCCTGCTGGAGGGCGGCAAGGTCGTCACCGACGGCGGCGAGGTCCTCAGGGACATCGCGGACGTCCTGGAGGATGAGTCGGTCGACCTGGAGCTGGAGTTCCGGCACCGGCCCACCGAGCCGTTCGACCTGCACACCGGCCAGGGCAACGGCCACGTCCAGTACTCCTTCGCCGCGCACCGCGCGGTCGTCGAGGTGGACACCGAGCTCGGCCTGGTCAAGGTCATCGAGCTGGCCGTCGCCCAGGACGTCGGCAAGGCGCTCAACCCGCTGTCCGTCGTCGGCCAGATCCAGGGTGGTACCACCCAGGGCCTGGGCGTGGCGGTCATGGAAGAGATCATCGTCGACCCCAAGACCGCGAAGGTGCGCAACCCCTCCTTCACGGACTACCTCATCCCCACGATCCTCGACACCCCGACCATCCCGGTCGATGTGCTCGAACTCGCCGACGACGCGGCCCCGTACGGGCTGCGCGGCATCGGCGAGGCCCCCACCCTGTCGTCCACTCCGGCCGTCCTCGCGGCGATCCGGAACGCGACCGGGCTGGAGCTCAACAAGACGCCGGTACGCCCCGAGCACCTCACCGGCACCTGATCCGTCCGGGGGGCGACCCCTGGACAACCGGTTCCGGGCGGTACGTGGCTAGGGGTGTCCCTGTCCGTCCTCCTCCCCGTACCGCCCGGATCCCAGCTCGACCCCGCACCACCCACGCACCACGCAGTCGCTGCGCCGGCAACCCACCGGCCAGTACCCCACGTTCGCCTCGGGCCGTCCCCCGGGTCGTGCAGCCGAAGTTTCGTCCCAAATCTCGCAGTCGATGCGAGTGCCCCTGTGAACCTTGGGAGTCAGGCACCATGACCCAGCAGTCCACTGAGCCGAAGACGGTGGCGGAAGACGCGGGCACCGGCTCGCGTCTTCCCGCCGGCCGCTCTTGGCTCGACCGGTACTTCCACATTTCCGAACGAGGGTCGACGGTCGCGCGAGAGCTGCGCGGCGGCATCACCACCTTCATGGCGATGTGTTACATCCTTCTGCTCAACCCGCTGATCCTTTCGACCCCGGACGTGGAGAAGAACACCCTCGCGCATGCGGGCGTGGTCACCGCCACCGCGCTCGGTGCGGCCATCTGTACGCTGCTGATGGGCTTCATCGGCAAGGTGCCGCTGGCGCTCGCGGCCGGCCTCAACGTCTCGGCGGCCCTGACCACGCAGGTGGTCCCGAACATGACCTGGCCTCAGGCCATGGGCATGTGTGTGATGTACGGCGTCGTCATCATGCTCCTGGTGGTCACCGGCCTCCGCGAGATGATCATGAACGCCATCCCGCTGGCCCTCAAGCACGCGATCACCATGGGCATCGGCATGTTCGTCGCCCTGCTCGGCCTGGTGAAGGCCGGATTCGTGGGCAAGGGCCAGGGCGGCCCGGTCACCCTCGGCCCCACCGGTGAACTCGCCGGCTGGCCCGTCCTGTTCTTCTGCGTCACCCTGCTGCTGATCTTCGTGCTGCAGGCCCGCAAGGTGCCCGGAGCCATCCTCATAGGCATCGTTGCCGGCTCGGTCCTGTCCATCGCCGCCACCAAGCTCGGCGGGCTGACGGACAAGGACTGGCAGGGCGCCGCCCCGGCGCTGCACGGCAGCGCGGTCTCGATGCCCGACTTCGGCCTCTTCGGCCATGTCGAGCTCGGCGGCTGGGACAAGATCGGCGCACTCAGCGTCGGCATGATCGTCTTCACCCTGGTGCTGGCCGGCTTCTTCGACGCCATGGCCACCATCATCGGCGTCGGAACCGAGGCCAAGCTGGCCGACGACAAGGGCCGGATGCCGGGCCTTTCCAAGGCGCTGTTCGTGGACGGCGCCGGCGGTGCGATCGGTGGCATCACCGGCGGCTCCGGGCAGACCGTGTTCATCGAGTCGGCGAGCGGCGTCGGCGAGGGTGCCCGTACGGGCCTGTCGTCCGTCATCACCGGCCTGTTCTTCGCGGCCTGCCTGTTCTTCACCCCGCTCACCCAGCTCGTCCCGGCCCAGGTGGCCTCGGCGGCCCTGGTCGTCATCGGCTCGATGATGATGAGCGCCGCCGCCCACGTGGACTGGAGCGACCGCTCCGTGTCCATCCCGGTCTTCCTGACCGTGGGCCTGATGCCGTTCACGTACCAGATCACCACCGGAGTCGGTGCCGGCGTCATCGCCTACACCGCCATCAAGGCGGCCCAGGGCAAGTGGCGCGAGATCGGGCCCTTCATGTGGGTGCTGACCGGCATCTTCCTCGTCTACTTCTCGCTCCATCCGATCGAGCAGTGGCTGGGCGTCAAGTAAGCGCCAGCCCGCTCCCCGTCCGTTAGGAGACCGACATGCTGGACATCGCCGAAGAGCTGCACCGGTGGGTCGAGCAGGGACGCGATTTCGCGGTGGCCACCGTGGTGGCCACCAACGGAAGCGCGCCCCGCCAGCCCGGCGCCGCCCTCGCCGTCGACACCGACGGCACGGCGATCGGGTCGGTCTCCGGCGGATGCGTGGAGGGAGCGGTCTACGCGTTGTGCCAGGAGGCGCTGGAGACCGGCGAACCGGTTCTCGAACGCTTCGGCTACAGCGATGAGGACGCCTTCGCCGTCGGCCTGACCTGCGGCGGCATCATCGACATCCTCATCACCCCGGTACGGGCGAGCGGCCGTGGATCCGCCGTCGACAGCGGATCCACGGGAGCCCCGGTGGACAGCACTGCCGACACGCTCGCCGCCGCGCTGGCCGCCGCTGCCCAGGGGGAAGCGGCGGCGGTCGCGCGGATCATCGAGGGCCCGGCCGAACTGCTCGGCCGCGCCCTGCTCGTCCGCCCCGACGGCAGCCACACCGGCACCCTCGGCGGCCACCCCGCCCTCGACCGCACGGCGATCGAGGAGACCCGCGCCCTGCTCGACGCCGGACGCACCGCGACCCTCGAAATCGGTACTGACGGTTCGCAGTGCGGCCAACCGGTCGTCCTCCTCGTCGAATCCTCCGTACCCGCCCCCCGCATGATCGTCTTCGGTGCCATCGACTTCGCCTCCGCGCTCGTCCGCATCGGCAAATTCCTCCACTACCACGTCACCGTCTGCGACGCCCGCCCGGTCTTCGCCACCCGGACCCGCTTTCCGGACGCCGACGAGATCGTCGTCGACTGGCCGCACCGCTACCTCGACTCCCAGGAGCTGGACGCCCGTACGGTCCTGTGCGTGCTGACCCACGACGCCAAGTTCGACGTCCCGCTGCTGGAGCGGGCGCTGAAGCTCCCGGTCGCCTACGTCGGCGCGATGGGCTCGCGCCGCACCCACCTCGACCGCCAGCAGCGGCTGCGCGACATCGGCGTCACCGAGCTCGAGATCAACCGGCTGCGCTCGCCCATCGGCCTCGACCTCGGCGCCCGCACCCCCGAGGAGACCGCCCTCTCCATCGCCGCCGAGATCGTCGCCAACCGCCGCGGTGGCACCGGCACCCCGCTGACCGGCGCCCATACGCCCATCCACCACGACGCGGCCCGGCCGGTGGGGCGGATCGGTTCGGTGGCCTGACGCCGACCGGACTCACGGGACCGGCGGCCCTGACACCGCCGGTCCCGTGCCATGACGCCCGGGGCCGTGGCCGCTCCGTGCCCCTGCGGACGCCGGCTGACCGCAAGGGGCCATACGCTCCCCGCATGACCCGGCGCACCGCCGCCCCCCTCCTCACCGCCCGCGCCACCCTGCAACGTCAACTCCCCCTGTGGCGTGCCGAGTTGACCGCACTGGAGGCCGTGGAGCGGCTGCTCGGCCTCCAGGCCCGGTCGCCCCGCCCGCCCCACTACGCGTTCGCCGCCCGCCGAGCGGTGCCCTGCTCGGGGGGATGATGGGCGGGCGGCGGACGCGGTGGTACGGGACAGCGAGCGGGAATCGACCGGGACGGGCGAGGGCGTGGAACTCAGACAGGTGCGGTATTTCGTCATGGTCGCGCAGGAGCTGCACTTCGGGCGGGCGGCGGACCGGCTGCACATCGTGCAGTCGGCGGTCAGCCAGCAGATCCGGCGGCTGGAGCGGGAGTTGAAGGCCGACCTGTTCGACCGGTCGGCGCGCCAGGTGCGGCTGACCCGCGTCGGCGAGCGGTTCCTGCCCGAGGCGCGGGCACTGCTCGCCGCCGAGGAACGGGCCCGCGCGGTGGTCGCCGACCTGGCCGCCACCCGCACCGGCCTGCTGCGGGTGGGGACCGGCACGGGCCTGGGCGCCCACCTGGACCGGGTGCTGGACGCGCTGGCCGAACTCGCCCCGGAACTCGGCGTCGAGCTGATCGCCGCCCCGGCCCGGGAGCGCCTGGAGCGGGTCGCGGCCGGCGAACTGGACGCGGCGTTCGTCCGTGGCGATGCGGAGGACGGGGGCCGCTCCCACGCCCGCGAGGCGACGGGGGACGCCCGGGGCGGCCTGACCTTCGTCCCGCTGTGGCAGGACCCCCTGGTGGCCGCCGTTCCCGCCCGCCACCCGCTCGCCGCCTCCCCCGGCACCCTCGCCCTCGCCGACCTCGCGGACGTGCCCCTGGTCCTGGCCGAACGCCGCCGGAACCGGCCCCTGGTCGACCTGGTCGTCACGGCCTGCCGCGAGGCCGGTTTCACCCCCGTCCCCGGCCCGCAGCCCGGCAGCCTGGACAACACCCTGACCGCAATCGGCGCCTGCGGCCCGGCCGACGCCCTGTGGACCGTCGTCTACGCCGCCCACGCCCGCCGCCTGAACACCCCGAAGGTCGCCTACCTCCCCTTCCGCAACCCGGGGATGGAACTGACCACCTCCCTCGCCGTCCAGCGGACCGCACCGCCCGAGGGGGTCGAACTGCTGCTGCGGGCCTGCGCGGCGCCCGCCGATCTCGATCGGTGATCGCTGCCTGCGCGATCCGCTTCTTGGTCGCGCGCCCCGGACGCGATGGGCTGATCCCACGCCGGTGAGCCACCCGGAGGCCCGGAGATCCGGCGCCGACGGCACGCAACGGCCGCCACTGAAAAGGGAGTTCAGCCATGCCGATCGTCACCGTCCAGCAGGGCCCGCGCAGCGTCGAGCTCAAGCGGGAGCTGGTCAAGCAGATCACCGACGCGTTCGTGGACGCGTACCGGATTCCCGCCGAGAGCGTGCAGGTATGGATCCACGAGGTCCCCGCCGACAGCTGGGGCGTGGCGGGCGGGCTGACCGCCGACACGTAGGCGAGGGCGCGGCGGACGGTGTCGCTAGGGCCTGCCGGACCCTCCGGGCAGGCCCGGCGCCCGGTGGGTCCGCTCCGCGATCCAGCCGCCCATCGCCCGCACGCCGACGCCGATGGCGCGCTCGTCCGGGGAGAAGTCGGGGTAGTGCGGGTAGCAGGCCGTGAGGGGGGCGCCGGGGGCGCGGACGCCGAGGAAGGTGTACGTGCCGGGGACGCGGTCCAGATAGAGGGCGAAGTCCTCGCCGTTGAAGGGGAACGCGGCGTGGAGCTCGGTGACCGTGTCCCGGCCGAGCGTGCGGCGCAGATGGCGGGCGAGCGAGCGGGCGTCGCCTTCCGGGCAGACCATGGCCGGGAACGGCTCGGCGGGGAAGCTCACCCCGGCTCCCTCGTACGACCGGGCCAGCCGGCGGATGTCCTCCCGCACCGCCACGTACCGCTCCTGCGGCCAGCAGCGGTAGGACACGCTCACCTTGGCCTCCTGCGCACCGGCCCGGACGGCCACGAAGCGCGCCAGCGGCCCGTCCGGTGTCTGGACGTCGGCGACCATCCGCTCCAGGTCCGCGGGCGTCTGCGGCGGAGTCACCGTGGCGAGCGCGCCGATCTCGGCGGCCAGTCGCCGCGCGGCACCGGGCGCGTCCGGCCCCGAGAGGGTCACCTCCGCGCGGTCCTGGCCCGGCAGCCCGTAGCCCGGCGTCACGGCGAACTGCCCCACCGGGAACGGCCCGCAGTGCAGCGCGTGGATCTCCTCGGTGCGGGTGCGCTCCAGCACGCCCGCGTCGATCACGGCGCGGGCCCCGGCCAGGGCCTCCTCGGCGGGCTGGAAGAGGAACACCACCGTTCCGCTCAGCCGCTGCCGCAGCCGCGCCAGGACCCGTGCGACGCCGACGGCCACCGTGGTGTGGATGTCGTGGCCGCAGAGGTGGGCCGTCGCCGGGCCGCCGCCGACGATGTCCTTGGGCGGCACCGCGTCCATGTCCGCCCGGTACGCGACGGTCCGGCCCGGCCGCGCGCCCCGCAGGATGCCGACGACGCCGTGGCCGCCCACCCCGGTGGTGACCGTCAGCCCGGCCGCCCGCAGCTCCCGGGCCACCACCCCCGCGGTACGCCGCTCCTCACCCGGCGCCTCGGGATGCCGGTGAAGGTCCCGCCGCAGCTCGATCAGCCCGCGCTCCAGGCGCGCCACCTCGGCGTCCACCGCCCCTTGCGCCAGCGGCTGTCGCCCCCCGTCGGCGACGGCCTTACCGGTGGTTCCCCACACGATTCCCGCACCGGCCGCGGCGGCACCGGCGAGCAGTGTCCGGCGCGCGAGAGCGTGCCCCATGGGACGATTCACTGTTCCCCCTTCGTGATCTTCACGTGGTCTTCCGGGACGTCCGACAGGGCGGTCGGTCCCCGGCACCGTGTGCCCTGGGCCCTTGCCGTCCGATGAGCGAAATCCCTGGCCATACGATCGCCGCCGGCCGCGCCGTTGCCCATCCGGCGAACCACCACTCAGGGGTGGGGGTAGCCCCCGCACGGGGCCGCGCCTCGTGGGGGCCGCCGCCCGCGCCGCCGGCCCGCCGGACCTGCCGGTTCTGCCCGACGGAAGCGTCGCTTCATCTGCCGGCGCAGACGCCAACTGCCAGACTCCTGTCAGACGCGGTTGTTCCGGATACAGGAGAAGTGAACGATGCGGACACCAATGACGATTGCGGACTTCCTCGACCGTGCCGAGCTGGGCTTCCGTGGCAGTCCCGGGGTGGTCGACGAACCGCATCAACCCGGCCCGCCGGTGCCCGAGTCGACGTACGGGCGGTTGGCGGAGCGGGTGCGGGCCTGGCAGGCGGGCCTGGATGCGCTCGGGGTCGGCGAGGGAGAGCGGGTGGCGGTGGTCAGCCACAACTCCGCGCGGATGCTGGAGCTGCTGTTCGCGGTGCCGATGAGCGGCCGGATCTGCGTGCCGGTGAACTTCCGTCTCAAGCCCGAAGAGGTCGATTACGTGGTGCAGCAGAGCGGGGCCTCGGTCCTGCTCGTCGACCCGGAGCTGGACGACGCCCTGAGCGGCGTGAAGGCGCGCCACCGGTTCGTGCTCGGCGAGCAGACCGAGACCGGCCTGATGCGGTTCGGGATTGAGCCGCGCCCCTGGTCGCACCCGGACGAGGATGCCACCGCGACGATCAACTACACGTCGGGCACCACGGCCCGGCCCAAAGGCGTGCAGCTGACCCACCGCAACATCTGGGTCAACGGCATGACCTTCGGCCTGCACACGCGGGTGTGGGAGCGCGATGTGTACCTGCACACGCTGCCGATGTTCCACTGCAACGGCTGGGGAATGCCGTACGTGATGGCCGGACTCGGCGTCAAACAGGTGGCGCTGCGCAAGGTCGACGGCGCGGAGATCCTGCGGCGGGTCGAAGAGCACGGCGTCACGCTCATGTGCGGCGCGCCCGCGGTCTGGAACGCCGTGCTGGACGCGGCGGCGACATGGGAGGGCGAGATCCCGGGCCGCGATCGGGTACGGGTCGTCTGCGCGGGCGCCCCGCCGCCGAGCAGGACCATCCAGCGCGTGGGCGAGGAACTGGGCTGGGAGTTCACCCAGATCTACGGCCTGACCGAGACGTCGCCGCTGCTCACCTTCAACCGGATCCGGCCCGCCGACGCGGAACTGCCCGCCGAGGAGCGGGCGCACAAGCTGTCCCGCGCGGGACTGCCCGCGCTCGGCGTCACACTGAAGGTCTCCGAGTCGGGCGAGGTCCTGGCCCGCTCGAACACGGTGCTCGAGGGCTACTGGGACAAGCCGGAGGAGACCTCGGTGGCCCTTGAGGGCGACTGGTTCCACACCGGCGACGGCGGCACCATCGACGCCGCCGACGGCCATCTGACCATCTCGGACCGGAAGAAGGACGTGATCATCACCGGGGGCGAGAACGTGTCGTCGATCGAGGTGGAGGACACGCTCTTCAGCCACCCGGCGGTCGCCGAGGTCGCCGTCATCGGTGTGCCGGACGAGAAGTGGGGCGAGACGATCAAGGCGCTGGTGGTCCTCGTCGAGGGGGCGACGGTGCAGGAGTCCGACCTCATCGCGCACTGCAAGCGGCACCTGGCGGGTTACAAGGCGCCCACCTCCGTCGAGTTCCGCGACGCCATCCCCCGCACGGCCACCGGCAAGATCCAGAAGTTCAAGCTCCGTCAGCCGTACTGGTCCGGCCTCGACCGGGGAATCAACTGACCGTCGGCGCCGACGCGCCGCCTGCTGCGCGGAGGGTGAGCCGCCGGCGGCGCATCGCGGCGTGGGGCGGGGGGCGGCCCCCCCCCCCCCCCCCCCCGCCGGGGGGGGGGGGGGGGCCCCCCCCGGGGGGGGCCCGGGCGCCCTGCGGGGGAC
>NZ_JBITYA010000011.1:228054-304794 GCF_044544985.1 Streptomyces sp. NPDC053427 | reverse complement strand
TTTTCCCTTTTTTTTTGGCCCCCGCGGGGGGGGGGGGGGGGGGGGGCCGGCCCGGGGGGGGCGGGGGGGGGGGGGGGGGGGCCCCCCCCCCCCCCCCCCCCCCCCCCGGCGGGTCGGCGTCAGGGGCCCGCCAGCAGGGTGCGCAGGTCCGCGATCCGGTAGCCGCGGGAGCGGACGGCGTCGATGATCTGCGGCAGGGCCTGGGCGTCGAGCACCGGGGCCCGGCCGTCCAGCGAGCCGACGTGCATCTGGATGATCTCGCCCGGGGTGAGGGCATCGAGTGCCCGCCTGACGGCCTTCTGCGTGGACATACCGCCCGCGGTACCGCGATAGCCGTTGGTGTCGGTGGTCCACTCGATGTCGGCGTACCCGAGCGCGTTGACCTCGGCGATCTGCCGGGGGGTGGTGTCCCCGTAGGGGAAGCGGAAGAACGGCAGCGGCTCGGCCCCCGTGGCCCGTCGGATGGCCGTGTCGGCTTCGCCGATCTCTCGCGCGCGCTCCTGGGGGACGAGGTTGCCGAACGGCGGATGGCTGTGCGAGTGGTTGCCGATTCCGTGCCCGGCCGCCGCGATGGCCCGGGCGCCGGCCGGGTGGCGTTCGGCGAAGTGGCCGGTCAGGAAGAACGTCGCCGGGGCCCTCTGCTGCCGCAGCACCTTCAGGACGGTGCCGAGGCCTTCCTCGTTCCAGGCCGCGTTGAAGGTCAGCGCCACCACCCGCTGGGACGTGGGCATGGCGCGGACCGCGGTTCCGTACAGCTTCGCCACGGGGGCCGGGCCGGTGCCCCGGCCGCCGGCGGGCGCACCGGTCAGGACCAGGATCAGGGCCGCGGCGGCCACGGCCGTCACCACTTGCCGGACGGCGGCCCGCGCGGGGAGGGATGCAAGGCTCCTCATGGACGGAGAACCTAGCCTCGCCCGGCGCGCGGGCCCGAGCGCCGCGCGGGAGATGCGGCGGCGGCGTGACGGGCGGCCACCATGAGACCCTTCTTGCATAGCCATACGTGACAATGCATACTGTTGCCATGTCTAAGGTCCTCACCTCCCTGCCCACCGGCGAGCGCGTCGGCATCGCCTTCTCGGGCGGCCTCGACACCTCCGTCGCGGTCGCGTGGATGCGCGACAAGGGTGCCGTCCCGTGCACCTACACCGCCGACATCGGCCAGTACGACGAGCCCGACATCGCCTCGGTGCCCGGCCGTGCGAAGGCCTACGGTGCCGAGATCGCGCGCCTGGTCGACTGCCGGGCGGCGCTGGTCGAGGAGGGCCTGGCCGCGCTGGCCTGCGGCGCGTTCCACATCCGCTCGGGCGGCCGTGCCTACTTCAACACCACGCCGCTCGGCCGCGCTGTCACCGGCACCCTGCTGGTCCGGGCGATGCTCGAGGACAACGTCCAGATCTGGGGCGACGGCTCGACGTTCAAGGGCAACGACATCGAGCGGTTCTACCGCTACGGCCTGCTGGCCAACCCCCACCTGCGCATCTACAAGCCGTGGCTCGACGCCGACTTCGTGACCGAGCTCGGCGGCCGCAAGGAGATGTCGGAGTGGCTGGTGGCCCACGGGCTGCCGTACCGCGACAGCACCGAGAAGGCGTACTCGACGGACGCCAACATCTGGGGCGCCACGCACGAGGCCAAGACGCTGGAGCACCTCAACACCGGCGTGGAGACCGTGGACCCGATCATGGGCGTGCGGTTCTGGGACCCGTCGGTGGAGATCGACACCGAGGACGTGACCATCGGCTTCGACCAGGGCCGCCCGGTGACGATCAACGGCAAGGAGTTCGCCTCCCCGGTCGACCTGGTGATGGAGGCCAACGCGATCGGCGGCCGCCACGGCATGGGCATGTCGGACCAGATCGAGAACCGGATCATCGAGGCGAAGAGCCGCGGCATCTACGAGGCCCCCGGCATGGCGCTGCTGCACGCCGCGTACGAGCGTCTCGTCAACGCGATCCACAACGAGGACACCCTCGCCCAGTACCACAACGAGGGCCGGCGCCTCGGCCGCCTGATGTACGAGGGCCGCTGGCTGGACCCGCAGGCGCTGATGGTCCGCGAGTCGCTGCAGCGCTGGGTCGGCTCGGCCGTCACCGGCGAGGTGACCCTGCGGCTGCGGCGCGGCGAGGACTACTCGATCCTCGACACCACCGGCCCGGCGTTCAGCTACCACCCGGACAAGCTGTCGATGGAGCGCACCGAGGACTCGGCGTTCGGCCCGGTGGACCGGATCGGCCAGCTCACCATGCGCAACCTCGACATCGCCGACTCGCGCGCCCGGCTCGAGCAGTACGCCGGTCTCGGCATCGTCGGCACGACGCACCCCGAGCTGATCGGTGCCGCCCAGGCGGCGGCGACCGGCCTGATCGGCACCATGCCGGAGGGCGGCGCCGAGGCCATCGCCTCCCGCGGCGAGGCCGCCGAGGACGACGAGCTCCTCGACCGCGCCGCGATGGAGTTCGGCACCGACTGACCGGTGCGGCCGGGGCTACGGCCGGCAGGGACGGTACGGGCGGTTCGACGCGGCGCTGCCGCGCGAACCGCCCGTACCGCGCTCAGCAGGTGCTGCGGTAGCCGACGTCGGGCAGGTAGGAGCGCCATTCCGAGGGGGAGAGGCCGCCGTCGGCGCGGGCGCAGAGCGCGCGGGCGGCGGGCTGCGGGGCGGTGACGTAGGCCTGTACGGGGGTGCGGCGGCCGGCGGCGCGCAGGGTCCTGCCGTCCGGGGTGAAGGCCAGGGCGAGGACCGGGTCGTCGGGGGTGGTCGGCAGGGGGCCGCCCAAGGGCTGGTGCGAGGCGGTGTCCCACAGCCGCACGGTGCCGTGGTCTCCCGCGGTGGCCAGGGTCGTGCCGTCGGGGGAGAAGACGAGCGCGTTCACCGCCTCCGGGCCGTCGGCCGGGGTACCGCCGTCGGTGGCGGGCAGCTGGCCCAGTTGGCGGCGGGCCTGTCCGTCCCAGAGGGTGACCCGGCCCGCCAAGTCCCCGGCGGCCAGGAGACGGCCGTCGGGGCTGATGGCGATCGCCAGGGTGCCCTCGCCGCTGAGGGGGCTCCGGAGGGTCCGGCGGGTGCGCAGGTCGACGAGGTGGCCGGTGTTGTCCTCCCCCGTGGCGAGGGCGAGCCGGCGGCCGTCGGGATGGGCCGCCAGCGGTGTTCCACCGATCCCGCGGAGGGTGCGCACGGTGTCTGTGCGCAGGTTCCAGACCCTGGCGCCGTTCCTGCCGGAGTCGGCAGCCAGCAACGAGTCGCCGTCCGCGGTGAACAGGCCGTTGCTGACGTCCTGCCCGCTGTCGCCCTGCACGGCGCGCGGGACCGGGACCCGGCGGTGTGCGGGCGCGTCCCACACATACAGCGGTCCGCCCGCGTTGTGCGGGGCTCCGTAGGCGAGGCGGCGTCCGTCGGGCCGGAAGGCGAGGAACGGGGAGGCAGCACACCCGAGACGTGGCCTCGGCGTGCCGCAGCGCACGGCGGGCAGCTCGGCGGCGAGGCTGCCGTCGCGGGCGTTCAGCAACCGGAAGCGGGTGGTGTCCTTGGACCTGTGGGCGGTGGCCAGTTGGCTCGCGTCCGGGCTGAACCGCGCCGCCTGCAGGGGGGCCGCGCCCCGTGCCGGGGCGACGGGATGGGCGAGGGAGAGGGTACGGACCGCGCCGCCGCCCAGATACCGGATGACGCGGCGTTCGGTATCGATCCGGAGTTGCGTCACCCTCTCGTTGGCGATCGGGTGGCGCAGGACGGGGGAGTCGGGCCGACCGGTGCGCCATACGAGGATCTCGTCGGCGTCCTGGCCGGCCAGCAGCGTGCCGTCGTCGCTCAGCACGGCCCCGGTGAGTCCGGGATGCTCGATCCGCCACCGGCTGCGGCCCTCGGCGAGGTCCCGTACCTCGGCCGTTCTGCCGTCGTCCAGGAACAGCAGGCCCCGCCCGTCCGGGGTGAACTTCATGGATTCCGATGCGCACCGCCGGTGCCGCAGCGTACGGGGCAGCGGTACCCGTCGCCCCTTGGCCACTTCCCACAGCGTCAGGGGGAAGTACGGCGAACAGACCGCCACATACCGGTCGTCGGGGCTCACCGTCGCCTCGGGGAACTCCGCTTCGTGGTACGGCAGGGTGTGCTGGAAGAGCAGCCGCCGGTGCCGCCAGTCCCACAGCTGGACGAGGTGGTCCCCGTACAGCAGGGTCCGCCCGCTGCCGCTGAACACCGGCACACCATTTCTGGACGGGAAGATCCGTACCTCGCTCTTTCCGCCGGTCCTGCTGTAGACGCGCAGATCGTGATCGGCCGCCAGCGCCGCCGTTCGGCCGTCGCGCGTGGCCGACTGCAGGAGCATCCCCGAAATCCGGGAGCGGGGGGCCTTGTACGCCGGGAGCTCGCGCTGCGTGGGCACGTCCCAGCGGTGCAGGCCGTCCTTGGCGGCGTACACCAGCGTGCGTCCGTCGTCGCTGAGCAGCGAGTGCCCGGGGTCGGTGCCGGAGGGCAGTGCCATGGTGTCCCGCTCGCGCTGGGCGAGGGCCGCCAGGACCGCGCCGCGGGTCTCGGGGGTGTCGGCGAGCCGCCAGGCGGCCACGCTCAGCCGCATGGCGCGTACGGGGTCGGTGGAGCGGAGGCTGGCGGCGACGGAGGCGATCCGGCGCGCTTCGGACTGCGTGTGCTGCTGGTTGCCGGAGCGGTTCTGCTGCCAGGCGACGAGGCCGGTCATCAGGGCCAGCACGCACAGGACGACGACGGACGCCGTGACGAGGCGCGACCGATGGGCGGCGCGGACCGCGTGTGCGTGTTCCGTCGCGCGGGCGGTGGTGCCCGCCTCGAGGAAGGCCCGCTCCAGTGGGTTGAGCGCGCCGCGCTCCGTGGTGGCGAAGGCCTCCTCGGCACGCGTCAGCCGAGTGCCGCGGTAGAGGGCTCCGGGGTCGCGGTCGAGTTCCTGCCATGCGGTGGCGTCGTGGGTCAGCTGCCGGTGCAGGCGCAGGCGTTCGCGGTCCTCGTCGATCCAGGCGTGCAGCCGCGGCCAGGCGGTGAGCAGCGCCTCGTGGGCGAGGGAGACGGTCTCGTCGTCCAGGGTGAGCAGGCGGGCGCGGGCGAGCCGGTCGAGAACCGCGTCACCATCGGCGCCGGCGGAGGTGCCCGCGGTCTCGAACTCGGCGCGCGGGGTGGGGTGGTGGGTGTCCTGGGTGCCGTTCCCGGGGGCGACCAGGCGCAGCAGGATGCGCCGGGCGAGGGTGGCCTGGGCGGGCGTGAGCCGGGCGTAGGCCTCTTCGGCGGTACGGGCGATGGCGCCGCGCAGGCCGCCGGCGGCCTCGTACGCGGCCGTGGTCAGGGCGCGTCCCCGGCGGCGGCGCCAGGTCTCCATCAGGGCGTGGGACATCAGCGGCAGGGCGCCCGGTTCGTCCTCGACCTCCTCGATGATGCGGGCGGTCAGTTCCCGTTCGACGATCAGGCCGTGGGCCGCGGCGGGCCGTACGATCGCCGCTCTGAGCTGGTCACTGCCCATGGGGCCGACCAGCAGTGTGGCGTCCTTCAACGCCCCGGCCAGGGCGCCGTGTTCGGCACAGCGGGCGAAGAAGTCGGCGCGTACGGCCAGGATCACGCGCAGCCGGCTGTGGTCGTCGCGGGCGGCCAGCAGCCGCCGGAGGAAGGCGGCCCGCTCCTCGGCGTCCGTGCAGAGGGTGAACAGCTCCTCGAACTGGTCGACCAGCAGCCAGGTGTCTCCGGGGCCGGGGGCCGGCTCCAGGCGCTCGGCGTGTGCCAGGGGGCGCGGGCCGGGAGTCAGGATCCGGACCGCGACCGGTGGCCGGTCCGCCCGGTCGTCCGGGGTGCGCAGCTGCGGTACGAGACCGGCGCGCAGCAGCGAGGACTTGCCGCTGCCCGAGGCGCCCACCACCGCGCCGAAGCGGTGCCGCCGGGTCATCTCCGCCAGCTGGGACACCGTGTGCTCGCGGCCGAAGAACAGCTCCGCATCGGCCGGTTCGAACCGGGCGAGCCCGCGGTAGGGCGGATCGGTGTCGTCGTGTTCGGGAGGCGGCATACGGGCCAGCTCCTGGCCGGCCCGCTCCCAGCGGTGCCGCCAGTCGTCGGCGTCGGCGCGGCAGGCACGGACGTAGGCCAGGAGGACCGGCAGGGTGGGCAGGCGTTCCCCGGCCGCGGCCTGGGACAGCGTGGCCGCGGAGTAGCCGGCCTGCCGGGCCATCGCCCGGTAGCCGGGCGCACCGGCTTCGTCCCGGAGTTTGCGTAACTCATAGGCGAAGCGCTGTACGGGACCGTCCTGCGGATCGATCGGATTCTCCGGACGCCCCACTCGCCTTTTCCTCCCCCAGCTGCCCCATTTGCCCCTGCCGCCACGATAAACACGAGGTCGACGGGTCGCAACGTCGTTCGAGCGGCCCCGGGTTGCCCCCGAAGCGGCCGCAGCGAATTGATCAGTGCAGCTCGGACGGGGTGCCAAACAACTCCACGGCCGGTGGACTCGATCTCGTCGGGCCGCCCTCCCCCGCTTCGGGGCGCGGACGGACCGGCCGGCACACCCCGTGATCCGCGTACTTCACGCGGCTCGCGCACCTCACGTGCCGCGCCTACACCGAGCACCAACCAGCTGAAGAGGACACCTCATGCGTATACGTCAGATCACCGCCGCCGGCGCCGCCGCCACCGCGCTCGTACTCGGCGCCGCGCTGCCCGCCTCCGCCGACGGTTCCCCGTCGGCCGGTGCGTCCCACGCCCCGGCCGCCCACCACGTCACCGCGGACCTCGGCGCGCTCAAGGCCAAGCCCAAGAAGAAGGTCCTGGTCTTCGAGGACGCCAAGTACCAGGGCAAGCGCACGCACTTCACGAAGAACGTGCCGAACCTGAAGGCGTACGGCTGGAACGACACCATCAGCTCCGCCAAGAACCAGGGCAAGCGCACGGTCACCTTCTACGCCACGAAGAACTACCACGGCGCCAAGTTCGCCCTGGCGTCGGGACAGCGGGAGGCGCACTTCGGCGACCGCGGCATGGCCGACACCACGACCTCCATCAGGTTCAACTAGCAGCGAGCTGCTGACGGGCGGGGTGCGGCACTGGGGGCCGCACCCCGCCCCGCCCTCTGCCGCATCACGCATCACGCATCACGAGAGGCAACCATGTCGCTCTCCCGCACGCGGGCCGCCACCGCGCTCGCGCTGCTGCTCCTGCTCACCGCCGCCTGTACGGGCGCGCCGCAGGAGCCCACGCCCGCCCGGCACTCCACCGCACCCCCGCCCCCGGCCCGGCAGGCCGGACAGCTGAAGCTGCCGCTGGACGCCTATGCCCCGACGGACGCCGAGATCCAAGCCGTGGACGATGCCCAGGACGTCCTCATGCGCCGGTGCATGCACCACCTGGGCAGGGCCTGGAAGACGCTGCCCCGGGTGGCCGCCCGGGACAACGAACCGCAGAACCTCCGCCGCTACGGCGCCATCGAGGCGGAAGCCGCCCGCCGCTACGGGTACCACCCGCCCCCCGACCCGCCGTCGGTGGTCCGGCGCAACCGCGTCTGGGACGAGCGCGAGACGCTCCCCGCCGAGGTGGCGCGCGCCGCCTACGGGCGCACCGGCGAGGGCGGATGCCTCCAAACCGCCCGGCACCGACTCGGTGGCGGCACCGCCCCACCCGACTACCACGCCTTCAACCGGCTGACCGGCACCGCGCTGGAGGCCTCCCGGCGCGCTCCCGAGGTACGCGGCGCCATGCGCAAGTGGAGCGCCTGCATGGCCGAGGCGGGCTTCGACCACCCGGACGCACTGTCCGCCGCCGGCAGCCGGCGCTGGGAGACGCCCGGCCCCACACCGGCCGAACGCGCCACCGCCCGCACCGACGTGGCGTGCAAACGGTCGACACGGCTGGTGACGGTCTGGGCGGCGGCCGAGACCCGCATCCAACTCCGCCTGATCCGGGAGAACGCCGCCCCGTTGCACCGGGCGAAAGCCCGCAAGGAGCGCTGGCTGGCGGCCGCCCACCGCGTCCTGAACCGCGACGCCCGTGGGATCCGGCAGGCGGGCTGCCAATGGCGGGACAGGACCAGCTGTGGCAGATAAAGCCGGTGCGCCGACGGACGGGAGTGACAGTATCCGGTCATGTCCATCCCGCACCCCGACGGCGCGTACGTGATCACCACGTTGTACTCCGTCCCCGATGACGCCTGGTACCTGGAACTGGACCTCGTCGCCGGGCAACGAACTCTTGTGACCGCGATCGTCCCCGACGAGGACCCGGCACGGGAGCCGACGGTGTGCTTCACCCCTCATGGGCCGGATGTGGACGTCCCGTACGAGATCATGCGCTGGTTCATGGACCAGGTCGAGGAGGACATCCGCACGTCCCGCTCCTGGATGACGCTGCGGCCCGAGCTCGTCGAGGTCATTCACCACCTGCGCCAGGAGCACCTGGGTGTGGTCAGCGATGACGACTTCCCTCATGTCCTGGCGCAGGTGCGCGCCGCGGTCCCCGAGGCGGACCTCGCCGCCGTTCTCGAGGCCGCCTGCGGGCGGCGGCCCGACGGCACCACCATCGACCACTGACAAGCGAACACCGCGTCGACCGGAGCGAAGTCCACGACCTGGGTGAATGTCCCGACGGGCAACGCGGTGGGCCGACGGCGCCGGAGGAGCGCCGGAGCCGGTCGCGCCTCCCCGGGAAGGACGGCGAGGCGTATGACAGCGCACGCTCCTATGGCTGTCGGCGCCCGCCCGCGGCGCCCTCCGGCGCCGCCTGGAGGTTGCGGTGGATCTCCAGCGCCGCGGTGGTGTGGTTGAGGGTGATGTAGTGCAGGCCCGGAGCCCCTTCCGCGAGCAGCCGCCGGCCCATGGCGGTGGCGTGGTCGATGCCGATCCGCCGCCCGGCGGCCGGGTCGTCGCGGGCCGCTTCGAGCCGCTGGGCCAGGTCCCGGGGAAAGCCGGCGTTGCTGAGTTCGGCGAAGCGGCGAATCTGCCGGACGTCGGTGGCCGGCATGATCTCGGGGATGATCGGGATGGTGCAGCCCGCCGCGGCGGCCCGGTCGCGCAGCCGCAGGTAGTCCTCGACGCGGAAGAACATCTGCGTGATGGCGTAGTCGGCGCCGGCCCGGCACTTGGCGACGAAGTGGCGGATGTCGCTCGCCCAGTCCGGCGAACGGGGGTGGCGTTCGGGGAAGGCGGCCACACCGACGCTGAACGCCCCCATGGAGCGGATGAGTTCCACCAGCTGGTAGGTGTACCGGAAGCCGTCCGGGTGGGGCGTCCACCGGCCGCGCGGGTCGCCGGGCGGGTCGCCGCGCAGCGCGAGCACGTCACGGACACCGGCGTCGGCGTACTGGCCGATGATGTGGCGTAGTTCGGCGACGGAGTGCCCGATGGCGGTGAGGTGGGCGACCGGACGCAGCGTGGTCTCGGCCGCGATCCGGTGGGTCACCTCGACGGTGCGGTGGCGCGAGGAGCCGCCGGCTCCGTAGGTGACGGACACGAAGGCGGGGGAGGCGGCCTCGACGCGGCGGATGGTCCGCCACAGTGTCCGCATCCCGGCCTCGGTTCTGGGCGGGAAGAACTCGAAGGAGAACGACCGCTGCCCGCTCGCCGGCGGTCCCCCGGGGCCGGGCAGGGCCGTGCCGGCCGCCACCGGCGCTTCCGCCACGGCCCGCCCGCGCCTCGCGTCGCTCATGCCGCCGTGCCGCCGTCGTCGAACTCCGCCCGCCCGGGCCCCCGCTCGACGAACGCCCTCATCCCCGTCGTCCGGTCCGACGTCGCGAACAGCCCGGCGAACAGGGCACGTTCGATCTCCAGGCCCGCTGTCAGGTCCGTCCGGGTGCCGCGGTCGACGGCGGATTTGGCGGCCCGCAGGGCGAACCCCGGCCCCACGGCGAAGGCGCGGGCCGTCGCCATCGCCTCGTCGACCACCCGGTCATCCGGCACCACCCGGTCCACCAGCCCGATCCGCAGGGCCTCCGCGCTGTCGACGGCGCGGCCCGAAAGGATCATCTCCTTGGCGCGGCCCAGCCCCACCAGCCGTGGCAGCCGCTGGGTGCCGCCCGCGCCGGGGATGACGCCCAGCTTGATCTCCGGCAGCCCCAGCAGGCTGCTCTCGCCGCAGATGCGGATGTCGGCGGTGAGAGCCAGCTCGCAACCGCCGCCGAGGGCGGACCCGGTGACGGCCGCCACCACCGGCTGCGGGATGTCCGCGACGGCGGTGAAGGCCGCCTGGAGCCGGGCCGAGTGATGGATCATGTCCGGGTAGCTCATGGCCGCCATCTCTTTGATGTCGCCACCCGCCGAGAACATCCGCCGCCCGCCGATGAGTACGACGGCCCGCACGTCCCGGCGGGCGGCAGCCTGCGCCGCGACCCGCTCCAGGTCGGCCTGGGCGTCCCGGTCCAGCGCGTTCACCGGCGGACGGTCGAGCAGGATACGGCCGACGCCGTCGGCCACGTCGAGCCGGACCGCGGGGCGGCGTCCCGTTCCCGTGTCCGGTGCCGTCCTGCCGCGGCCGGTGTGCTGCTCCGTCGACTGCGCTACGCCCACAACAGACCTCCGTTGACCTCGAGTACGTGGCCGTTCACGTAGCTGGATTCCGCCGACGCCAGGAAGACGGCGGCGTCCGCCACTTCCTCGGCGCGGCCGGGCCGGCGCGAGGCGAACCGGCGCTGGTAGGCCGCCCAGACCTTGTCGTTGGCGGTGAGGCTGCGGCCCATGCCCTCGTCGACGATGCCCGGCGCCAGGGAGTTGACCAGGATGCCTTTCGAGGCCAGCTCCATCGCCGAGACGCGGGTGAACATCTCCACGGCGGCCTTGGTGGAGCAGTAGCCCGCGGCCCCGATGGCCACCCGGGTGGCCATGCTGGACGAGACGTTGATGATCCGGCCCGCGCCCTGGGCCTCCATGTAGGGCAGCACGGCGTGGGTGGACAGGAAGACGCCGTTGAGGTTGGTGGCCACCATCGACTGCCAGGCGGCGGGGTCGAGCCGGCCGACCTTCCCGTCCTTGCTGATGCCCGCGTTGGCGACCAGGATGTCGATCCGTCCGAAGGTGTCCGACGAGTCCCGCATCAGCTTGTGGAGCGAGTCCTCGTCGGTCACGTCGACGTAGCAGTACCGGGCCCGGCCCTGCGACGTCTCCAGGAGGGTGTCGATGTCGTGCGGGTTCCGTGCGGCGCACACCACCGACGCGCCCTCGCGCAGGAACCGTTCGGCGATCGACCGCCCCAGCCCCTTGGTGCCGCCGGTCACGACCGCGACCTTGCCGTCAAGCCTCATCTGGCTCACCTCACTTGATGTCACGGGCCGACCCCAATTCGTCGAACGCCGATCCGCAGCTGCGGCACTGGAACGGCGTTTTGCACACGCTGCCGCCGAATCGCCCGAGGCTCTCGATCACGCCCGATCCGCAGTACGGGCAGCGGCGGATCTGGAAGGTGGCCTCGGGGGCCGGCCGGCTCCGGCCGGCGATGCCGTAGCCGCACTCGCGCAGCACCCGCAGGCCGTTGGCCGACACGTGTTCCGGGCGCCAGCCGCCCGGCTGCCACACGATGTCCACGGCCGCGGACGGCAGCACCGCCGCGACGGCGGAGCGCACCTCGCGCTCCATCGTGCGCCGACCCGGGCAGGCCGTCCGGGTCGGCGCGAGCACCACGGCGACGGACCCGTCCCGCACCGTCAGCGAGCGGAGTACCCCCAGGTCGGCCAGCGTCACATCGATCTCGGGGTCGCGGACCGCGGACACGGCGGCCCTGACATGGCGCTCCGCGCTGTCGGCGGACGTCTCCTGCGGCGCGGTCACTGGAAGGCTCCCTGCGGGTATTGGGCCCGTACGGTCCGCAGTTCGCCCAGTACGTCCGCGAGGTCGGGGAAGGCCTCTCCGGTGACCCGGCCGGACGGTTGCTGCGGCAGCCCGGGCAGGAACGAGGGCGGCAGTTCGGCGCTGTGCAGGAGGCGGTGGAACCGTTCGGTGAGCACGTCGGCCGGGATCGCCGGCAGCGCTGTGCCGTCGGCGGCCGGCTCCGTGCCCGCTTCCGTGAGCACGGTGAGTGCGGGTGTGCCGAAGAAGTCCCCGGCGTCCTGGACCGCGGTGGCCAGGACGGCGGCCGGTTCACCGGTCCGTGCACGCCCGGCGTACCGAGCGGCGCGGGTGGCCCAGTGCTCCAGGTGGAGCCGCTGTTCGTCGGCCACCGCCTCCAGCGCCGTACGGGTGGCGTGGCCGACGGGGGTGTCGTCGAGAGCGTCGCAGGCGCAGCTGACCAGCGCGGTGACGCCGGCGGAGACGATGAGTCCGCGCGCAACGGACCACGCGCGGCCGTCGCGGGCGCTCGCGGTCAGTGCGGTGGGCTGCCACAGCTGTGCGGGACGGTCGAAGAAGTGGGCGTCCGCGGCCGCGTCGTCGTAGCCGATGAGTCCCAGGAGGGTACGGGCGTGTGCCAGGTCCTCCTGGGCGATCGAGCCGACCGCGAGGGCCTCCTCCAGCTCCGTGTAGTCCACGGTGCGGCCGGCGAGCCGGTGGGCGTGCAGAAAGAGGTCGTCGATGACGGCCGGCCACAGCCCGCCGGTGTGCGCGGCGGGTTCGGCAGGCAGCGCCGCGGTCATGGCGGGAGCGGACACCGGCGCCGGCGCGGGGCGGGCGTCGCGGTGTACTCCGGCCCGGCGGCGGCGCCGTTCCTGCGGGAAGGCCGGCAGCCGGTAGGGCATGCGCGACTTGCCTTCCAGCAGCCGCCGGCTGTCCGACGCGGCGGAGTGCACCTCCTCGCGCCCGACCACCCACAGCCGGACCGCGTTGTCGCGCCGCCCGTATGTCTCGCGGGCCAGCCGCCAGGCTTCGGGGCCGCTCTTGGCCAGCAGTGAGCCGACATGGCCGAGCGGCGTGGTGCTGCCGGTCTGCAGGAAGACCTCGAACGCCCGGAGCTCGCCGGACGCGGGGGAGCCGTCCATCAGGCGCACCTCTGTCCCACGAGGTCGCCGGCGTTGCGGTCGAGGACTCCGCGCACCCAGGCCAGCCGTTGTTCGGAGGCCGGACCGCCGCCTGAGATCACTCGCTTGACCTCGGCCCAGTCGGGCATGTCGAACTCCCACTCGCCGGGAGCGGTCTCCCGGACCAACGCGGGGTCCACATGGATGCCGAGGTCACGGAAGACCGGGATGATCCGTGTCAGCCAGCGCTGCCGCAGCTCGTCGTTGCCGTGCGGCTTGAGCCCGGCGACGTGCATCGGGTTGGTGGGGAGCGACTCGGTGTCCGGCGGTCCGAAGTACGCCAGCACTCGGCGCATCCATACCTCGAACGCCTCCTGGACTCGGCGGCGCTGGCCGCGGTCGCCGCTGTGCAGTACCTCGTGGGTCATGTCGAGCGCGTGCTGGTAGTGGAAGGACTCCTCGCGTTCGATCTTGCGCAGGGCCCGTGCGTACGGCAGGTACACGCCCTGCATGAGCGACTGGAACTGCACGATCGCGGCGGAGTTCATCAGCAGCAGGCCGGGCCCGAACTCCTCCCAGCTCTCGAAGTCGTAGTGGAAGATGTTGTGCACCTTGGCGCGGCCCTCGACGTAGTCGAGGAGTATCGACTCCCAGCCCGCGCCCAGGTCCTGGGCGACCCGGGCCGCCACGTGCCCATGGCCGACCTCGTCCTGGATCTTGGCCATCAGCATCTGCTTGCGGGACAGGCTCGGCGCCCGGCCGAGCCAGGCGGCGAAGGGAAGTACCCCGACCAGCTCGTTGAGAGCCTGCACGGAGGCGAACTTCCGCGCTCCGGCACGCACTTCGCTGGGCATGGGGTCATTGAGTTCGTACAGGCGTCGCGCGCCGGTCTGCCGGGATGGCATGAACGGGGGCCTTCCTGTCTGCGGTGGGTGGTGGTGGACGGGGCGACTAGTACCAGGTCAGGACTGCGGCACCGGCCGTCATTCCGCCCCCGACACCGGCGAGTACGAGGCGCTCGCCGCGGGTGAACGGCCGGCGCCGGTGCTCGCTGTCCAGGGTGAGCGGGATGGAGGCGGCGGCGGTGTTGCCGAAGGCCGGGGCGGTGAGCGGCACGCGTGCCGGGTCCACGCCCAGTTCGGCGGCGCATTGTTCCACCAGGCGGGTGTTGGCCTGGTGGAGGATGAAGCGGTCCACGTCGTGCAGATCGAGGCCGGCCTGGTCGAGGGCGTTCGCGATGACCTTGGGCAGGGTGCGCAGCGCGTAGTCGCGCACCGGCCGGCCCTGCATACGGAAGAGGTGCTCGCCGGCCGCGCGGGCCGCCTCGTCCGCCGGCTTCCGGGTGCCTCCGGCGATGACTTCGACGAAATCGCGGTAGTCCCCGTGGGCCTGGAGGTCCAGACCGCGCAGCCCGTAGCCGTGCGGGACCGGACCCAGCAGGACTGCGCCGGCACCGTCGCCGAACAGGCTGACCGTGCGGCGGTTGGCCCGGTCCATGAGCGAGGAGTAGATGTCCGCGCCCACCACCAGCCCGTGCCGCCCCGGCATGCGGTGGCTGAGCAGTGACTCGGCCACCGCGAGCGCGTAGAGGAAGCCGCTGCACACGGCGTTGACGTCGAAGGCCGGGACGTTGGTCAGCCCGAGCGCCTGCTGCAGGATGACCGCGGTGGACGGCTGGGGCTGGTCCGGTGTCGAGGTCGCCACGATGAGGACACCGAGGTCCTCGGCGAGGTGGGGGGCCCCGCTGAGTGCGGCGGCGGCGGCATGGTGCGCCAGCTGGGACGTGGTGGTGCCGGGGGTGACGTAGTGGCGTTCGCGTATCCCGGTCCGTGCCTCGATCCAGTCGAGCTCGGCCCCGGTCCAGGCAGCGACCTGGGCGTTGTCGACGACATCGGGCGGGACGTACGAGCCGAGTCCCACGATCCCGATCGGCTGCGGAGTGTCCATTTGAGGGTTCGGCCCTTCCGTCGGTGAGCGGTCGGCTGCCGTCATGCAAGCAGGCACCCGGAGGGATGTCAAGATTGTCATTGACAAGAAATGAGGCGTAGTCAAGGATCGGAGGAGCTTGTCAAGTTGCCGTTTGCGCTTCCGCCCCGACGGGGGAGCGGAGCCCTCATGGAGGCATCGGATGAACCTCACGCGGTACGCGGGCAGTCGCCCTCAACCCCCCGCTCCCACGGCCCTCACCAGCAACCGCGACGCGTACGAGGCGTTCCTCGCCGCGCGGGACACCCTCCTGCGCCGCGCCGCGGAGGGCGGACCGTACCCGGCTCCCGACCTCACGGCAGTACACCGGGCCGGGGAGTTCAACTGGGCTCGGGATTGGTTCGACGTGATCGCCCACGACAACCACACCTGCGCCCTGCGGGTCGTCGCTCTCGGCCCCGACGGCAGCCGGTTCGTCTCCCAGCTGTCCTACGCCCAGCTCTCCGACCGCTCGACCCTGCTGGCCGGCGCCCTGGCCGCCCGCGGTGTCGGCCAGGGCGACCGGCTGCTGCTGATGACCGGCAACCGCACCGAGCTGTGGGAGACGATGCTGGCCGCGTTCAAGATCGGCGCGGTGGTCGTACCGGTGAGCACGCAACTGGGCCGCGAGGACCTCCACGACCGGATGCACCGCGCCGGTGTCCAGCACGTGATCGCGGAATCGGTGTACGCGCGGCGCTTCCCGGTACTGCCCGCCCTGCGCAACCGCATCGCCCTGGACGGCGGCGTCCTGGGGTGGACCCCGTTCGCCGAACTGCGCACCGACGAGAACCTCGTGGCGCCCCGGCCGGCCGTCCACCCCGACGACCCGATGCTGCTCTACTTCACCTCCGGAACCACCTCGCTGCCGAAGATCGTTCAACACACCCACACCAGCTACCCGGTGGGGCATCTGTCGACCATGTACTGGCTCGGACTGCGCCCGGGGGACGTCCACCTCAACGTCTCCTCGCCCGGCTGGGCCAAGCACGCCTGGAGTTCACTCTTCGCGCCGTGGAACGCCCAGGCCACCGTCGTCGCGGTGAACCAGCAGCGGTTCACCGCACGCGGACTGCTCGATACCCTCAGCGAGCAGCGGGCCACCACCCTCTGCGCACCGCCCACCGTCTGGCGCATGCTCCTCCAGGAGGACCTCGGCCACTGGCCGGTGACGCTGCGTGAGGCGGTCAGCGCGGGCGAACCCATCGACGTCGACACCGTGGAGCAGGTCCGCCGGGCCTGGGGCGTGACCGTGCGCGACGGCTACGGACAGACCGAGACCACGGCGCAGATCGGGCATCCGCCAGGCCACCCGGGCAGGCCTGGCGCCATGGGCGTCGAGCTGCCCGGCTACCAGGTCGTCCTGGTGGACCCCGTCACCGGCGAACGGCAGACCGCCGCCTCTGCGGAGGGCGAGATATGCATGGACCTGGCCGCGCGGCCAATCGGGCTGATGGCGGGATACGCCGACAGCTCGGGGCGGGCGGTGATCCCCGGCGACGACGGGCTCTACCACACCGGTGACATCGCCGTACGCGACGCGGAGGGCTGGTTCACCTACGTGGGCCGCGCGGACGACGTCTTCAAGGCGTCGGACTACCGCATCTCCCCGTTCGAGCTGGAGAGCGCGCTGCTGGAACACCCGGCCGTCGTCGAAGCGGCCGTCGTCCCGAGCCCCGACCCGCTGCGGCTGGCGGTCCCGAAGGCCTACGTCGAACTCGCCCGCGGATACCGGCCCGACGCCGACACCGCCCGTGAGCTCCTCGCGCACGCCCGCGCCCACCTCGCGCCCTACAAACGGGTCCGCAGACTGGAGTTCCGTACCGCGTTGCCGAAGACCGAGTCGGGGAAGATCCGGCGGGCGCTGCTGCGCGAGGAAGCAGCCGCCGGGCTGCCCGGCAACGAGGAATGGCGCGAGGAACAGTTCGCCGGCAGCCACCGGCCCGCCGCCGGACCTCCGGAGCACGCCGGCACGGTGAACTGACCGTCCCGCACGGCCGGAACGCCGTCCCGTACGGCGCCCCTCAGTCCCGCTGCACCGGGCCGGTCCCCGGCCGCCCGCCCCGCTTCGGCTTGGCGGGCGCCTCCGGCCTCTTCAGATGCGCCGCGGCCGCCTTCTGCGCAAGGGTGACGAAGGTGGCCGCCAGGGGATGCGCCCCCTGGCGGGGCAGGACGAGCTGCAGCAGCGAGGGCGGCGCCCCGATGAGCGGGACGAAGACGACCGTGGGGTGCATATGCGAATGCGCGATGGATTCGGGCACCACACCCACCCCCCGGCCCGCCGCCACCGCCTCCAGCCACTCGTCGAAATTGGTGCAGGTGGCGGCGGCGACCGGCCGGTTGTCGGCGGGCCACTCGTCGAGTTGCGTGGTGCCGCTCACCGAATTCACCACGAGCGGCAGCCCCGATAAATCGGTCCAGGTGACATGGTCCCTGGTGCTGATCGGGGAATCTGCCGCGACGGCCACGATGCGCTGCTCCTCGCCGAGCACGACCACACGTACACCGTTCGCGGTGACCGGTCCGCGCACGATGGCCACATCGGCGTCCCCGTGGTCCAGACCGGCCAGCGCCTCGTCCCTGCGGACGGGATCGACACGGACCGCGGTCTCCCGGTAGAAGGCCCCCATGGCCGCATGCGCCCACTGCGCCGGAAAGCCCCAGGTGAACCCCAGCCGCAGCACTTCTCCGGACCGGTCCGGACGCAGGGCTTCTTCGAGGCGCGGCAGAATCGCCGCGAGTTGTTCATAAAGCCGGGTCCCGGCCGGCGTGAGATCCACATGCCGCGTGGTGCGGGTCAGAAGCCGCACGCCCATCTGTTCCTCCAGCCGCCGGATATTACGGCTGAGACTGGGCTGGGAGAGACACAGCTTTTCGGCCGCCCGCGTGAAGTGGCGTTCCTCGGCAAGTAGCAAGAATCCCCGCAGGTGGTGCAGCTCTATCCCCATGTCGAGGAGATTACATAAGGATGGCAGGACCGTACCTGGCATCGTCGAATCTTTACCCTGGGAAGACCCCTCGGCCCCCTCGTCGTGTGCTTTTTCCGCCAAGTCAGACATTCCTCTCTGGAAAAAGCTCCGCTCGTACGCGAGCAACGGAAGCCGAGGGCTTCCGTACGCACCCGAAAATTGCGAATCGGCATTGGGCGGGCGGATACAAGCTAGCCATCGGGCAGGGGGCCAGGGAAATAACTGTCCGTGGCTATTCATACGTACGGGACATAAATAAAGGTGGCGGGAGGCGGCCGGGACGCCGGCGCGACGACGTCCGATCCATTCACCCCAGGAATGAATGCGGTGCGGTTGATATTTCCGTTCCCCGCGCCGCTCTGCCTAGCATCCGAGACGTCCGGCGAGTGCGGACACCGAGCCACGACAGTGGACCGCTACAGGGGGAAAGGGGAACTCGGTGCGGCAGACCAACGCCCGCTTCTTCGAGGGGACTTCCGAGGTAAATCCGTATGCCCCGCTCCCCAGCGCCCTCCAGGCGGCCCGGCAAGCCCTTGACGCGCCCGACCGCTGCCGCGGCCCGCTCTGCGTCGAACTCGTCGCGGAGATCGCACTGCGCGTCGGGGTGAGCGAGGACAGCATCGTGCTGGGCGCGGACGGCCTCAGCCTGGCGTTCGCCCTGCTGCGGAGCCTGATGGCCGACGCGCCCGGCCGACCGGTCGAACTCGTCGTCCCGCACGGCGGCTTCGATGCGTACGAGGACCTCGCGCGCCGGCTGCCGGCCGCCCACTGCTCCCGCGTTCCGCTGACCCCCGACGGCTGCCAGGACCTCGACGCCCTGCTCCACCAGGGCAACGGCGGCCGCGGCGTCGTCTTCCTCACCAACCCGCAGGACCCCACCGGAGTGCTCCTGCCGGGCGCGGAGCTGGGTCGCTTCCTCGACAGGGTCTCCCCGGAGACGACTGTCGTCCTGGACGAGGCGCACTGGGAGTTCGTCCGCGACCCCGACTTCACGCCCGGCACCGGACTGCTCGCCCGTCATCCGCGCCTCGTGGTGCTCCGGAGCCTCTCGGTGGTCCACGGACTCGACGGCCTGCGTGTGGCCTACGCCGCCTGCGTTCCCGGCACCGCCGAACTGATCCAGCGTCAGATACTCCCGCACGACGTGGGCATGGTCGCCCAGCTCGTGGCCCTGGCCTCACTGCGCACGCCCTCGCAGGTGCGGGCACGGACGGACGCCATCGTGCGCGAGCGCGACAGGCTGCGCGAGGAGCTGCGGCTGCTCGGCTTCCAGGTGCCGCCGAGCCAGACGCACCAGCTCTGGATGCCGCTGGGGGCGGACAGCACCCGCTTCGCGCTGGCCTGCCGGGGCGCGGGAGCCGATGTACGGCTGCGGCCCGGTGAAGGGGTGCAGGTCACCGTCGGCCCGCCGGAACTCGGCGACCGGGTGCTGCGCGCCGCCGCGCATTTCATCGCCACCAGCGCGGCCGGCACACGCCGCGACGGCGAAGTCATAGACCGTATATGACACATGCCCCGACGATCAGTGACAAGCGGTGAGGAGCGACCGGCTCTCCTGTCATGACACCAGGCCACGCGATAGCATGATGGCGGCTTCACAACGGGGATAGCGTATGACAACCCGGATGCTGTTTTGTGACCAGCAAGAAAAGGAGGGCCAATGGACCAGCTGTCCTTTGGCCGTCGGCTGCGTGCGCTCCGCCGACAGAAGGCACTGAGTCAGGCCGAGCTGGGTGGCACCACGCTGTCCGCCAGCCACATCAGCCTCCTGGAGAGCGGCAAACGCCCGCCCACGGACGAGGTCCTCGTCAAGCTCGCCGCCCGGCTCGGCATCTCGGCCGTCGAGCTCGTCGGCGACACCGGGGTCACCGTCCCGCAGCCGCCGCTGGACGCGTCCATGGAGACCTCCCTGCTGTTGCACCGCGCCCGGCTCGCCCTGCTGACCGGTGACCCGCAGGCCGCGCTCGACCGGTTCACCGCGCTGAGCGGCGACGGCTCGGCCGCCCCCGCGCTCCTGGCGGAGGCCCTGCTCGGTCGCGCCGAAGCCCTGGAGGCACTGGGTCAGCTCGCCGAGGCCGCCCGGCTCCGTCAGGAGTGGCTCGACGCCTTCGGCACCCAGCAGGACGACTGCGTCGGCCGGATCGAGGTCGTGCTCGGCCTCCTGCGGTGCCGCCGGGAGAGCGGTGACCTGCCCGAGGCCGCGCGGCTGGCCGAGGAGGCGCTGCGCTCCGCCGAGAGCCTGGGCCTGGCCGAAACGCCGGCCGGGCTCGAACTGGCCGCGCTGGTCGCGGAGTTGCGCTGGGATGTCGGCCAGGGCGCCGCGGCCGCCGAACTCCTCGGGTGGGCGGTGGCCGTCACCGACCGGCTGCCAGGCCGCGACGACTGGGCGCGGGCGTACGACGCGGCCGCCGACGCGGCCCGGGCTGCGGGCCGGATGGGGCACGCCGTCGCGCTCGCGCAGCGGTCCGTCGACATCTGCCGCAGTGGTGACGGCGGCTGCCCCCTCGCCCGGCTGCGCGTCGCCGCCACGGCGGTGCTGCTGCGGCACGGCTCGCTGCCCGGGGACGGCTCGCCGCGCAGCCTGGAGCCGGCCCTGCGTGAACTGCGCGCGTGGGGCTCGCCCGCGGACATCGCCGCCGCCGAGACCGCCCACGCCGGACTGCTTCTCGCGGCCGGCGACGCGGCGCGCGCCCGGGACGCCGCCCGGTCGGCACTCGAGCGCGTCGGCCCCTCCTGGCGTCGTCTGCGGGCGCACGCCCTGCTGGCCCTGGGACGGGCCATGTGGACGCTCGGCGAGCACGGCTCCGCCGAGCACTTCGAGGAGGCGGCCGCCGAGCTGACGGGTCTCGGTGCGGACCGGCAGAGCGCCGGCGCCTACCTCGAACTCGCCGAACTGTACGAGTCCGACGGCGACGTGCGCTCCGCCCTCATCTGCTACCGGCGGGCCTCCGCCGTGGCAGGGTTGCTGCCGGCCGATGGGATGGCCCACCAGGAGGAGCGCGACGGCCTCAGGTCCTCCTGACCGCACACCCCTCCTCCTGGCCGCGGGCGCGCGTTCGCCCGCCCGCGGATACCCCCGTTTTCCGTCAACTCCGCGCTGCCGCACCCCCGTTCGCCCGCCGTCAGGCGTCTGTGAACGGCCCGCCCGCGAGCGTCGTCCCAGGACTTATGGCATGTACTGCTCGATTGATGCGTACGGGCTATAAGTGCGCTTCAAGAGCTATTTCTGTCTCTCTCCCGGGTCGGGCACTATGAGCTCGGAATGCGATGCACGGGGGAGACGCATGGTTTTCAGGAGCGCACTGCACGCTGCTCCGGCACCGACGGCCCGACCGAGCCCGCCATGGACCCGCCCACAGCGACACCCTGTCGTGCGGCGGTGCGGCAGCCGTCCACCGAGGCCCCTTGCCCGGTGCATGTCCCGTCCTTGAGCAACTCGTCGCCGTGCGGCGGACCACGCGACTGCGTGCCGCTCTCGGTGCTCCACCGGCACTCCCCCCCACAGTTCAGGAGGCCAGCGTGAGTACGAGCACGAACATAGGAGTCGTCGGGTCGGGCCCGCGGGGTCTGTCCGTTCTGGAACGGCTCTCGGCCAGGGTCGCGAAGGGAGAAGACCGCAACGCGCGCGTGACGGTCCACCTGATCGACGCCCATCCGGCAGGTGCGGGCGCCGTCTGGCGCGAGGACCAGTCCGCACACCTGCTGATGAACACCGTCGCCTCACAGGTCACGGCCTTCGCCGACAGCACCGTGGGACGCGACGTCCCGGTGCTGCGCGGCCCGAGCCTCTACGAATGGGCGCGCTCGTCGCCGCAGGCACGCACCGGCGCGCTCAGACCCGACGACTACGCTCCCCGGGCCCTGTACGGCAGGTATCTGCGCTGGGCGCTGCAGTACATCGTCGGCCGGGTGCCGGACGGCATGACGGTGCGGATCCACCAGGACCGCGCCGTGCGCCTCTTCGAGGACGCGGCGGGGCAGGGGCTCGAACTGGCCGGCGGGACGGTCCTGACCGGCCTGGACGCGGTGGTACTGGCCCAGGGGCATGTGCCGATGGCCCCGACGGAGGCGGAGACCGAACTCGGGCTCTACGCCGAGAGCAACGGCCTGCGGTACGTGGGCCCGGCCAACCCGGCCGACGTCGACCTGTCCCAGATCGCCCCCGGCACCCCGGTGCTGCTGCGCGGCCTGGGCCTCAACTTCTTCGACTACATGGCCCTGTTCACCGCGGGACGCGGCGGCTCCTTCGTGACCGGACCGCACGGCAGGCTCCGCTACCGCCCCTCCGGCCGGGAACCGGTGCTCCACGCGGGCTCGCGGCGCGGTGTCCCGTACCACGCGCGCGGCGAGAACGAAAAGGGCGCGCACGGCATGCACGAACCGCTGCTGCTGACACCGGCGGTGATACGGCGCCTGCGGCGGCGGGCGGCCGAGCACGGTGACGTCACCTTCCGGCGGGATGTCTGGCCCCTCGTCGCCAAGGAAGTGGAAACCGTCTACTACTGCGCCCTGCTGGGCAAGCGGGGCCTCTCCGCCGCCGACGTGCGGGGGTTCCGGCGCCGGTTTCCGGCGACCGAGCGGGGCGGCGCCGCCGAGGACGCGCTGCTCGACGCGCACGGGATCGGGGTCCGGGCCCGATGGGACTGGCAGCGGATCGCGGAGCCGTACCGCGATCTGGCCTTCGACGGCCCCGACGCGTACGGGCTGTGGGCACAGGAGTATCTGCGGCGGGACGCCGATCGGGCCCGCGGGGGCAATGTCTGCGACCCGGTGAAGGCCGCGGTGGACGTACTGCGCGATCTGCGCAACGCGGTCCGGCAGATCGTCGACCACGCCGGCATCACCGGCCGTTCCTACCGCGACGAACTGCGCGGCTGGTACACCCCGTTGAACGCCTTTCTCTCCATCGGGCCGCCCGGCCGGCGTACCGAGGAGGCCGTTGCGCTGATGGAAGCGGGGGTGCTGCGGCTGGTCGGCCCGCGGCTGGAGGTCACGCCGGACGCGGCCGGGCGGGGCTTCCTCGCCCGGTCGTCGGTGGTGCCGGGAGAGCCGGTGCTGGCCGGGGCCCTGATCGAGGCGCGGCTCCCCGGGACCGACGTCCGCCGTACCGCGGACCCGCTGCTGCGGGACCTGCTGGCACACGGGCAGGCCACGTCCTTCACCGTCCCGGAAGCGGACGGCCCGGCGTACAACACCGGCGCGCTGGCCGTGACCGGGCGACCGGGGCGACTGGTCACGGCCGGGGGCCGGGCGCACCCGCGCAGATTCGTGCTGGGGGTGCCGACCGAAGGCGTCCACTGGGTGACCGCCGCGGGGATCCGGCCGTGCGTGGGCTCGGTCACCCTTGAGGACTCGGACGCCATCGCGAGCGCGCTGCTCGGTCTGGGTGCGGCGCGGCGCCGGCAGCCGGGGCGCACCCGGGAGGGCAGCACGGCATGAGCAAGGCACCGTCCCGGACGCTCCCTTCGCTGTCCTCCGTGCGACCGGCACAGCGCCCGTTCGCCGCGCCCGCCGGGACCCCCGCCCCGCAGGCGGCTCTCGGGGCGGGCGGGCGGTCCGGCCGCGGGCTGGGCGCCGCCTGGCACGTCGCCGCCGTGACCACGCTGACCTCGATGCCCGTTTTCCTGCCCGGGGCCGCGAGCAGCCTGATCTGCCGCCAACTGGGCTGGGGCACCGGCCGGATCGGCGCGGTGCTGGCCGTCTACTGGCTCGGGTCGCTGCTCGGCGCGTACACCAGCCGCCGGATCAGGATGCCGGTGCCCGCCGAGAGCGTCGTCGCCGTGGCGCTGCTCGTCACCGCCGCCGCACTCGGAGCGGGCGCCGCCGTGCCGGGCCCGGGCCTGTGGGCGGGATCGGCGCTCGGCGGGTGCGTCTACGGGTTCAGCCAGCCGTACACCAACTTCCTGCTGATGCGCCGGTGTCCGCCGCGGCGGCACGGCACGGCGTTCGGCCTCAAACAGGCGGCCGTGCCGGCCGCGACCCTGCTGTGCAGTGTCGCCGTCCCGTTGTGCGCGGTGCCGCTGGGTTGGTGGGCGGTCTTCGCGGGCGGCGCGGTGGTGTGCGCCGGGTACGCGGCGGTGCTGCTGACGCGGGCCCGGCGCGGGTCCCTGCTGGAGCTGTCCGGCACGGAGGGCGGGCTGCCCTGGGACCGGCGGCTGGTGGCGCTCGCGGCCGCCGGGCTGCTGGGCGCGGTGATCGGCAACAGCCTGGGTGGGTTCCTCATCCTGACCCTGCAGGGGGACGGCTTCCCGCTCGGCACGGCCGGCTTTCTCGCGGCAGGTGCCGCGGGGCTTTCGGTGCTGGTGCGGATCGGCGCGGGCTGGGCGACGGACCGGGCGGGCAGGTGGACGTGGCGGCTGCTGGGCGTCATGTTCGCGACCGGTGCGGGCGGCGCCCTGCTGCTGGCCGGGGGAGGCGCCGTCAGCGGCGTCGTCGGCGCCGTTCTCACCTATACGGGCGGCTGGGGCTGGGCCGGGCTGCTGCACCACGTGGCGGGAGCCTCGTATCCCGGCCACGAGAAGCACGCCACCGCCATGACGCAGATGGGTGTCTCGCTGGGGGCCGCCGTCGGCCCCTTCGCCTTCGGGCGGCTCTACGAGCAGCTCGAAGGCGGGGCCTGGGCGGTCATGGCAGCCGTCGGCCTGATGGCGCTGTGCTGCGTCGCCGCCGGACGTCGCAACGCGTCGACATGACAACTATTGCTTTGACTTGACGAACCCTCGCACATGTCAATGACAGTATTGACATGTCACGAGGGGGCTGCTTGCATGGCTTGTCAACGGCCCGTTCGGCCCGTTCCCGGAGGGAAGCGGTATGAGATTCGGAACCGACGTGCAGATACGAGCGGTGGGGGCCTGGACGCCACCGGCTCTCGACACCACCGCCCAGGCAGTGGCCGAGGGACGGCTCATCCCGGAAGTGGCCCAGCGCATGGGCATCACGGCGCTCCCGGTGGCGTCCGACATCTCCGCACCGGACATGGCTGTACGGGCGGCCCGGATCGCACTGGACCGAGCCCTATGGGACGGCAGCGAGCTCGACGTCCTGATCCACACCTGGATCTACCACCAGGGGCATGACATGTGGTCGCCCCCGCACTACATCGCGAAGCTGCTCGGCGCGACGAACTGCCTGCCGCTCGCCCTCCACCAGGGCTGCGACGGCGGCGGGCTGGCCCTCCAGGACGCCGCCCTCCGGCTCACCGCCGATCCCGCCAGCCGCAAGGCCCTGGTCTCCAGCTCCGACCGGTTCGTGCTGCCGGGCATCGACCGCTGGAACTTCCAGCCGTCCATGCCGCTCGGAGACTCCGGCACCGCCATCCTGCTGGACCGCTCCGACGAGCCGGGCGCCGCGTTCTCGCTGCTCGCGGTCAACACATACGTGGCTCCGGAGCTGGAGGTCCTGGTGCGCGGCGACCGGCCGTTCGCCGACATGCCCATGCAGGTCGAGCTGCCCTTCAGCGTTCTCGACTCCGCCCGCAAGGGCGCGGAGCTGCTCGGCAGCGTCGCCTACGACCACCTCACCAGCCTGGTCAAGGCGACCCTCGACGACGCCGGGATCGAGGCACACGACCCCCGGCTGCGGTATGTGGTCCTGCCGCGCATCGGCGCCGGCGGAGTGGCAACTCTCTATATGCCCGCGCTGCAGGACCTGCTGGACGTGGAGTATCTGCGCTTCGACGACCTCACCGGACATCTGGGCTGCGGTGACTGGGGCGCGGACCTCAACGACCTGCACGAAAGCCGGATTCTGGCGCCCGGCGAGATGGCGCTGCTGATCGGGGCGGGTGCCGGTCTCACCTGGGTGTCGGCGATCGTCCAAGCCCCCGAAAACGTCACTGCACAAGGGAGTTGACACATGATCACTGAAACGCCGGCCGCTGGCCGGTCCGGCGCCCCGGCGACGGGCGACGCTCCGGTCACCCTCGCGCACGGCTATGTGCCCGTCATCGACATCTCCTCGGCCCGGAAGGGCGACCCCTTCCGCCGTCTGCAGGTCGCCCGCGCCATCGGGGAGGTCTGCGAGACCAGCGGCTTCATGGCCATCACCGGCCACGGAGTGCCCGAGTCACGCATCCAGGGCGTCTACGAGGCGACCAAGCAGTTCTTCGCCCTCCCCGCGCAGACCAAGCGCCAGTTGCTCGCCGACCCGGCCGACCCGCTGATGCGCGGCTTCGGTGTCGAGGGGAACCTCGGCGCCGCGAACGACGGGGTGGACGCGGAGCAGGCCAGGAAGCTGGCCGACCTGTCCGAGACGTACACGTACAACAGGCTCGGCGACGTGGGCGCCACCGGCATCCCCGACGATGCCCGGCGCGGGCTCGTCACCCTCAACAAATGGCCGGTGCTCGACGGATTCCGCGCGGCCTACCTCGCGTACTACCGCGAGATGGAGCAGCTGGCAGGGGAGCTGGCCCGGCTGATGGCGCTCGCCCTGGGACTCCACGAGAACTGGTTCGAGGACAAGATCGACCACCACATCTCGAACATGACCGCCAACTACTACCCCGGGCAGGAGAATCCGCCGCAGCCCGGCCAGCTCCGCAAGGGGGTGCACAGCGACTGGGGGCTGCTGACCGTCCTCTACCAGGACGGCGCGCCCGGCGGCCTGCAGGTACGCGACAAGTCCGGCGCCTGGGTCGACGTACCCGCCGTCGAGGGGACCTTCGTCGTCAACATCGGTGATCTGATGGCCGTGTGGACCAACGACCGCTGGGTCAGCACGGTGCACCGGGTCGTCAATCCGCCGCGCGAGGTCGCCCACCGCGAGCGGTACTCCATCCCGTTCTTCCTCCAGCCCAACTACACGGCTCCCATCGAGTGCATCCCCACCTGCAGTGGTCCGGACAACCCCCCGCGGCACGCTTCGACCACGTCGGGTGCGTACCTGGTCGGCAAGCTCGGCGCCGCCTACGGAATATGAGGACGCCACCGCCCTCCCCGGCCGCCCGCCGGCCGGGGAGAGCCCGGGTGCCGGCGATCGTCCTCTCGGTCGCGGCCGGTGCGGTGCTCTCCGTCCAGGCATGGGTGAACGGCAGGCTGGGTGGGCGCGTGCACGACGGGGTGGCAGCCGCCACCTTGTCCGATGCGGCGGGTCTGGCGCTCCTGCTGATCGTCTGTCCGCTGCTGCCCGTATTCCGGGGCGGGGTGCGGCGCCTGGCCGATGCCGTACGCCGGCCGGCCGGTGCCGTCGGCCGACTGCGGCCGTACCACTTCCTCGGCGGCCTGGTCGGCGGAGTCGTCGTCCTCTCCCAAGGGGTCAGCACCGCGGTCCTGGGCACCGCGGCCTACACGGTGGCCCTGGTCGGCGGGCAGACGCTGAGCGGGCTGTGGGTCGACCACTTCGGGCTCGGGCCGGGCGGCGCCTGCCGGGTCACCCCCCGGCGGCTGGCCGGCGCGGCACTGGCGCTGGTGGCGGTGGCCGTGCCGCTGCTCGGATCGTTCGGCACGACGGCAGGGTGGCTCGCCGTGCTGCCGTTCCTGGCCGGTGTGGGCCTGTCCTGGCAGATGGCGGTCAACGGCCGGCTCAACGTGTCGGCCCGCACCCCCTACCCGTCCGTCACCCTGAACTTCCTGCTCGCCGCCGTCGTGCTCGGCATCGCGCTGTGCATCGACCTGGCCCGCAACGGCCTCCCGCACCACTGGCCGGACGATCCCCTGCTCTACTCCGGCGGACTGCTGGGCCTGCTCTTCGTCCTCGCCTCGGTCCTTCTGGTACGCCGCATCGGCGTGCTGGTGATGGGACTGGCCATGGTGGCCGGGCAGACCCTGGGCGCGCTGGCCGTCGACGCACTCTTCCCCGGGGACGCCGGCACCGGGGCCGGCGCGGTCCTCTCCTCCCTCGCTGTCCTGCTTGCCGCCGCGCTGGCCTGCCAGTCGCCGGACCTCACTTTGCGCCCCGGACGCGACGAGCGCCCCTCACTCGAACCGGAGCTCTCGGCTCCTTGACAGAAACAGGCGGACCATTATGACGTCCATGACCGAAACCCCCTTGGTCACCACCCCGGCCTTCGACTCCGGCCCCGGCACCGACATCGAACTGCGCAGCAGCATCACGGTCGAGCTGGTCGACCACCGGGCCGACGACATCGGTGTCGTACGGGCGGCCCGGGTGTCCACCGCGGGTGAGCGGGCCCATCAGGAGGAGCGCGGCGACACGTACGCCGCGGGGCTCATCAACTACCTGATGCGCAGCCGGCACGGAAGCCCCTTCGAACACAACTACATGACCTTCCTCATCAACGCGCCGATCTTCACCGTGCGCCACCTCATGCGCCACCGCACCTGGTCGTTCAACGAGGAGAGCGCGCGCTACCGGGAGATGGACCCGGTGTTCTACGTCCCGGACAGCGACCGGCTGCTGCGGCAGGAAGGCAAGCCGGGCCACTACAACTACGTGCCGGGAGCCCCCGGCGACCTGGAGGACGTCGTGACCTCCGCCCGGTCGGTGTACGGGGCGGCGTTCCGCGAGTACAGCCGGATGCTGGAGAGCGGCATCGCCCGGGAGATCGCCCGCATGGTGCTGCCCGTGGCGACGTACTCCTCCGTGTACGCGACCTGCAACGCGCGGGCCCTGATGCACTTCCTGGGGCTGCGCACCAACCGGCCCGACGCCGCGTACCCGTCCTCGCCCCAGAGGGAGATCGAGCTGGTCGCGGAGGGCATGGAGATCGAGTTCGCGCGTCTGATGCCGCACACCCATGCCGCGTTCGAGAAGTTCGGGCGGGTCAGCCCGTAACCGCGGGTCCCGGTCTTCGGCCACTGGGACCGGTCCGCCTCCGGTCGCGGCGGTATCCCCTCAACAGGAGGTCCAAATGCGCGTCACCATCTATGCCGGGTCCTCGTCGGGTAACCGGCCTGTGTTCGCCGAGGAGGCCGGCCGGTTCGCGGCCCGGCTGGCCCAGCGGGGCTGCGAGATTGTCTACGGCGGTGGCAGCGTAGGCCTGATGGGTGTGATCGCCGACGCCGCGCTGGCCAACGGCGGCAAGGTGACCGGTGTCATCCCGCAGTCCCTGGTCGACGCGGAGGTCGCGCACACCTCGCTCACCGAGCTCCGGGTGGTCGATTCCATGCAGGAGCGCAAGGCCTTGATGGAAGAGCTCGGGGACTGTTTCGTCGCCCTTCCCGGCGGCGTCGGCACCCTGGAGGAACTCTTCGAGGTCTGGGCGGGCCTGGTGCTCGGCCACCACCAAAAGCCGCTCATGCTCCTCGATACGGAGGGGTACTGGAACCGGTTGGTCTCCCTGGCACTCAAGACCGCCAACTACGGGTTCATGAGTGCCGAGGAGAGCCGTTCGCTGGTTCCCATCCGTAGTGCGGAGGGCCTGTTCGAAACCGTCAGCGGCTGGAAGCCTCCGAGGCCGCGCTGGTCAGCTGCTGCAACGTCTCCCGGAGCCAGGTGAGTTCCGCGCGAGAGGTGGCCCGGGCGATGGCCAGGACCCCCTTGCGGAACGGGTCGTCGACCTCTTGGGCGCTGAGCGGCCGGTCGCCGTCGTAGAAGTAGCTGCTGGGCTCGCTGAGGAAGTCCAGCCGCCGCTGCAGCACCTCGGCCTGTGCTGCCGGGTCCGGCAGATGGCGCAGGAAGGCGAGCAGCACGAACCACCGGTTCTCGTCGGTGATGAACGGTTCGTCGGGCTTGCGCAACAACGTGCGCAGCGTCTCCTCGCCGTGGTCGGTCAGGGTCAGCACTTGGCGGGGCGCGGCGGCCGAGCCCTGTTCGGGCGTTCGCTTGAGCAGGCCGGCCTTTTCCATCCGCTTGATGGCCGGGTAGAGCGTGCCCTGGCTGACGGCGCGCACGTGTCCGGTCAGCCGGGCGAGCCGGACGCGCAGTTCGTATCCGTGCAGGGGCTCCTCGTGGAGGAAGCCGAGAACGGCCAGATCAAGTGTGCTTGACATGGCTCACCAGCATACGGCTAAACTCGCAATAGGTCGATACGACATACAGCGAGAGCGATATAGGTCGCATCGACATATGCATCCCGGGAGGAGCGGTCGACGCAAGCGAACGCACCCGGTCGAACGGCTAGGAGGTCACACCCTTGTCCGCCTCATCGAATCCGCAGTCCACGGCACTGGCGCCTGGAGGCGAGCCCAGTGATCCGGCGGTGCCCGCGGCACCCGTCACGGCTGCCGATCCGGTAGTCGAGCGCTTCTCCGTGGTGCCGCTGGTGGCCCTGTCGCTCTCCGTCTTCGCCCTCTGCTCCGCAGAGTTCGCGCTGATCGGACTGCTCCTCGACGTCTCCAGCGACATGCACGTAACGGTGGCGACCGCCGGCCAGCTGCTGAGCGTCTACGCATTCGCCGTTGCCATCGGCGGCCCCGTCGTCACCGTCCTGACCGCCCGCATGGCGCCCAAAAAACTGGCCCTCGCCCTCCTCGTGGCCTTCGCGCTCGCCAACGTCCTCGGCGCCCTCGCCCCCACCTTCGACACGCTGATGGCGGCCCGCACCATCGGCGCACTCACCCACAGCACCTTCGCCGCCGTCAGCATCCTGCTGGCAATCCGGCTCTCGCCCCCCGGCCGCCAGGCATCCGCCATCGCCTGGGTCGCCGGCGGCCTGGGACTGGCAACCGTGCTCGGCGGTCCCCTCGGCACCGTCATCGGTGAACAATGGGGCTGGCGAGCCACCTTCTGGACAGTGGCGGGCGCCGCCGTCGTCGGCGTCGTCGCCATCGGCTTCCTCATCCCCGGCGGACTGGGCGGCGGACAGAAAGTCTTACTGCGCGCCGAAATCGGCGCGCTCGGCACATCCCAGGTCCTGTGGGCAATGGGCATCACCGTCGTCTCACAGACCGGCTGGTTCCTGCTCTACAGCTACATCACCCCTCTGCTGCGCCACGTCACCGGCTTCAGCGCCGGAGTATCCGCCGGCATGCTGTTCGTCTTCGGCATGGGCGGCTTCATCGGCAACGCACTCGGCGGACGGTTCGCCGACAAATCCCTGCGCGGCACACTCGCCGCCATGCTGGCCCTGCTCGCCGCGATGCTGCTCCTCATCGGCGTCGGCGCCGGCCGGCCGGTACCCACCATCGCCGCGGTACTCCTGATCGGCCTGGCTTCCGGAGCCCTCGTACCTCCCCTGCAGGCATGGGCGCTGGGCGCCGCAGGCGGCGGCTCCACCCTGGTCCTCGCCGCCAACACCTCGGCGTTCAACCTCGGCAACGCCGCCGGCTCCTGGACCGGATCCCGGCTGCTCGGCTCCGGCACCGAGGTCACCACCCTCGCCTACGTGGGAGCCGCAATCGTCGTGCTCTCCCTGATCGGCATGCTGATCGCACTCCGCACCCGCCCGGCCACCGCAGCATCACCCGACGGGCTCTCCGCCTGACGGCCGAACCTGGCGGCCGCACCGAACGGCCGAAGAGGAGAGAAACGACATGAGCGTTGACCAGTACGACGAAATCGGCGTGGCCTACGAGGGATTCAAATCCCTGCCGATGATCAAATACTCCGAACTCCCCAGCTTCATGGGGATGTTGGACGACGTTGTCGGACGCTCGGTTCTCGACTTGGCGTGCGGCACCGGGTTCTACACCCGCCGCATCAAGGAACTCGGTGCCGCAGACGTGGTCGGAGTGGACATCTCACCCGCCATGATCGACGCCGCCCGGGCAATCGAGGAACGCAGCCCGGCAGGAGTCCGCTACGAGACCGCCGACGTCGCCGAACTCACCCTCGAGGACGCCCCGTTCGACGTAGCTGCCGCCGCCTACCTGCTCAACTACGCCGACAGCGAGACCGCCATGAAGCGCATGTGCGAGGGCGTCCGCGGCGCCCTCGCACCCGGCGGGGAGTTCCTCACCCTCACCCAGAACCCCGACTACCGCTTCGACGGCCCCTCCACCAGGAAGTACGGCTTCCTGCACGAATACCAGGAACCGACCGCCGTCGGCCCGCGTGCCCGCATCACCGCACTCCTGGACCCCACCGTCACCATCACCGCCCACTTTCCACGCCGCGACGTCTACGAGAGCGCCCTCAAGGCCACCGGCTTCACCGACGTGACCTGGGAACCCGTCCACATCGCCGCAGACGGCATCAACGCCATGGGCGACTCCTTCTGGGACGACTGGCGGGCCAACCCGACTCTCATCCTGCTGCGCTGCCGCGCCACCTGAGCCACCGTCCCACCACCCCTCCCAGACCGGACCGGAGCACCCCCGGGCACCCCCGCGACGGGGGTGCTCCGGTCCTCTCCACCCACCCCGGCCGGCAGCCGCCGCAACCCTCGGTGTCCCAAAACCGCATCGAACGGGCCGTCACCGAGGTCTTCGACCTGCGCCCGGCCGCCACCATCCGCGACCTCGACCTGCTCCGCCCCATCTACGCGCAGACGGCGGCGTACGGCCACTTCGGCCGCGAACTGCCGGACTTCACCTGGGAACGCACCGACCGCGCAGCGGCCCTACGCGCCGCCGCCCGGTGAAACCGACACGCACACCAACGCCGAGACGCGACATCGCCCGGTGAGCGGCACCCGAGGAAGGCCCGAAGCGTGCGCACCATGACGGAACACGAATGGCGGATGTTCGTCTCACACGGCACCCGAACCGGCAAACTCGCCGTCACCCGGGCCTCGGGAGAACCTCATGTCACCCCCATCTGGTTTCTCCTGGACGACGCCCCCTCACCACCGGAAATCGTCTTCACCGTCTGGGGCGACTCCCTCAAGGCACGAGTACTCCGCCGCTCACCACACTTCAGCCTGTGCGTCGACGACCAAGCCCCGCCGTACTCCTATGTACAACTCAACGGCACCGCTCGACTCGACGACAACCCGGCCGAACTCCTCACCTGGGCCACCCGCCTCGGGAACCGCTACATGGGCCAGGAGAACGCAGCCGCCTACGGCCGACGCAACGCAGTCCCCGGCGAATTCCTCGTCCGGGCCCGCATCGACCGCATCATCGCCCGCAGCGGCATCGCCGACCAGGGCGCTTCTGATGGATCGGCCAACGGGCCGTAGTCCAACCGGCCCTGGGCCGGGCCCCGGGCGGTGACGTGACCCTCGTGGACTCGTTGGCACGACATGACATACATGCATCGCACACTCGCCGGTCTCGCGCTCGCCACGATGCTTCTCGGCCCGGTATCGGCACAAGCCGTGGCCGTTCCCAGGGACGACACTCCGGTCCAGCCTCACCTCAAGATGCCCCTGAGCGGCATCCTCACGGACCACGGGATCCCGGTCGATTGGAGGGTCCTCGGGGTCGCTCTCTGACCCGCCCGACGCTCTTCGCAGTCGGCGCCGTCGAGGGTCGGGGACGAGAAGAGGCGGCATGCCTCACCGTGCGTGGCATGCCCGGCCGTTGTCTCGTTGTCGGCCCTCTTCCCTGTGGCGACCGCGGTCGAGCGGCCGTGATCCACCGGACCGGCCTCGGCCCCTCGGGTCCCAGGGCGGGTTGACGCTCGGCTACCGCTGAGAAACGATCCGTCCGCAGAAACCGGTGTTCCCGTCAAGGCGTCCGTCCGCAGGGTCTCGCCGTTCGAGCCGCGCGGGCGCACCGCGCGGGACGACGGCGGAGCCGAGTACCGCGAGGAGAACCTCCGATGAGCAGCAGCCAGCAGCAGACCGGGCGGGCGGAGCTCGCGTATGCGAGCGGGGGCGCAGAACGGCCCTTGCTCGGCCGTACCATCGGCGCCGATCTCGCCCTCACTCTCGCCCGCTTCGGCGACCGCGAGGCGCTGGTCGAGGCGGCGAGCGGCCGCCGCTGGACGTACGCCGAGCTGGGCCGCGCGGTGGACGAGGTGGCCCTGGGCCTGCTCGCCAAAGGGGTCGGCAAGGGCGACCGGGTCGGCATCTGGTCGCCGAACTGCGCCGAATGGGTGCTCGTCCAGTACGCCGTCGCCAAGATCGGTGCCGTCCTCGTCAACGTCAACCCGGCGTATCGCGTCCATGAGCTGGCCTACGTCCTCCAGCAGGCCGGTATCGCCGTCCTGGTCTCCGCCCTGCACCACAGGAGCAGCGACTACCGCGGGATGATCGAGCAGGTACGGGCCGACTGCCCCGCGCTGCGCGACGTCGTCCACATCGGTGACCCCACCTGGGGCGCCCTGCTGGCGGCCGGCGCGGCCGTCCCGCCGGCGCGACTGGCCGTATGCGAGCGGGACCTCTCCGCCGACGACCCGGTCAACATCCAGTACACCTCCGGCACCACCGGCTTCCCCAAGGGCGCCACCCTCTCCCACCGCAACATCCTCAACAACGGCTACTGGGTGGGCGAGACGATCGGCTACACCGAACACGACCGGGTCTGTCTCCCGGTCCCCTTCTACCACTGCTTCGGCATGGTCATGGGCAACCTGGGCGCCACCTCGCACGGCGCCTGCATCGTCATCCCGGCCCCCGCCTTCGACGCCGCCGCCACGCTCCGGGCCGTACAGGACGAGCGCTGCACCTCCCTCTACGGCGTCCCCACCATGTTCATCGCCGAACTCGATCACCCCGACTTCGCCTCGTACGACCTCTCCTCGCTGCGTACCGGGATCATGGCGGGCTCCCCGTGCCCGGAAGAGGTCATGAAACGCGTCGTCACCGAGATGCACATGGCCGAGGTGTCGATCTGCTACGGCATGACCGAGACCTCGCCGGTCTCCACCCAGACCCGCCGCGACGACGATCTCGAGCACCGCACCGCGACGGTGGGCCGGGTACTGCCGCATATCGAGGTCAAGGTGAGCGACCCGACGACCGGCGTGACCGTACCGCGCGGCACTCCGGGCGAACTGTGCACCCGCGGCTACAGCGTGATGCTCGGCTACTGGGAGGAACCCGAGCGCACCGCGGAGGTCATCGACGCCGCGGGCTGGATGCACACCGGCGATCTCGCGGTGATGAACGACGACGGGTACGTACGGATCGTGGGCCGCATCAAGGACATGATCATCCGGGGCGGTGAGAACGTCTATCCGCGGGAGATCGAGGAGTTCCTCTACTCCCATCCCAGGATCGCGGACGTTCAGGTCGTCGGCGTCCCGGATGAGAAGTACGGCGAGGAGATCGCCGCCTGCGTCATCCTCCGCGATCCCGAAGTCCCGTTCACCCGCGATGAGTTGGCGCACTACTGCCGCTCCCGGCTCGCGCATTACAAGATTCCGCGCTACCTCGAGATCCTCGAGGAGTTCCCGATGACGGTGAGTGGGAAGGTCCGCAAGGTGGAGCTGCGGGAGCGGCTGGCGAAGGAGCTGGGGGCGGCGCGCCAGGCGGGGCCGACAGCCCCTTAGGGGCGGCAGAGCGCCGCGGGTGCGCCGTTGCGGGGGATGTCCTCGTCCAGGAGCCCGACCCAGGACGGACGCCAGCGGGGTGCGCGGGCTGCCATCTCGCGGGCCAGGGTGCCCGGCCGGGCCTCGGCGCTGCCGTAACGGGAGCGCCACCAGTCGGGCAGGTGGTCGTGGGCGCGGTCGACGGTGACGGTGTCGGCCGTGACCCGTACCCGGAGGTACATCCAGCGGCCGGACGAGGCTTCGGTGTCGGCCTCGGCGTCCCGTAGATCACCGAGCAGTCCGCACACCTCGTCGCCCAGCCGCGTGCCCCGCTCGTCGTGGAAACCGTCGCGGCGGTAGAAGTTGCCGGCGTCGGCGCCGTCGGCGAACGCCGCGGTGAGCGCGCCATGCCCGTCGGTCGACGGGTGGTTGGCGCGCAGCCAGGACGTCAGGCGCTCCAGGGCGGGGCCTGCGGCGGGCGTCGTGCGCGGCAGTTCGTCGGCCGCGCGCATCGCGACCGCGATCACGCCCGCGTACTGTTCCGGCAGATCGCACGGCACCCGCCGGCCCGCCGGTTCCCCGCGGCCGGCCGGCAGCCGGGGGCGGGCGACGGTGCGCGCGGCGGCCGCCTGCGCCTCGGGTGTCCCCATGCGCCGCACGTCCGCGGCCTCGGCGCCGTCCTCCTCCAGCGCCTCCAGGACGGCCCGCACCTCACCGTCGCCGTCCGGGACCATGCTGCGCAGCCCGTCCTCGCGCACCGAGTGAGGGAACGGAGCGCGGCCCCACGCGCCGTCCGCCCACCAGTAGAGGAAGCCGAAGGTCTCGCCGCGGTCGGTCAGCGTGGCCAGCCGGTCCCAGGGCAGCCATGACGGGCCCCCGGCCAGCAGATCGACGGGCGGGACCTGCGCGATGCTCTCGCTGTAGTCGTTGTCGATCCCGTAGAGCACCGCGCGTCCGCCCTCGACCCGGAGCAGCGACCACCAGCCGTTGCCGATGTCCTCGGAGTGCAGTCCGACGTCGTCCACCCGGTAGTTGTGCAGGGGGAGGGGGCGCTCGGCGGCCCAGGCGGCGAGGGCGGCGCCGTGTGTCCACAGCACCTCGGGAGGCGGTGGCGCCTCGTTCGGTACGTACCCGAGGGCGACCGGGTCGGGGACGGCGCCGGGCGGGGCGTCGCGCACCGCTGCCAGCAGGGCGGGCAGTTGGGGCGGCCAGAGCGGGTCGGGGGCGGCGGCCAGTTCGGCCGGGGTCCACCAGCGGCCGTGCAGGATCCTGTCGACGGCGTGTGCGGCCGCCACGCCGTCGGCCGGTTCCCGGCGCGGACCGCGTGCGAGGTAGAGGTGCTCGTGCTGGCGTACGGGCACGCCGACGGAGGTCCCCTCGGCCGGGGCGAGGGTGAAGTCGTGTTCCCAGGTGCCCAGCAACGGGCCCGGCTCCAGGTCGGTCCAGCCGGTTTCCTCGCGGAGTTCGCGCAGTGCGCCCTCGCGCGGGCTCTCGCCGGGGTTCAGGCCGCCGCCGGGCATGGCCCAGTGGGCGCCGACCTCTTCGTTGTCGTAGCGGAAGAGGAAGATCGCGCCGTCGGGGTCGAGGACGGCAACGCGTGCCGCCTGGCGAGGTATGCGCATGCGGCCACCCTATTCGGGGCGTCGGCCTGGCTTGTTTCGTTCGTACAAGATCACTGGCGCGGGCGGGTCCCCGTAGGGTGCGGTCGGCGCGATCATGACAGCATTCAGGCCACGGGCAAGGCCTCTTCGCGCCAATCACCGCCCACTACCTCAACCCCCCACAACCCCCCATCACTCACCCGTCGCACCACCCGAAGAAACGGAAATCCATGACGCGTATTGCTCGTTGGGCGACCGCAGCAGCTGCCGTGGTCGCTTCTCTGGGGGCCTTCGCCGCCCCCGCCTCCGCCGTCGGGCCCGACCAGTACGGCGGCTACGACACCGAGGTGTTCACCGCGGGCTGCGGGAGCGCAGCAGGGTCGGCAACCGGCCACAAGCCCGGCGACCGGCTGGCGATCGACGCCGACAACGCCGCCGCCTACTACCGCTGCAACCCGTCCACCGGCGGAGCGGCGGCCCAGCAGGAGCGCGTGACCTGCGCCCCCGGCGCCTACTTCGACTGGACGCGCGGTCTGTGCGGCCCGGCGCGCACGGTGCCCGAGATGGGCACCAAGCTGACCGCGGGACGCGCCGAACCGGTCCGGAAGGCGCCGCTGGAGGTCAAGCTCCACCATCTGAACGCCACCCTGGTCAGGGACCGCGACAACGGCCCCCAGGACGCCATCTGGAACGCGACCATCACGTTCAAGGACGGCGCGGGCAAGGTCCTGTGCGTGGCCAGGACGGACTCCGCCGGCCGGGCCTCCTGTGACGCGAAGCCGTCGCTGGCCGTCGCCGAGGCGCTGCTGGGCGGCTACACCGCCGAGTACGCCGGGAACGGCAGCGTGAACGGCGCGTTCAACACCGTGGCCCCCGCCACCGCACGGGGCGGCGTGCTGTAGGCCCCCGCCTTCGGCGCGCCGGTGCCGGGCGCCGCTCCTCCCATGGCCGTAAGCGCGTGGGAGGTACGCCCGCGTCCGGCGCGCCGAGGCCGACCGGTCAGCGCTGCCCTTCCCCCGGCCAGTCCAGCAGAAGGCGCTGCGCCCGTGGCAGCGCGGCGACGATCAGGTCGTAGGAGTCCTCGATCATGTCGAGGACCAGCCGGTCCGCCAGGTCGCCGTCCAGGGAAACGGTGTTCCAGTGCCGCTTGTTGAGGTGGTAGCCGGGCACCACCTCCGGGTGCGCCGCGCGCAGCCGCTCGGCCAGCTCCGGATCGCACTTGAGGCTCACGGTGAGCGGGGCGGCCGTCAGCGTGGTCAGCGCAAAGATCTTGCCCCCGACCTTGAAGGTCGAGACGTCCGGGTGCCGGGGAAAGGGGAATTCCTCGGTCGCGCCGGGGAAGTCCAGGCAGACGGCCCGGAGCGCGTTCGCGTCGATCATCTCCCCATTATCTCCCGGTGGTCCGCGCGGGCTCCTTCGGCCCGCCCCTTGACCCAGCTGCCTGACCACCTGTCATATTGCCGACGGACGTGCCACGACAGCCGCCGTCGCGGGAGGGCCCGTGCTCACACGCGAAGGCAAGACCGCCGTCATCACGGGGGCCGCGCGCGGCCAGGGCGCCGAGGCCGCCCGGTCGTTCGCCCGGCTCGGCGCGCGGGTGGTGCTCGGCGACGTACGCGACGACCTCGGGGAGAAGGCCGCCGCCCTGGAACTCGGCGAGCACGGCATCCGGGTCGCCGGTCCGGTCGCCTTCCTCGCCTCCGACGCCGCGGCCCATCCGACCGGAGCCGAGATCGCGGTCGACGGCGGCTCGACGGCGGGCCGGGCGCCGACGGTCACCGCGACGGCGTAGCGCACGGGCGCCGCATCGCCACCCGCGGCCAGCGGTCCAGGCCGCGCCGCGCCTCGTCGGCACGGATGTCCCGCAGCCCGGGGGTGAGTTCGTCGTCGGCGAGCACCCGGAACCCGAGCCGCTCGTAGTACGGGGCGTTCCACGGCACCTCGGCGAAGGTGGTCAGGGTCAGGGCGGCGGCGCCCCGCCCGTCCCGCTCGGCCCGGTCGATCAGGGCCCGGCCGATGCCGCGGCGGGCGTGGTCCGGATGCACCGTGACCTGCTCGATGTGCACGCAACCGTCGACCGGCTCCCGCACCAGATAGCCGATCGGCCCTGCCGTTGTGCCGCCGGACCCCGCGTCCTCGTAGGCGGCCGACAGCCGGCCCGCCAGCAGGTACCGCGTCAACTCGGCGATCGACGGCGGCTCGTCGTCCGCGATCGCCGCCATGCCGAGCGGGCGGAACGCCTCGCCCGCTGCCCGCTCGATGGCGCGCAGCACCGGCAGTTCGCCGAGGTCCGGAGTACGGATGATCATCCGGCGATTGTCGTCGGTTCCGGCGCGGGCGGCCACCGGATTGCGGCGGCGCGCCCGCCCCGCACCGCCGTCCGGTACCGCCCCGCCGCGGGCTCAGCGTCCCGTCGCCCCGTACTTGATCAGCTCGTCGGCGGGGTCGTTGACCGGTTGCGGGGTGCCCGTGAGGTCCATGACGAACAGCGGGAGGTGCAGTTCGTCGGCGCGTGCGCGGGCGTCGCGGGCATAGCCGGCCAGGGAGAAGAAGACGGCGATGGCCGAGTCGTTGAGGCCGTTGAGCCATACGCATTCGATCTCGCGGAGCTTGGTGGCCCGGGTCGTCGGGTCGACCTGGGCCACCACTCCGGTGCCCCGCAGATCGACGCCCGCGGCGGTGCGCTCCTGGGTACGGGTGACATCCGCGAAGCCCAGCCACTTCAGATACTGCGCGGCGGCGGTGACGCAGTCCCGGGCCGTACGGATCGTGACGGGGCGGAACGCCGGCCGCAGCACGGCGGGCCGGGAGCCCGGCGCGGCCGCCGGCCGGACGGCGGGGGCGCCGGGCGCGCCGAGGGAGCCGGGCTCCGGGATGCCGGGCGATGAGGAGGCCGGCGCCGGGACCACCGGCACGCGGACGACCGTGCCGCAGGCACAGCCCGACTCCGGCGCCGGCCACTGGTCCAGCCGTCCGCAGACCTCGCACCGCACCTCCACCCAGGACGCCTGCCAGGTGCGGTGGAGTATCTCGACCGGCACCCCGCCGCGCAGGACGGGCATGGTCAGCGGCGCGCCGCAGGCGCACGGGAAGGTGGGCGGGGTGAAGGCGTTCTCGCGGCGGCACGTAGGGCACCGCACCGGCACGCTGTCGGCCATGGGGGCTCCCGGCGGGTAGGTCAGGTCGGCAGCCGGACGGCGCTGCCGTTGCCGACCATGTTCTCTCCAAAACCGGGCGCAGGGGGCCGAAATGACAGGAGAGCCGCAGGCCGGGCGGGTATCCGGCGGGAGGCGGGGGAGCGCACGAAGGGCCCGGAATCCGTGACCGTACGGATTCCGGGCCCTTCGTGGGTGGTTCCCGCCCGGTGATACGAGAGTTGGGCGCGACAGGACATCGCACCACCGGACGGAGTCGTGGTCCCACAGGAAGATCCGTGGGACGGAGGCAGGAGGCGGGCTCCGCGGCGGGGAGTGGCTCGCCCTTCCCTATCGGGCGAGCACTGCCACCGCACTGGTAATTCCCCTGGTGCCGCGGAGCACCGCACTACCTCTCCGCACCGGTCGACCACCCCTCAACGGGCCGACCGGTACGGATGCGCAAGGAAGCTGACCTCCCGTCAGTCCTCGCGCAGCTCGCGGACCTTGGCCTCGACGCGCTTGCCGTAGTCCTGGTCGGCGGCGTGGAAGTGGGCGAGGTTCTTCTCGATCACATCGTCGCGGCCGACCTGGGAGAGACCGCCGGCGATGTTGTCCACCAGGCGCTTCTTCTCGTCCTCGGACATCAGGCGGTAGAGCTCACCGGCCTGGAAGAAGTCGTCGTCCTTGGTGTGTGCCGGGGCCTCGTGGGTGCCGGTGTAGCCGGAGACGGCGAGCGGGGCGGAGAGCGCCTCGTTCGTCTGCACCGGGCCGCTGTAGGAGTTCGGCTCGTAGTTCTTGGCGTGCCGGTCGTAGCCGTTGGCGGCCATCAGGCCGTCCCGGCCGTAGTTGTCGGCCTTGGTCGCCTTGGGGGCGTTCACCGGCAGCTGGGTGTGGTTGACGCCCAGGCGGTAGCGGTGCGCGTCGGCGTAGGCGAACAGCCGGCCCTGGAGCATCTTGTCCGGGGACGGGCCGATGCCGGGCACGAAGTTGTTCGGCGAGAAGGCCGACTGCTCGACCTCGGCGAAGACGTTGTCCGGGTTGCGGTCCAGCACCAGGCGGCCGACCCGCTGGAGCGGGTAGTCGCTGTGCGGCCACACCTTGGTCAGGTCGAACGGGTTGAAGCGGTAGTTCGCCGCCTCGGCCGCCGGCATGATCTGCACGTACAGGGTCCAGGAGGGGTACACGCCCCGCTCGATGGACTGCAGCAGGTCGGTCTGGTGGCTGTTGGGGTCCTTGCCCGCCAGCTCGGCGCCCTGCTCGCTGCTCAGGGAGCGGATGCCCTGGTTCGTCTTGAAGTGGTACTTGACGAAGAAGGCCTCGCCCTGGGCGTTCGTCCACTGGTAGGTGTGCGAGCCGTAGCCGTTCATGTGGCGGTAGGAGGCCGGGATGCCGCGGTCGCCCATGAGCCAGGTGATCTGGTGGGTGGCCTCGGGGGCGTGCGCCCAGAAGTCCCAGACGTTGTCCGGCTCCTGCTTGCCCGTGAAGGGGTCGCGCTTCTGCGAGTGGATGAAGTCGGGGAACTTGATCGGGTCCTTGATGAAGAACACCGGGGTGTTGTTGCCGACGAGGTCGTAGTTGCCCTCTTCGGTGTAGAACTTCAGGGCGAAGCCGCGGGGGTCACGGGCCGCGTCGGGGCCGCCCAGGTTGTCGGCGACGGTCGAGAAGCGGATGAACGTCTCGGTTCGCTTGCCGACGGTGCTCAGAAAATCAGCGCGGGTGAAGCCAGTGACGTCGTCGGTCACCTCGAAGTAGCCGTAGGCGCCGGAGCCGCGGGCGTGCACGACGCGCTCCGGGATGCGCTCGCGGTTGAACCGCGCGAGCTTCTCCAGCAGGTGCTGGTCCTGGAGGATGATCGGGCCGCCGACGCCGGCGGTGGCGGAGTTCTGGTTGTCGGCGACCGGGGCGCCGGACTCGGTCGTCAGCGTGGGCTTCGACATGGTGACCTTCCGTACGAGAGCGCGGAATTGGCTTCCGCATGTCGGAGCGTAAGAACTGCTCCGACCAAACGTCAACAGTTTGTTGAAATAAAACCTGGGGGTGGGGTGGTGTTCCGGGCGACGGCCGCGCCTGGGCGCGACAGGACAGGTGTCGGCGCGGCCGCCGCCCGGAAATTCAGGGTCCGGACCCTTGGAAACGTGGGTCCCGAAGGGTGTCAGCCTTCGATGGTGTGGCCGGAGAGGCGTTCGACGCCGCGGAGGAGGGCGGAGTGGTCGAGGGAGCCGTCGCCCTGGGCGCGGAGGGAGGCGACGAGGTTGGCGACGACGGAGCCGACGGGCAGGGCGGCGCCGACGGTGCGGGCGGCGTCGGTGACGATGCCCATGTCCTTGTGGTGGAGGTCGATGCGGAAGCCGGGCTTGAAGTCGCGGTTTTTGAAGTTGTCCTTCTTGCGGGCCAGGACGGTGGAGCCGGCCAGGCCGCCGCCCAGGACGTCGAGGGCGGCGGGCAGGTCGACGCCGGACTTCTCCAGGAAGACGACGGCTTCGGCGCAGGCCTGGATGTTGATGGCGACGATGAGCTGGTTGGCGGCCTTGACGGTCTGGCCGGAGCCGTGCGGGCCGCAGAGCACGATGGTCTTGCCGAGGGCCTCGAGGATCGGGCGGGCGGCGTCGAAGTCGGCCTGGTCGCCGCCGACCATGATCGACAGGACGGCTTCGATGGCGCCGGCCTCGCCGCCGGAGACGGGGGCGTCCAGGACGCGGATGCCCTTGTCGCCGGCGGCCTTGGCCAGGTCGATGGAGGTCTGGGGGGTGATCGAGGACATGTCGATCAGCAGGGCGCCGGCCTTGGCGTTGTCCAGGATGCCGTCGGGTCCGTAGGCGATGGCCTCGACCTGGGGGGAGGCGGGGACCATGGTGATGACGACGTCGGCGTCCTTGACGGCTTCGGCGATCGAGGCGGCCGCGGTGCCGCCGGCCTTGGCCAGGCGCTCGAGCTTGTCGGCCTCGAGGGTGAAGCCGGAGACGGCGTAGCCGGCCTTGATCAGGTTCTCGGCCATGGGGGAGCCCATGATGCCCAGGCCGATCCACGCGATCTTGGGGAGGTTGCTCATCGAAATGCCTCTTTCACACTCAAAAAATCAAGGGGGCGGTCGTGCGGACCGGTTACGGGGCGGCGCGCAGCGGGGCGGGCAGCCATGCGAAGGACGAGGCGCTGGGGGCGTCGCCGGGCTTGTACTCCAGGCCGATCCAGCCGTCGTAGCCGCTCTTCTTGAGCCGGTCGAGGAGGGCGGTGAAGTCCAGTGAGCCGGTGCCGGGGGCGCCGCGGCCGGGGTTGTCGGCGATCTGGACGTGCGCGGTCTTGGCGGTGTGGCGGTCGATGACCTCCTCGAGGTCCTCGCCGTTCATCGACAGGTGGTAGAGGTCCATCAGGAACCGCGTGTTGTCCAGGCCGGTCGCCGCGTTGACCGCGTCCACGATCTCGATGGCCTTCGGCGCGGAGACGAGGGGGCACTGGGGTGATTCGGGCGCGTTGAGCGCCTCGATGAGCAGGGTGCCCTCGATCTCGGCGACCGCGCGGGCGGCGAAGGCCAGGTTCTCAAGGGCCAGCGCGTCCTGCTCGGCCGCCTCGACGCCCTCGAGGCGGTTGCCGTAGAGGGCGTTGAAGGTGGTGCAGCCCAGCGACCGGGCGAACTCGACGGCCACCGGCACGTTCGCCCGGAACTTCTCCGACTCCTCGCCCGGGATCGACAGGGCGCCGCGGTCGGGGCCGGGCAGCTGCCCGGCGTAGAAGTTCAGTCCCACCAGCCGGGTCCCGGCGTCGACGAGCGCATCGCGCAGCGCATCCAGCTCCGACTGCTCGGGGACCGGGGCGTCCACCCACGGCCACCACAGCTCCACCGCCGTGAAGCCCGCCGCGCGGGCGGCCGCCGGCCGCTCCAGCAGCGGAAGCTCGGTGAACAGAATCGACAGGTTGACGTTGAAGCGCGTGTCCGTGAAACCCATGAAGGTCCGGCGTCCCTTCCGAATTGTGGAACTTCTTTTCTGCGTAACGGAACACTGCCTGCCCGGCTCGGATGCTGTCAAGGGGGGTCCTGGGCAATTTCTGGTGGCCGGGGCGATGCACGCGTAGGTTGAACCGCGTGCGATTGAGAGTGGAGTTCACGACGGAGCCGTTCGACCTCGATGAGGCCCCGGCCCATGCGGTGGTGGCGCGCGACATCGTCACCGGCGCCGAGCTGGACGCCGTGGACGTCGGACCGTTCGGCAATACGGCCGAGGGCGACGCCGAGCGGGTGCTGGGCGCGGTCAATGCCCTGCTGCGCGAATCCCTGGAGGCAGGAGCCACCCGGGTCTCGCTGCAGGTCAATGTGATCGCGGACGCCGAGCCGGACAAGGGGGATGCCACGTGACCGAGCCCGCCGACCACCCGTTCGTCCAGGCGGTCAAGCCGCTGGTGGATGCGATGGGCGGACAGATGGTCGCGCCCGACCTGGCCCAGGGTGACGATGTCGTCCTGGCCTGGGAGGGGCAGGACCGCGTGGCCGTACGGCTCCCGCATCTGTCGGACTCGCTCGACCACATCCTCGCCGAGCTCCAGCGCCGGCACGGCATGCCCCTGGCGGAGCTGGACCGCAAGACCAAGCAGTCGGTCGTCCGGATACTGGAGACGCGCGGCGCCTTCTCCGTACGGCACGGCGTGGAGACGGTCGCCGGCGCGCTCGGCGTCAGCCGCTTCACCGTGTACAACTATCTGAACCGGGAGAACGCCGCGAAGGGTGCCGACTGAGGCGAACCGGTCGCAAGCCCCGCCCCGAAGCCCGAAGCCGCCGTCCGGAATCCCCGGATGGCGGCTTTTGTGTTGCCGAGTTTTCAACAAAGTGTTGACGTGATGTTGCCGGGGGTCTTAGCTGTTTCCAGCCAAGCAGAGCTGTCCAGCACCAGGCCACGGAGGCTTCCCGTGTCTTCGAGTTCGACCCCAGGTCTTTCCCGGTTCAACGACGCCGACGACAGTACGGCCGCGGCCGAGCTGCACGAGGCGTGCGCCAGCCGGGCATGGGGAAGCAAGATCCTCGCCCAGCGCCCCTACGCCACCCCCGACGCCTTGTTCGCCGCCAGCGACGCCGCCATGGCCGAGCTGACCGCGGACGACCTGGCCGAGGCGATGGCGGGGCACCCGCCCATCGGCCGGCCCAAGCCGGGCGACCCGACGTCGCACCGCGAACAGAGCGGCATGGCCGGCGCCTCCGACGAGCTCAAAGCGGAGATGCTCGAGCTCAACCTGGCCTACCAGGAGAAGTTCGGGCACGTCTTCCTGATCTGCGCCTCCGGCCGTACCGGGGAGCAGATGCGCGACGCGGTCCGTAACCGGATCGACAACACGCCGGAACAGGAACGGGAGATCGTTCGAGTCGAGCTCGGCAAGATCAACCGGATTCGCCTGACCCGCCTGACCGAACTTGCAGAAGGAGACGCAGCATGAGCAGCGAGACGGCTGCATCGACGTCGGTGTCCACGCACATCCTGGACACCAGCGTGGGCCGCCCCGCGGAGGGCGTCGCCCTCACGCTCTCGGTGCGCTCCGGAAGTGAGGGTGCCTGGACCGCCCACGGAGCGTCCAAGACCGACGCCGACGGGCGCTGCAAGGACCTGCCGGCCCTGCCGGAAGGCACCACGCACGTACGCCTCGACTTCGCGGTCGAGGACTACTTCGTTTCAAACAAGCACTGCACCCACCACAAGGCAACCCAGCAAGCCGAGGAACAGCAGGACGCCCCCCGCGTAAGGGACAGCGGAGCCTTCTTCCCGGAGGTGGCAATCACCTTTGCCGTCAAGCCGGGCGAGCACTATCACGTACCGCTGCTGCTCAACCCGTTCGGCTACTCCGTATACCGAGGGAGCTAGCACCGACATGCCCACGATTCTCGGCCAGAACCAGTACGGCAAAGCGGAAAACCGCGTCGTCAAGATCACCCGCGACGGCGACACGCACCACATCAAGGACCTGAACGTCTCGGTCGCGCTCTCCGGCGACCTGGAAGAGGTCCACCTCTCCGGCTCCAACGCCAACTGCCTGCCGACGGACACGACGAAGAACACCGTGTACGCCTTCGCCAAGGAGTACGGCATCGAGTCGGCCGAGCAGTTCGGCATCCACCTGGCCCGGCACTTCGTGACCAGCCAGGAGCCGATCAAGCAGGCCCGGATCCGCATCGAGGAGTACGCCTGGGAGCGGATCGCCACCTCCGACGCCAACTCGAAGTTCATCGGCTCGGACGACGTCAAGCACTCCTTCGTCCGCCAGGGCCAGGAGACCCGGCTGACGGAGATCGTCTACGACGGTGAGCAGTGGCAGGTCATCTCCGGCCTGAAGGACCTGGTCGTCATGAACTCCACCAACTCGGAGTTCTGGGGCTACATCAAGGACAAGTACACGACCCTCAAGGAGGCGTACGACCGCATCCTGGCCACGCAGGTATCCAGCCGCTGGCGGTTCAACTGGACCGACGACGAGCAGCGGATGCCCAACTGGGAGCGTTCGTACGAGCAGGTCAAGAAGCACATGCTGCAGGCCTTCGCGGAGACCTACAGCCTCAGCCTCCAGCAGACCCTGTACCAAATGGGTTCGCGCATCATCAACAACCGTTCCGAGGTCGACGAGATCCGCTTCTCGCTGCCGAACAAGCACCACTTCCTGGTGGATCTGGAGCCGTTCGGGCTGAAGAACGACAACGAGGTCTACTACGCGGCGGACCGCCCGTACGGCCTGATCGAAGCCACTGTTCTGCGCGACGGTGTCGAAGCCCGGATCCCGATGGATCTGACGAACCTCTGACGGCTCCGACGCAACGCCGTGCCTCGCGGCCCCTCCCCACCCGACAGCGGGGAGGGGCCGCGAAATCCGAGGGGAACGACCCATGGCACAGCACGAGCAAGTTGAGCACCACCCCGTCCCACCGGTTCACCCGGTGGACGAGAAGCCGGCGGCAAAGCGGCTCGTCCCTGCCGCACTCCAGCACATCGCTGCCATGTACGCCGGTGTCGTCACCCCTCCGCTCATCATCGGCCAGGCCGTCGGCCTGGACACCGCCGGCCGCACCCGGCTGATCGCCGCGAGCCTCCTCATCGCCGGGCTCGCGACCCTGCTCCAGACACTCGGCATCCGGAAGTTCGTCGGCAACCGCCTCCCGTTCGTCAACGCCGCCAGCTCCGCCGGCATCACCCCGATGCTCGCCATCGCCGAGACCACCGCCAAGGGCCACCAACTCCCCGCGATCTACGGGGCGGTGATGGTCGCCGGCGTCTTCTGCCTCGCCATCGGCCCGTTCTTCGGGAAGCTGCTGCGCTTCTTCCCGCCGCTGGTCACCGGCGTCGTGATCACCCTCATCGGGGTCACGCTGATGCCCGTACCGGTCGGCTGGGCGCAGGGCGGCGACAAGACCGCCGCCGACTTCGGCGACATGCCGAACCTGGCGCTCGCCGCCTTCACCCTCGTGGTGATCCTGCTCATCCAGCGCTTCACCCAGGGCTTCGTCAAGCAGATCGCGCTGCTGATCGGTCTGGTCGTCGGCACCCTCGCCGCGATCCCCTTCGGGATGGCGAGCTTCGACGGGCTGCGCTCGGCCCCGATCGCCGCGCTGCCCACACCGTTCGCCTTCGGCGCCCCCGAATTCCAGCCCGCCGCGATCCTCTCGCTGTGCATCGTGATGCTGGTGCTGATGACGGAGTCGTCCGCCGGCATGCTGGCCCTCGGCGAGATCTGCGACCGCAGGACGAACGGTGCCACCATCACCCGCGGACTGCGCACCGACGGCATCGCCACGCTGCTCGGCCCCGTCTTCGGCGGCTTCCCGACCAGCGCCTTCGCGCAGAATGTCGGTGTGGTGTCACTGACCCGGGTCCGCAGCCGCTACGTCGTCGCCCTCGCCGGCGCCGCGCTCCTGGTCCTCGGCGCTTTCCCCGTCCTGGGCGCCGTGGTCTCCCTGGTGCCGATGCCGGTGCTCGGCGGTGCGGGTATCGTCCTGTTCGGCTCGATCGCGGTCAGCGGTATCCGTACGCTCTCCGAGGCCGGACTCGACGACAGCTCCAACATCATCCTGGTGGCGGTGTCGCTCGGCGCAGGCATCATCCCGCTCGCCGCGCCCACCTTCTACGCGGACTTCCCCGCCTGGGCACAGACCGTGCTCGGCTCCGGGATCAGCGCCGGAGCCCTGACCGCGGTCCTGCTCAACCTGTTCTTCCACCATCTCGGCACCCGGAGCACCCCACGGACGGCGGTACTGTCAGCCGCCTCGTCCGGCTCCGGCACTCAAATCCCGTAGGGCCATGCCGTGCCCACATCGCCAGTACGGAAAGTAGGAAGCACCATGGCAGCATCGGCAGCCCCTGACAGCGCGGTGAAGCAGCGCATCGTCATCGAGAACTGCGCCATCGCGACCGTCGACGCCAACGACACTGAGTACGCCACCGGCTATGTGGTCGTCGCGGACAACATCATCGAGTCGCTGGGCGCCGGCAAGGCCCCCGAGGGCCTGGAGAATGTCGTCCGCCGGGTCGACGGCACGGGACACCTGGTCACCCCGGGTCTGATCAACACCCATCACCACTTCTACCAGTGGATCACCCGGGGCCTGGCCACCGACCACAACCTGTTCAACTGGCTGGTCGCGCTCTACCCGACCTGGGCCCGCATCGACGCCCCGATGCTCGCCGCCGCCACCCAGGGCTCGCTCGGCATGATGGTCAAGGGCGGCGTCACCACCGCCTCCGACCACCACTACGTCTTCCCCCAGGGCTCCGGCGACCTGGTCGGCGCCGAGCTGGCCGCGGCCGCCGAGATCGGCGCCCGGATCACCCTGGCCCGCGGCTCCATGGACCGCAGCAAGAAGGACGGCGGCCTGCCCCCGGACTTCGCCGTCGAGACCACCGAGGGCGCCCTGCTGGGGACCGAGGAGGCCATCGACAAGTACCACGACGCCTCCTTCGGCTCGATGGTGCACATCGCCGCGGCGCCCTGTTCGCCGTTCTCCATCTCCACCGAACTCCTCAAGGAGGGCGCCAAGCTCGCCCGCCGCAAGGGCGTCCGGATGCACACCCACGGCTCGGAGACCGTGGAGGAGGAGAAGTTCTGCCACGAGCTGTTCGGCATGGGCCCGACCGACTACTTCGAGTCGACCGGCTGGCTCGGTGACGACGTGTGGATGGCGCACTGCGTCCACATGAACGACTCCGACATCGCCGCCTTCGCCCGCACCGGCACCGGCGTCGCGCACTGCCCGTCCTCCAACGCCCGGCTCGCCGCCGGCATCGCCCGCGTCCCCGACATGCTCGCGGCCGGCGTCCCGGTCGGCCTCGGCGTGGACGGCACCGCCTCCAACGAGTCCGGCGAACTGCACACCGAGCTGCGCAACGCGCTGCTGATCAACCGCCTCGGCGCCCACAAGGAGGCCGCCCTCAACGCCCGCAAGGCGCTGCGGCTCGGCACCTACGGCGGCGCCCAGGTCCTCGGCCGCACCGGCGAGATCGGCTCCCTGGAGGCCGGCAAGCTCGCCGACCTGGTCCTGTGGAAGCTGGACGGTCTCGGCCACTCCTCGATCGCCGACCCGGTCACCGCCCTGGTCTTCGGCGCGGCCGCCCCGGTCACGCTGTCGCTGGTCAACGGCAAGCCGGTCGTCGAGGACAACCACCTCACCAACGTCGACGAGGACGCCATCGCGCGCACCGCCCGCGCCGAGGCCCAGCGTCTGGCCCGAATCGCCTCCGAGGGCTGATCCCCTCGGGAGCACCACACAAGACTCGGCCGGGAGGGACGGCTCCCGGCTGAGCTTGTGGATCCGAGCGGGATCCACAAGCGCCGGACCCCGGGGGTGCGGGATCTCCTCGTACCCCCGGGTCCGGGTACCTCCTCGGGCCGGTCGACCGCCCCACATCCGTCCCTGCGCCACAAGCGCGGACCCACCTTGACACGCTCACCAGCGCGACTTCTCGCACCATCGCACCACATGGCAAGCCCTCCGTGACAGCCTCGCCTCGCCGGTCGCCGGTGACGCAGTAAAACGAAGGAGGCCCGCAGTGGCCGCAATTTCCGGGCAGAAGTCGGAGGAGGACCGGAAGCATCCGGTCGATCAGACCCTCCCGCCCTTCAAGATGTTCACCAGCGGCCTGCAGCACGTGGCCGCGATGTACGCGGGTGTGGTGGCCCCGCCGATGATCGTGGGACCGGCCTGCGGGCTGAGCCCCACCGAGACCGCGTTCCTGATGGGCGCGAGCCTCTTCACCGCCGGTATCGCCACGCTCCTCCAGACCCTCGGCTTCTGGAAGGTCGGCGCCAAGCTCCCCTTTGTCAATGGCGTCTCCTTCGCCGGCGTGACGCCGATGGTCGCCATCGGCAAGGCCCAGAGCCCCGAGAACGCGCTGCCGATCATCTTCGGCGCGGTCATCGTCGCCGGTGTGCTCGGCTTCGTCCTCGCCCCCTACTTCTCCAAGCTCGTACGCTTCTTCCCCCCGGTCGTCACCGGCACCGTCATCACCCTGATCGGTGTCTCCCTCCTTCCCGTGGCCTTCAACTGGTCCCAGGGAGGCAACGACCGGGCCCCCGACTACGGTTCCCTGACGAACATCGGGATGGCCGCGCTGACGTTCGTGATCGTGCTGGTGCTGCGCAAGGTCCTACGCGGCTTCCTCCAGCAGATCTCGATCCTCCTCGGCCTGGTCGCTGGCACCCTGATCTCGATCCCCGTCGGCATCACCCACTTCTCCGCCATCACCGACGCGGACATCGTCGGCTTCCCGACGCCCTTCCACTTCGGGGCGCCGCAGTTCGACGTGGCCGCGATCGTCTCCATGTGCATCGTGATGCTGGTGTGCATGACCGAGTCGACGGCCGACATGCTCGCCCTCGGCAAGATCGTCGGCCGCCCGGCGGACGAGCGCACCATCGAGGGCGGCCTGCGCGCCGACACTCTGGGGACGGCCATCAGCCCCCTCTTCAACGGCTTCGCCAACAGCGCCTTCGCCCAGAACATCGGCCTGGTCGCGATGACCAAGGTCCGCAGCCGGTTCGTGGTCGCCACCAGCGGCCTGATCCTGATCGTGCTGGGCCTGTCCCCGGTGGCCGCCTCGGTCATCTCGCTGGTCCCGCTGCCCGTCCTGGGCGGCGCCGGCATCGTGCTCTTCGGCTCGGTGGCCGCCAGCGGCATCCAGACGCTGGCCTCCGCCGCCATGGAGAAGGGCGAGAACTCCCTGATCGTCGCCGCCGCCATCGGCATCGGCCTGATCCCGATCGCGGCGCCGGACTTCTACCACAACCTCCCCAAGGACCTGCTGGTCGTGCTGGACTCCGGCATCAGCACCGGGTGCCTTGTCGCCATCGTCCTCAACATCGCCTTCAACCACTTCGGCAAGGGCGCGGACACGGCGGGGGAGCCGGATGCCCCGGAGCCGGATGCGGCGGAGGCCGACGAGGGTGCGCCCGCCGAGGCGAGCATCCCGCAGCAGCCCGACCGCCGGGCCGCGGACTCGGGCGACCCGGCGTCGGCCCCCGCGCACTGACCCATGGTCAGCGGATTACCCCAGCAGACCCCTGACGTCGGCAACGGCCCGTAGGGAAGCGGCATCTGCCGTTCCCCTACGGGCCGTCGAGGTGTGCGGAGCACTCGCGGCGCCCGGTCGCCCGGTCGCCGGTGCCGGATCAGCCGATGTGGTAGCCGTCCCCGTAGACCTTCCAGTCCAGCGGGGTGTGCAGATCGAGGTTCCCCTTCTTGAGGAAGAGCCGCTGCTCGGTGTCCACCCGGCTGGTGTCGCTGTGTGCCTCCTCCTGCTGCATCGCCCAGACCCGCGCGTCGAGGAAGGCGTTCAGGTAGGCCTTCTCGTCGCCGCCCTGGGCCGGCGGCTTCGCCTTGGCCAGGGCGCGCTTGCGGATGCTGGAGAAGCTGGTTTCGTCGTCGCCGTCGCCGTGCATCACGAGCGCGTCGTAGTACGCGAACTGGCCCAGCACGCCGATGCCGTCGGACTTGCCCCGCTCGACCGCCGGGTTGAAGTACACCCGGTCGCGCTCATCGTTCTGCGCCTTCTGGAACTCGGGGTCCTGGGCCGCCTTCTTCCAGTCCTTGGGGTAGCCGGGGTCCAGCCCCTCGTGCGAGTCGCTGCCGTCCACCTCGCGCAGCGCGGGCAGGTACTTGGCCAGGATGTTGTCCGGCTTGCGCTTCGTGTACAGCTCCACGAGTTCGAGCATGTCGTGCGTACCGGAGCAGAAGCCGATGATGCCGGCGGTGTAGCCGCGCCCGTCGCCGATGTCCTCGATGTACGTGTACTGGGCCTTCCAGTCCAGCGAGGAGTTCTCCGCGCTGGAGACCAGCTGCATGGCGATCTCCTTCTTCGCCGGATCGTCGAGGCCGGTGGCGGCCCGTGCGGCGGCGGGCGCGTGCGGGGCCGCCGCCGGGGCGTGGTGCTCGGCCGGAGCGGCCGTGGTGGCGACGGCGGTGGCCGGTACGGCGAGCAGGGCGAGGCCCAGGGCGACGCGGGCTGCGCTCTTGGGCAGGCCTCTGCGGGGCGGCCGGCCGTCTGCTGACGGGCTGTCTGTGCGTCGGCTGCCTATCGATCCGGTGCGCATGGAGTCCTCCAGTCCGGAAATGGGCCGTGGGGCTGGGGCCCGTGGGGGGTCCCGATCGTTAGGAAGCTTTCCTACCAGACTTGAGGGATGGCGTGAACCCGTCATGCGTCACCAACGGGCGGGGAGAGCGGCGCGGTGGAGGGCGGCGGTCGGGCCGCACCGTCCGTCAGCGGCCGTTTGCCGGGCGCCAGATGTACGGCGTGGTCGTGGCCGCCGGGACCAGCCCGAGACGGGCGAGGATCGGGCGGCTGGTCTCCAGCGCGTCCACCTGGACGTAGCGGAAGCCGCGCCGTACGGCGAGCGCGGCGCGGGCGCCCACCAGCGTGCGGTAGAGGCCGCGGCCGCGCCAGCCGGGGAGGGTGGCACCGCCCCACAGCGAGGCGAAGTCGGTCCCGGTGTGGAAGCGGGCCCAGGCGGCGCTCACCACCTCGCCGTCCGGCGATTCGACGGCCAGTACGGTGCAGGGGTCGTCCGCCCCTGACACCCACTCCGTCATCGCCGGCGGCAGCCAGCTCCAGTCCCCGCCCCACACCTCCTCCGCGAGCGCCCGGATCCGCGCGAAGCCGGCCCCGGTGCTGACCTCGCGCAGCCGTACGCCCTCCGGAAGCCGGGGCTCCGCGGCGGCCGTCGCGGCCTCGCCGATCACCACCGTCTCCCGCTCGCCGGGGGTGAAACCGGCCGCCCTCAGCCGCTCGGGCAGATCGGCGGGCAGGTCGTGGCCGTGGTACTTCCACTCGACCGGCTGCCCGAGCGCCGCGAAATGATCGCGCTGCGCGGCGATGAAGGCATCCAGCTCCGGCCCGTCCAGCCCGCCCAGATCGCGGTAGAGGATCAGCCCGCCCTGCCCCGGCTGGACCCGGCGCAGCACCGGGCCGATGCGTTCGGTTCCCGCCCGGCCCGGAGCGAAGCCGCGGGCCCGCAACTGTGTGTCGTACGCGGCGCGATAGGCGGCGGCCCGGCCGTCGTCGTCATGGGTCGTCATCCGCGTCACTTCACCACACGGGGTCCCGTGCCGCGACCTCCTTTTCCCAGCAGCCCGCCCAGCAGCTCCCGGATCTCCGGTGCCGGGTCGAAGTCCTCGTCGGGGAAGGCGAGTTGATGCAGGATGGCGCCGTCGAGGTGGTCGAGCAGGATCCGGCCGTGCCGGTCCGGGGCGGCGGAGCCGAAGCGGCCCACCCACTCCGCACCCCAGGCCAGGACCGTCTGCCGGCCCCGGGCGAGAGGGGCGCGCAGTTCGGGCCGGGCCGTCGACTCCAGGAAGAGGGCGAAGCGGGCGGCCGTACGGGCCCGCGCCGGCCCGGTGGCGTGGCGGGCGAAGGCGGCCATCGCGTCGGCCAGTTCGCCGGGGTCGGCCGGATCGGTGCCCGCCGCGAAGGACTCCCATTCGCGCCGCTCCACAGCCTGGAGGTGGTCGACGATGCCGTCGATCAGGGCCGTGCGGTTGCGGAAGTAGTTGGACGTGGTGCCGGTGGGGACGCCCGCGGTGGTGTCCACGGCCTGATAGGTCAGCCGTCGCAGCCCCTCGGCCCCCAGTACCTCGATCGCCGCGTCCAGTACCTGGTCCCGCCGTCGTGCCACGTCATCCGTCCTTTTACTACGTTCATAGTGCCCGGCCACTACAAACATAGTACCGTGCGGACATGAAGCCTCACGCGGTCGCGCATCCGTCGTCGCAGGCGGCGTCCTTGTCCTGTACACCGTCTTCCTCCCGTACACCGTCTTCATCGCCCGCGCGGCCCTTGTTGCCCCGCACGCGGTCGTCGCCGCGCACAGGGTCGTCGCCGGGCGCCCGGTCCTCCGCGGTCGTCATCGGCGGCGGCATCGGCGGGCTCGCCGCCGCCATCGCCCTGCGCGCCGACGGCTGGCGGGTCGAGATCCTGGAGCGCGCCGACGCCGCCCCGCCCGCGGGCACCGCCCTCGGCCTGTGGCCCACCGCCCTGGCCGCCCTCGACGCACTCGGCATCGGCGGTGCCGTACGGGATCTGGGGCGACCGGCGACCGGCGGCGCCTTCCTGCGTCCCGACGGCCGCCGGATCGCCGCACTCGACGTCGCCGGACCGGCGCGCCGCACCGGCGACGTCGTCCATCTGCTCTCCCACCCCGCCCTCCTGGGCCTCCTGCGCGGCGCCGCCGGTCCCGGAGCGGTGCGCTTCGGCGCGCCCGTCGACGCCGACCGGCTGCCCGGCTTGGAGGCCGCGTACGACCTGGTCATCGCGGCCGACGGCCTGAACAGCCGCGCCCGGACCGCCTTGTTCGGCCCGGCGTACCGGCCGGTTTACGTGGGCGCGACCGGCTGGCGGGGCACGGTCGCCGGGGATACCGGGACCTGCACCGAGACCTGGGGGGAGGGGCGGCGCTTCGGCGTCACCCCGCAGGAAGGCGGCCGGACCAACTGGTTCGCTACCGGCCCCGCACCCGAGGGCGCCCGCTCACCCGACGGGGAAATCGCCGCACTGCGCGCCCGCTTCGGGCACTGGCACCCCGCCGTACGCGACGTCCTGGACCGCCTGGAGGAGGGTGAGGTGCTGCGCCACGATCTCTACCGCCTCGCCCCGCCGTTGCCGCGCTACTTCGCCGGCCGTACGGTCCTGATCGGTGACGCCGCCCATGCGATGACCCCGGATCTGGGGCGCGGGGCGTGTGAAGCGCTGCTGGACGCCGTGGCGCTGGCCGCCGCCCTGCGTACTGCCCCCGATGTGCCGACCGCCTTGCGTGCCTACGACGCCGGGCGCCGGCCGGCCACCCAACGGCTGGCCCGCCTGTCGCGGGCGATGAACCGTATGTCGCGGGTGCGCCGCGGCACGGGTGCCCGCGATGCGCTCCTGCGTGCCGCACTCGCGCTGGGTGGGCCGCCCTCGTAGCGCCGCAATCCCGCGCGCGGGCAACCGGAGTCGGAAGGCGGGCCCGCAAACCCGCACCGGAACCCGGAGCCTCAGAACCCCGGAACCCTGGAAGCCACTCACCCGACACGCCCCATTGACTCCCCATTTGCCCCATATGCTGCTGCACTGGCTCTGACGGTGAGTCAATGGGCGCGGGCGCCCCGGCGGCGCCATGGAGAGGGGTTTCGCGGTGAATCAGGCAGCCAACGATCCGCACAGGCACGCCCGGCACACCTGGCACGCTCGGTCCGGTGTGGTGGCCCCCGGCCTGGAGTCCACCGTCGACGCCCTGATGGACGGGGTGTCCGCCGACCTCAAGCGACTCGCGGCCATCCCCTCCATCGCCTTCCCCGGTTTCTCACCCGAACCGGTCCTCGAGGCGCGCGATCTGATCGTCGCCCTGCTCAGGGATGCCGGCGTCACCGACATCGGCGAACTCAACCTGCCCGGCACCGCCCCCGTCATCACCGCCACCGTCCCGCCGCCCACCCCGGATGCCCCCACCGTCCTGCTCTACGGCCACTACGACGTCCAGCCGCCCGGCGACGAGCGGCTCTGGGACTCCCCGCCCTTCGAACCCACCGGCATCGAGGGCGGCATCCGCGCCCGCGGCATCGCCGACGACAAGGCCAATGTGATGGTCCATATCGGCGCGCTCCGGGCGTTCGGCGGGCGGCCCCCGGTCGGCATCAAGATCATCTTCGAGGGGCAGGAGGAGTACGGCAGCGCCTTCGACGACTATCCGCCCACCGACCCCGACCTCGTCGCCTGCGATGCGATGGTCATCGCCGACACCGGCAACATCCGCCCCGGCACACCCACCCTCACCACCGCGCTGCGCGGCTCCGCCGATCTCCTCGTCGAGGCCCGCACCCTCGACGCCGCCGTGCACAGCGGCCAATACGGCGGCGCCGCCCCCGACGCCCTGCTCACCCTCCTCAAGGCCCTCGCGACCCTGCACGACGTGCACGGTGATGTCGCCGTCGAAGGCCTGCACCGCGCACCGTGGCACGGCACGACCTTCAGCGACGACGAGTTCCGCGAACTGGCCGGCGTCACCCGCGGCACCCCGCTCCTCGGCTCCGGCGGCCTCGGCGAACGGCTCTGGAGCGGCCCCGCCCTCACCGTCATCGGCCTGGACGCGCCGCCCGTCGACCGCGCCGCCTCCGCCGTCGTCCCCTACGCCCGCGCCAAACTCAACCTCCGCGTCCATCCCCGCCAGGACCCCAAGGAAGCCCTCGCCGCCCTCGTGCGCCACCTGGAACGGCTGCGCCCTTTCGGTGTCTCCCTGACCGTCACCCCCGGCGAGACGGGCCCCGGCTACGAGGCCGCCACCGACGGCCCTGCCTACCGCGCGGCCGCCACCGCACTGCGCCGCGCCTGGGGCCGCGACCCCGTCCACGCCGCCGGCGGCGGCTCCATCCCCCTGGTCAACGGCCTGGCCAAGGCCGTGCCGCACGCCGAGATCCTGCTCTTCGGCGCCGAGGACAGCCTGAGCAACCTGCACGGTCCCAACGAACGGGTCCTCTTCTCCGAACTCCGCGGTGCCCTCCTCGCCGTGACCGCCTTCCTGGCCGAGTACGCGGCGATGCACCACGCCGGAGCCCCCGCATGACCGACCCGCAACCCCCGAACCCCGGCCGGCCCACGCCCCGGAGGCCGCCCCACCGGTCTCCCGCCGAAGACCCGCCGCACCGGACCGCCGCCGAGGAACCGCCCGGCCCGTCCGCAGGGGAGGGCCCGCCCCACCGGCCGCCCCCGGCCGGAGAAGCGCCCCCGAGCCACCCGCACCGCCCCCGTTTCACCTTCCCCAGCGCCCTCACCGTCCTGGTCATCGTGACCCTCGCGGTCTGGATCCTGGCCTTCTTCATCCCCTCCGGCGCCTACCGCCGCACCGCCGCCGGCAGCCCCGTCCAGGGCACGTACCACCGCCTGCCCTCCGGCCAGGCCTTCCTCGACCGCCTCACCGACCTCTTCCTCTCCCCGGTCAACGGCCTCTACGGCATCAGGGACTCCGCCACCGGCCGCGTCGGCCCCGATCTGGCCGGCGAACTGTACGGCAGCGCCGGCGTCTTCCTCTTCGTGCTCGCCATCGGGGCCTTCATCACCGTGGTCTTCGCCACCGGTGCCCTCGACCGCGGCATCGGCCGTCTCGCCCACCGCCTCCGCCACCGCGGCGCCCTCCTCATCGCCGGCATCATGGCGGTCTTCTCCCTCCTCGGCACCGTCGAAGGCTTCGCCGAGGAGACCCTGGGCTTCTACGGCCTGATCGTCCCCTTGATGCTCGCTCTCGGCTATGACCGTCTCGTCGCCACCGGAACGATCATCCTCGGCGCCGGGATCGGCGTCCTCTGCTCCACCGTCAATCCCTTCGCCACCGGCGTCGCCTCCTCCGCCGCGGAGATCTCCCTGGGCGACGGCATCGCCCTCCGCTTCACCATGTGGCTCGTCCTCACCGCCGTCACGATCGCCTACGTCATCCGCTACGCCCGCCGCGTCCGCACCGACCCCGAACGCTCCCTCTGCGGCTTCCTCCCCGGCGACCGCGAGCACGCCCAGAACACCGCCGACGCGGAGGAACCCCCGCCCCTCACCCCCCTCCACAAAGTCGTCCTGCTGACCGTGGCCCTGGTCTTCGCCTTCATGATCTTCTCGGTGATCCCCTGGGCCGGTGCCCTCACCGGAGAAGCCGACGCCACCCCCTACCCCTTCGAACTCGGCTGGTCCTTCCCCCAGTTGGCGGCACTGTTCCTGGTCGCGGCGGTCCTCGTCGGCATCATCGCCCGCATGTCCGAACCCCGGCTCAGCGCGACGTTCGTCCAGGGCGCGGCCGACTTCATCTCGCCCGCCCTCGTCATCGTGCTGGCCCGCGGAGTCACCGTCATCATGAACAACTCCAAGATCACCGACACCGTCCTGCACTCCATCGAAGGCGCGGTCTCCGGCACCCCGTCCGCCCTCTTCGGGATCATGGTCTACGTCGTCAACCTCCCCCTGGCCTTCCTCATCCCCTCCACCTCCGGCCACGCCACCCTGGCCATGCCGATCCTCGCCCCACTCGCCGACTTCGCCCACGTCTCCCGCGCCGTGGCCGTCACGGCCTGGCAGGCCGCCAGCGGCTGGATGAACCTCTGGGTCCCCACCACCGCCGTCATCATGGGCGGCATCTCCCTCGCCAAGGTCGGCTACGACACCTACCTCCGCTTCATCTGGCCCCTCCTCCTCACCCTCGCCGTCCTCATCTGCGCCTTCATCGCCGTGGGCGCGATGGCCACCTAGGCGGACTACGTTGACCCGCATGACTGCGTACGGAAGGAGCTACCGGTATGTCGGGCCCCCGGGGCTGATGGCCGCGGTCCGGCCCGGCGCCGGAGCCTTGCCGATCGGCTCGGCGGCCGACTTCCACACCTGGATCTCCTCGTGCGCGCCAGCGGACCTGGCCGAACCCTTCACCTTCGTCATCGACCTGACCGGCTCTCTGCGACTGGCGTCGCGGCGTAGCGAGCATGTGGCATGCGCGGGCGGCGAACGGGTCCTGAGCGCCGGCGAGATGGGCTTCGGCCGCGCGGCGGACGCCTGGAAGGTCGGCGAGGTCACCAACCAGTCCACCGGCTACTGCCCCGAGGTCACCTCCTGGCCCGCCGTCGCCGCGGCCCTGGACCGCATCGGCCTCCGTCACCCCGGCGGCTTTACGCACCAGGTGGTGTTCCGGCGCTGCGAACGCTGCCAGGAGCACAACATCGTGCGCGAGAACGACTTCGTCTGCGTCTTCTGCGGCGCCGACCTGCCCGCGGCATGGAACGTGGACCCGGCCCCGTAGCGGACGGCCGTGCCCCACCGGGCGCGCCCTGGCCATCCCTCCTCCACGACGGCGGCGGCAGCCCCGCTCCCGGGGTCCGGTCAGCCTCCCCGGCTCGACGATTTCCCCCAACGCCGGCTCCACTGGCGCGCCCAGCTCCCACAGCGCGAACCGCCGCCCTTCGCCCAGCTCCACGGGGAGCAATCCGGCCGCCCCGACCAGCAGTTGATGCACGCGTAACGAGTCGTAATCGCTCATGCACATACCGTACGACCCGCCACTGACAACGCCCTCGCGTCGCACCCGCCGGGCATGACGAAGGGCCCGTACGCCCCGCAGTGCGGCGGCGCGTACGGGCCCTTCGGGCGCGGGGATCAGCCCAGCAGCTTGTATGCCGGGAGGGTGAGGAAGTCGGCGAAGTCGGCGTCCAGGGAGACCTGGAGCAGCAGGTCGTGGGCCTGCTGCCACTTGCCGGAGGTGAAGGCGTCCTCGCCGACCTCGGCGCGGATGGCGGCCAGCTGCTCCGTGGCGACCTTGCGGACCAGGTCGGCCGTCGCCGTCTCGCCGTTCTCGAAGACGACGCCGGCGTCGACCCACTGCCAGATCTGCGAGCGCGAGATCTCGGCGGTGGCGGCGTCCTCCATCAGGCCGAAGATGGCGACGGCGCCCAGGCCGCGCAGCCAGGCCTCGATGTAGCGGGTGCCGACCTGGACGGCGTCGACCAGGCCCTGGTAGGTGGGCTTGGCGTCGAGGGAGTCGATGGCGATGAGGTCGGCGGCCGCGACCGAGACGTCCTCGCGCAGGCGGTCCTTCTGGTTGGGCTTGTCGCCGAGGACCGCGTCGAAGGAGGCGCGGGCCACCCTGACCAGATCGGGGTGGGCGACCCAGGAGCCGTCGAAGCCGTCGCCGGCCTCGCGGTCCTTGTCGTTCTTGACCTTGGCCAGGGCCTTCTCGTTGGCCTCGGGGTCGCGGCGGTTGGGGATGAAGGCCGCCATGCCGCCGATGGCGTGCGCGCCGCGCTTGTGGCAGGTGCGAACGAGGAGTTCGGTGTAGGCGCGCATGAAGGGGGCCGTCATCGTGACCGCGTTGCGGTCGGGGAGGACGAACGTGGCGCCGCCGTCACGGAAGTTCTTGACGATGGAGAAGAGGTAGTCCCAGCGGCCGGCGTTCAGGCCCGAGGCGTGGTCGCGCAGCTCGTAGAGGATCTCCTCCATCTCGTACGCGGCCGTGATCGTCTCGATGAGGACGGTGGCGCGGATGGTGCCCTGGGGGATGCCGACGTAGTCCTGGGCGAAGACGAAGATGTCGTTCCAGAGGCGGGCCTCGAGGTGCGACTCGGTCTTCGGGAGGTAGAAGTACGGGCCCTTGCCCAGGTCCAGGAGGCGCTGGGCGTTGTGGAAGAAGTACAGGCCGAAGTCCACCAGGGCGCCGGGGACGGGGGTCCCCTCGAAGCGCAGGTGGCGCTCCTCCAGGTGCCAGCCGCGCGGGCGCATCACGACGGTCGCGAGCTCCTCGGCGGGCTTGAGGGCGTAGGACTTGCCGGACTTCGGGTCCGTGAAGTCGATCCGGCGCTCGTAGGCGTCGATGAGGTTGAGCTGGCCACCGACCACGTTCTCCCAGGTGGGAGCGGAGGCGTCCTCGAAGTCGGCGAGCCACACCTTGGCGCCGGAGTTGAGCGCGTTGATGGTCATCTTGCGGTCGGTGGGACCGGTGATCTCCACGCGGCGGTCGTTGAGCGCGGCGGGCGCCGCGGCCACCTTCCAGCTGTCGTCCGCCCGGATGTGCGCGGTCTCCGGGAGGAAGTCCAGGGTGCTGGTGCGGGCGATCTCGGCGCGGCGCTCGCCGCGGCGGGCGAGGAGCTCGTCGCGACGCGGGGTGAATCGCCGGTGAAGCTCGGCGACGAAGGCGAGTGCGGCGTCGGTGAGGACCTCGTCCTGCCGTGCAGGGGTGTGTTCGGGGTCGACTTCGACGATGGCCAGCGGGGACGGCGCTGGTGCGGACATGGGCTGTCACTCCATTCAGCGGCGGTGCCTGGCGGCCGCCGGGGCGCCCATGCGGCACGGGGTGCCGCGGACTCCGGGATACGGTCGCGGGCGCCGTCTGAGATTCAGGGCGCTTCTGACCAGTGGAGAGTAGTTTCCTTATCGCGGAACTTCAATGGTTTGTTGATGTCGAGATTCTCTGAGTCGACAGAAGTGGAGATCAAATGGCTCTCAGTGCCATCGCCGTCACTCTCCATGGTGCGTCCCGGGCTCCCCGGTGTCCCGGGCTGCGTCCCTGGTAGCGCCCCTGATCGGTCACTCCAGCCGCCGCAGATCCTCCGGTGTGTCGATGTCGTACGGCTCGGCCACGTCCGAGCATTCGATGAGCTTGATCACACCGGCGTGTTGCTGGAGATAGTCGCGCGCCCCCCGGTCGCCCTCCGCGCCCGCCGCGATGTCCGCCCAGCGGTCGGCGCCGAACAGGACCGGGTGGCCGCGCCGGCCTCCGTACGCCGCGGATGCCAGCGACGCGCGCCCCTCGTACGCGGCCACCACCCGCGCCACCGCCGCGGCGCCGATCCCCGGCTGGTCCACCAGGGACACCACGACCGCATCCGCCCCGGAGCCGGCCAGCGCCGCGAGTCCGACGCGCAGCGAAGAGCCCATCCCCTGGGCCCAGTCGGGATTCTCCGACGTGCCGTAAGCGGCGAGGTCGGCCCGCTCGCGTACGGCGTCGGCGGCCGCGCCCAGCACGATGTGTACCGGGTCGCAGCCGCCGTCCCGCAACACCTGCGCGGCGTGCTCGACGAGGGGGCGTCCCCGGTGGCCGAGCAGCGCCTTGGGGCGCCCGCCCAGCCGCCGCCCGCCACCCGCGGCGAGCAGGAGACCGGCCACCCGTCCCGGTGGAGGCGGTGCCGACTGAGGCGGCCGGGATGTTGCTGTTGTCCGTGAGGTTGAAGCCATGGGGAGTGCTTACCTCATGGCGGCCGGCTGCACGGTGTCCCGTCTCACGCCGCCCTGTCCGACGCCGTACTGTCCGACGCGGCGCCGTCTGACGCGGTGTTGTCCGACGCGGTGTTGTCCGACGGCGTCCGGACCGGTGTCGTCCGGGTCGACGCCATCCGGACCGACGGCGTCCCGTCCCGCGCCTTCCTGTCGGCGCCGTCCTGGCTCACGCCGCATCGCCCGACGCCCGCTGACGGGGGATCCTCGGCCGCAGCCGGTCCCGGAGTTGGTGCGTCCGGTGGTCGGTGAGGCGGTGCTCGGTGACGTAGCGGTGTATGTGCTCGACGGTGATCTCGGACGCGTCGGTGAGGCCGTATGCCCGGCAGATCAGCTGTACGACGCTGACGGGGTGCGGGTTCGGGCCGGATTCGGGGCCGGTGTTGGGCTCCAAGACAGTCTCCGATCCAGTGATATGCCGGAAATTTCCCTGAACGTGAGAGTGCTCCATCAGGCCGCGCCATACGCATCGGATTCCCCACGCTCATGCCAACGGGTGACGATGCGAACGAACGTCTGATGCATGATCGGGGCGGAGTGGGGCATTGCGCAGCCGACGGGACGAAATCCGGCCACGAATCCGACGCTTCGGACATGGCGCCTACCCGGGCGGGACGGATGTCACGGCACGGCGGTTGGCCGGATAAAGTTCTGCTCCGTTGCGGACATCGTGGCCGCCGTGCCGACGCGGCGGGCCCAGTTTCTGAGTCGGGGGACCTAATGGTGAACAGTGTGGGCTCGTCCGGGATCTTCCAGCCGCTGGAAGGTGATGACCCGCGGGCGATCGCGGGCTACCGCCTTGCGGCGAAGCTCGGCGCCGGCGGCATGGGCAAGGTCTATCTCTCGTACACGCCTGGTGGCCGTCCGGTCGCCATCAAGGTGATCCGCCCCGAGTTCAGCGAGGACGCGGAATTCCGTCGCCGCTTCAAGCAGGAGGTGCAGTCCGCGCAGCGCGTCCAGGGGCTGTTCACCGCCCCGGTCATCGACAGCGACTCCGATGGCGCCAGCCCCTGGCTCGCGACCGCGTACGTGCCCGGCCCCTCGCTCTCCGCGGCGATCGCCGAGCACGGCAAGCTGCCGGTCCCCACCGTGCTGTTGATGGTCGCCGGGATCGCCGAAGCGCTGCAGGTCATCCATGGCGCGGGGATCGTCCACCGGGACCTGAAGCCGTCCAACGTCCTGCTCGCCGCCGACGGTCCGCGGGTCATCGACTTCGGTATCGCGCGCGCCGCCGATGCCACGTCCCTGACCAGCAGCGGCGTCACGGTCGGCACACCCACGTTCATGGCGCCCGAACAGGCCGCCGGCAGCACCATCACCCCCGCCACCGACATCTTCGCGCTCGGCCAGGTGGCGGCGTACGCGGCCATCGGCACCCCGGCGTTCGGTGAGGGCACCTCGCACGGTGTGCTCTACCGCATCGTCCACGAGGAGCCGGATCTGACCGGACTCCCCGACGAGCTGCGCGAGTTGGTCTCCCGCTGCCTCGCCAAGGAAGCCGCGGACCGGCCGTCCGTCGCCGAGGTGATCGCGCTGTGCGGCGAGGCCTCCGGGCAGACGCAACTGCGCCGCCCCGAGGACTGGCTGCCCACCGCGGTGGCCGCGGACATCACCGCGCGTACGGCGGCGCCCGCGCCCGCGCAGGCCCCGCCGCCCCCGGTGGAGTCACCGGCCACGCAGCCGCTCGGCCGGCAGTCGGCCGCTCCGCAGGCGCCGGCGCACCCGCCGGCCCCTCCGGTGCCGACCGCGCCGAGCCACCCGCAGACCCCGCCGCCCGGTTTCGGCCCGGCGGCCTACGCGCCGACCGCCAACGCCACCGCGCCCCTGACCCAGGTGGGGGGCGGCCCGGCCGGCCACGCGCCGGCCCCGCAGCCGCCGAAGAAGAAGCGCAAGGGGCTGGTCACGGCCCTGGCGCTGACCTGCATGCTGGTCTTCGCGGGAGCGGGCGGCACCGCCGTCTACTACGTCATGAAGGGCGACGGCAAGGCGAAGGATCAGGCGGACGGTGCCGGCAACAAGGGCGACAAGAAGAAGCCGACGAGCGGCGACGCGTCCGCGGACCCCAGCGGGGGTACGGCGAGCCCCGGTGCCCAGGGCGGCAACAACGGCTCGAGCGAGCCGGTTGCGGACCCCGAGCCGGTCGACACCAAGGACGTCGACCTGACGGACAGCTATCACCTGTCCATGGCCGACTCTCCGCTCAAGCCGAAGGCCGAGGGCGGCTCGGACGTCGACTTCCAGTACGACGACAACGAATACTCGGACGACTCGGTCAGCACTGAGACCGGCAAGCTGGTGCTGCTCAACCCTGGCCAGGAGGGCACGCTCGACACCTGCCGGGCCGAAACCCGGTTCACCACGAGCATCGTCTCCAAGCAGCTCAGCAAGGGCTCGCAGATCTGCCTGACCACCAACTACGGAACGATCGCGCTGATCACGTACAAGCGCTCCGCGCCCGAGCAGTCCCCGAGCCGCTACATCACCGTCGACGTACGGGTGTGGCGCAACGCGACGGAGGCCGACACCAACCAGTGAGCGGCGCTTGTAGCGGCGCTTGTGCGGGGGCGGCCCGGGGCTGACCCTGAACCGCACCGGTGCGGGTCGTGGCGGGCTCCGGGCGGTGCGGGGCGGTGGTCCGCTGCCCGGCTCGGGCTGCCTCTGGCCGGCTTTGGGGCGCGGCCCAACCCTTGGCCCGCCGCGCCCACTCAGAGGCCGCCTCGCGGCCTCTGAGCGTTTCGGTGGGCATCGGCTGCTCCCGCGGTTCTCCCGCCCTCTGGGTGGGTGCTGACCCGGACCCGCCCCCGCCCCCCGCCCCCGAACCGCCCTTCCTGACCCGCCCACCCCCCGAAGGGGGGTGGGCGGCGGGGAAAAAACCAACAGGTGCGTGGGCGGCGGGGAAAAAACCAAGGGGTGCCCCGAAGCGCCACCAGGAACCGCGGCAATGTGGCCGGGAATGGCCGGAATTGGTGCGGTCTCCCAAGGGTGACCCGCCCATGACGACAGCCGCCGACCCACCGCACCCGCGGCGGTCGCCAGGCCCACCCGTCCCGCCGATCCACCCGGCCCACAGGCCCCACGGAGGCCACTCGGCTCACTCGCCCCACCCGCGAGCCGCACCCGTCGCCCACCTCATCGGGATCGCCCGCAGTCGACCGACTCACCCGTGACCCCGCACCCGTCGCCCGCCCCTCAACGGCCCCCGGCAGGAGGCCAACGCACCGGAACCGGCGCCCGGGGCCCGCCTGCCAGGGCCGCCCCAGCCGTTCCCCCCGGTGATCGGAATATTTCGCTCTCCGTATGGCGCGATCACCACAGAGTGGCGTTAACTGTCCCGCATTGTGAAACGGTCAACGAGCATGGAGGCCGCTGTCGTTGTGGAACAGGTGCGGACCCGGGTGCAGGCAAAGACACGGCTACAGATGCAGGTGCAGGTGGAGACGCAGAGGCAGAGGCGCGGGCGAGTGGCCGGGCAGATGACCGGGGGAGAGGGCGATGTACGGGTCGAGGTGCTGCGCGGCGCGGTGGCCCGGCTGCGGCGCCAACTGGCCGTACTTCCAGGGGAGTTACCCGACCGTGCCGCCGCCGATGAGGAGCTGGCCGCGCTTGATGCGATGGTGAGCCACGGGATGCCCGAAGTGCCCCGCCTGCGGCGTTCGCTGCTGCTGATCGCGGGGGCGGTCGGCTCGGTGAGCGCGCTGTCGCCCGCGCTGACCGAGGTGCGCGAGGGAATCGACAGTTTCGGTGAGCTGCCCCGCGGCCGGTGAACGGGTGCACGGAAGCGCAGCCCGGCGCGGGCCGGAGCGAACGCGCCCCGGCCACGGCCCCGGATCGCGGCCCGAAGTCTGACGGCCGATGGCCAGGTGGCCCGAAGGCCCGAGGGAGCCCCGGTCCCGCTCGCTGCCCCCTATGCCGGTGACTGGCTCGCCAGCGCCACCGAGAGCTGCGCCGCGATCTCCTGCAGCACCGGCACGATCTTCTCCGTCGACGCTTCCGTCACGCGTCCCGTGGGGCCCGAGATGGAGATCGCCGCCGACGTGGGGGAGTTGGGCACCGGCACCGCGAAGCAGCGGACGCCGATCTCCTGCTCGTTGTCGTCCACCGCGTAGCCGAGCCGCCGGACATCGGCGAGCGCATCGAGGAAGGTGTCCGGGTCGGTGATCGTCTTCTCGGTCGCGGCCGGCATGCCCGTACGGCCGAGCAGCGCGCGGACCTCCTCCGACGGGTGGTTGGCCAGCAGCGCCTTGCCGACCCCGGTGGAGTGCGGCAGGACGCGGCGTCCGACCTCGGTGAACATGCGCACCGCGTGCCGGGAGGGGACCTGTGCGACGTACACGATCTCGTCGCCGTCCAGCAGCGCCATATTGGCGGTCTCGCCGGTCTCTTCCACCAGGCGGGCCAGATACGGCCGGGCCCAGGTGCCCAGCAGCCTCGACGCGCTCTCGCCCAGCCGGATCAGGCGGGGGCCGAGGGCGTACCGGCGGTTGGGCTGCTGGCGGACATAGCCGCAGGCCACGAGCGTGCGCATCAGGCGGTGGATGGTGGGGAGCGGAAGTCCGCTGCTGCCGGAGAGTTCGCTGAGGCCGACCTCGCCACCGGCGTCGGCCATCCGCTCGAGCAGGTCGAAGGCGCGCTCAAGGGACTGGACGCCGCCGCTGGCGCCTGTGGGCTTGGCTTCGGCGGCGGAGGTGCTGGCGCTGGACGGCGGCACGTCGCGTTCCTTTCGGGGCGGGTCAGGTCGGTCTCGGCAGGTGCGTGCCCGAAGGCTTTCGGGCGCCGGGCCCGACCGGAGCAGCCTACCGGTCCCCTCTCATTGACACACGGTCTCTCGCACACTCGTTCCCGCCGGTCAGGGTGCAGATCGTCTTGAGGAGCGAGAAGGTCCCCTTCCCTACTCGCCATCCCTTGACGGTGCCAGTGGTCGTAGCTACGTTCTGCTGCGCGAAACCTACTGTCCATTCTGTGGAATCCTCCAAATTGCTGGAGTGTCATGCGCATTCTCGTCATGAACCCGAACACCACGGCTTCCATGACCGCCTCGATCCGCGCCACCGCCACCGCCGTCGCCGCCCCGGGGACCCGGATCATCGCCACCGAACCTCTCTGGGGCCCGGAGTCGATCGAGGGTCACTTCGAGGGCTACCTCAGCGCCGCGGCCGTCCTGGACCGGCTCGCCACCCTTGATACGCCCTTCGACGCGCTGGTCATGGCCGGCTTCGGTGAACCGGGCCGGGAGGGCGCCCAGGAGCTGCTGGACGTCCCCGTACTGGACATCACCGAGAGCGCCGCCCAGATGGCCATGATGCTGGGGCACGCCTACGGGATCGTCACCACCCTCGACCGCTCCGTGCCGCAGATCCAGGACCGGCTGCTGACCGCCGGACTGCTCCAGCGCTGCGCCGCCGTCCGCGGTACCGGCCTCGGCGTCCTGGAGCTGGAGGAGGACCCGGAGCGCACCGTCGAGGTCATCATCGAGACCGCCCGCGAGGTCGTACGGGCCGGGGCCGAGGTGATCTGCCTGGGGTGCGGGGGGATGGCCGGGCTCCAGGAGAGGGTCGCGGCGGCGCTCGGGGTGCCGGTTGTCGACGGGGTCGCCGCCGCGGTGAAGTTCGCGGAGGCGGTCGTCGGCCTCGGGCTGACCACCAGTACGGGCCGCAGCTTCGCGCCACCGCGACCGAAGGCCATCGGTTCCTGGCCGCTGAGCGCGCATCTCCGGCTGCCCCAGGGGCGCGTTCAGGCCTCCTCGCACGAGGTCGAATTTTCCCCACAGACATCAGGCATCTGACAACTGACAACTACGTCCCGTGGCCGCGTTCAACCGGCTGCAGGCCGACGGCACCACTGGCCGACGGCACCACTGGCCGACGACAGCACCGGCCGACGACACCACTGGATCCGACACCCGACCACCGGTCCCTGAGCTCCACCCCACCTGCCCGGGAGGACACATGCCAACGTCCCCGCAGAACAAGCAGCTCCCCGCGCCACCCGACCCCCGCCTCTTCAACGAGGACCTCGCGCCCGCCGCCGAGCGCAAATGGGGCACGTACAGCATCTTCGCGCTGTGGATGTCCGACACCCACGCGATCAGCAACTACGCCTTCGCCGCCAGCCTGTTCGTCCTCGGGCTGCCGGCCTGGGAGGTGTTCCTGTCCCTGCTCGTCGGCATCACGATCGTCTACTGGCTGATGAATCGCATGGGGCACGCGGGCCATCGGACCGGCGTTCCCTATCCGGTGCTCGCGCGCGCCAGCTGGGGCGTCTACGGCGCCAACATCCCCGCGCTGCTGCGCGCGATCATGGCGGTGGCCTGGTACGGCATCCAGACCTGGCTCGCCTCGACGGCGGTGGTCCTGCTGACCCTGCAGATCGCGCCCGGCCTGGCCACGTATAACCACAACTCGGTGCTGGGCCTGTCCACCCTGGGCTGGATCGCATTCATGGTGATGTGGGGGCTGCAGGCGGTCCTGCTGACCCGGGGGATGGAGTTCATCCGCAAGGTGCAGGACTTCGCGACCGGCCCGGTGGTCTGGCTCGTGGTCCTGGCGCTCGCGGTCTATCTGGTCGTCAAGGCCGGCGGCGACATCTCGCTGACCCGCAGCCTCACCGGTCTCAGCGGTGCCTCGCAGGTGGAGCAGAGTCTGATCGCGGTCAGCCTGACCGTGGCCACGTTCCTGACGCTGGTTCTCAATTATGCGGACTTCGCGCGGTTCACGCCCGATCACGGCTCGTACCGGCGCGGCAATCTGATCGGGCTGCCGGTGAACTTCACGGCCTTCGCGGTGGTCGCCGTCCTGGTCACCGCGGGCACCATCTCCGTCTTCGGTGAGGCGATCTACGACCCGGTGAAGGTGATCGAGAAGATCGACAATCCGGTGGTGACGGTCATCGGCGCGCTGGCCTTCATCGTTGCCACCATCGGCATCAACGTCGTCGCCAATTTCGTCTCGCCCGCCTACGACTTCGCCAACCTCGCGCCGAAGTATCTGGACTTCAAGCGCGGCGGCATGATCACGGCGGTGCTGGCGGTCCTCGTCATGCCCTGGAAGCTGTACTCCTCGGCGCTGGTGATCCAGTACTTCCTGGGGGCCCTGGGTGCCTTCCTCGGCCCGCTGGTGGCCATTCTGCTCGTCGACTACTACCTGATACGGCGCGGCCGGATCGATGTCGATGCGCTGTTCTCGGCCGATGCGGAGGGGGCGTATTTCTATCGCCGCGGCTACAACCCGAAGGCCGTGCTCGCCTTTCTGCCGGCCGCGGCGGTCTCCGCCGGGCTCGCTCTGGTGCCGGCCTTCGATGTGCTGGCGCCGTTCTCCTGGATCTTCGGGATGGGGATCTCCGGGGCGCTCTACGCCGCGCTCGCGCGCCGTGGGCGGATCGCGGCGGGCGCCGGGCCGATCCCGGAGGAGATTATCCCGTCGCAGGTCAGGGGCGGTGGGGTGGCGGAGCCGGTGGTTCCCGAGGGCCGTGCGGTGGCCGTCGCGCCAGTGCCGGCGAAGGGGTCTTGACGGGCCGGGGTCCGGAGTGAAGACTCATTCAACAGACTGTTGAATTCCGCATGTCGTCACGGAGCGAATTCCCCGCTCCGGACGGAGCGAGCCCGGTGGCCGTGCGTACCGAGCGCCGTCACGCAACGATGAAGACACGATACGAGGAGGGGACCGGGTGTCCGAAATAGAGCTGGTGCTGCGTTCCACGCGCGTCGTCACCCCGGAGGGGACGCGCGCCGCGTCCGTCACCGTCAGGGACGGGAAGATCGACGCGGTGCTGCCGCACGACGCCGAGGCCCCGGCCGGGGCGCGGGTCGAGGACTTCGGCGACGACGTCCTGCTGCCCGGTCTCGTCGACACCCACGTCCACGTCAACGACCCCGGCCGCACCGAGTGGGAGGGCTTCTGGACGGCCACCCGCGCGGCCGCGGCCGGCGGTATCACCACCCTCGTGGACATGCCGCTCAACAGCCTTCCCCCTACCACCACCGCCGCCCACCTCGACACCAAGCGCGAGGTCGCCCGCAGCAAGGCGCATATCGACGTCGGCTTCTGGGGCGGCGCCATCCCCGGCAACGTCAAGGACTTGCGCCCCCTGCACGACGCCGGGGTCTTCGGCTTCAAGTGCTTCCTGTCGCCCTCCGGCGTGGACGAGTTCCCCCAGCTCGACCAGGAGCAGCTGGCCGCCGCCCTCGGGGAGATCGCCGGCTTCGACGGTCTGCTGATCGTGCACGCCGAGGACCCGGGCCACCTGGACGCCGCCCCCGAGGCGCACGGCCCCAAGTACGTCGACTTCCTCGCCTCCCGCCCCCGCGTCTCCGAGGACGACGCCATCGCCGGGCTGATCGCCCTGGCCAAGCTGCTGGACGCCCGGGTGCACGTCCTGCACCTGTCCTCCAGCGACGCGCTGCCGCTGATCGCCGCCGCCAAGGGCGAGGGCGTCAAGATCACCGTGGAGTCCTGCCCGCACTTCCTGACCCTGACCGCCGAGGAGATCCCGGACGGCGCAACGGAGTTCAAGTGCTGCCCGCCGATCCGCGAGGCCTCCAACCAGGACGCGCTCTGGCAGGGCCTGGCCGACGGCACCATCGACTGCATCGTCTCCGACCACTCGCCCTCCACCGCCGACCTCAAGACCGCCGACTTCGGCGCGGCCTGGGGCGGCATCTCCTCCCTCCAGCTCGGCCTGCCCGCCATCTGGACGGCGGCCCGCGAGCGCGGCCACACCCTGGACGACGTCGTGCGCTGGATGGCCACCGCCCCCGCGGCGCTGGTCGGCCTCGGCCGGAAGGGCGCCATCGAGCCCGGCCGGGACGCCGACTTCGCGGTCCTCGCGCCGGACGAGACCTTCACCGTCGACCCGCAGGCGCTCCAGCACCGCAACAAGATCACCGCGTACGCCGGGAAGACGCTGTACGGCGTCGTCCGCTCCACCTGGCTGCGCGGCCGGCAGATCAACGACGGGGCCACCCTCGCCGAGCCCACCGGCGAGCTTCTCGAAAGGGCGGACCGCGTATGACGACCGCCGAGTTCCCCTGCTACACCGGAGATGCGAGCCCCTACGGAGGCGGCGACCCGTACGCCGACTACCGCACCCCGGGCCCCGACGGCTTCCCCTTCACCCACCTGCCCGACCTCGCCGACCGGCGGCTCGGCGCGGGGGTGATCGCCGCGAACGACGAGTTCTTCGCCGAGCGCGAGAACCTCCTCAAGCCCGAGGCCGCCCACTTCGACCCCGAGGCCTTCGGCCACAAGGGCAAGATCATGGACGGCTGGGAGACCCGGCGGCGCCGCGGCACCGACGGCGAGCACCCCTTCCCGACGGACGAGGACCGCGACTGGGCGCTGATCCGACTCGGCGCCCCCGGCGTGATCCGCGGCATCGTGGTCGACACCGCCCACTTCCGCGGCAACTACCCGCAGTCCGTCAGCGTCGAGGGCGCCTGCGTCGTGGGCTCCCCGTCGCCCGAGCAGCTGCTCTCCGACGGCGTCGAATGGACGACGCTCGTACCGCGCACCGCCATCGGCGGACACGCCGCCAACGGCTTCGCCATCGACGCCGAACGGCGCTTCACCCACCTGCGGCTCAACCAGCACCCCGACGGCGGCGTCGCCCGCCTCCGCGTCCACGGCGAGGTCGTGCCCGCCCCCAACTGGCTCGCCGCGCTGGGCACGTTCGACCTCGCCGCGCTGGAGAACGGCGGTCAGGTCGAGGACGCCTCGGACCGCTTCTACTCCTCGCCCACCAACACCATCCAGCCGGGCCGCTCCCGCAAGATGGACGACGGCTGGGAGACCCGGCGCCGCCGCGGCAGCGGCAACGACTGGGTGCGCTACCGCCTCACCGAGCAGTCCGTCATCCGCGCCGTCGAGATCGACACCGGCTACCTGAAGGGCAACTCGGCCGGCTGGGCCGCCCTGTTCGGACGGGACGGCGAGGACGGCAGCTGGACCGAACTGCTGCCGCGCACCCGGCTGCAGCCCGACACCGTCCACCGCTTCCTGCTGCACGACGCCCCGTGCGCCACCCATGTCCGGATCGACATCTTCCCGGACGGCGGCATCGCCCGGCTGCGGCTGCACGGCTCGCTCACCGAGGAGGGCGCGCGCCGACTGGCCGACCGCCACAAGGAGTTGGGCGGCCGGTAGCCGCCCCGTGAACCGGTGACCGGGCGGTCCGTGCCGTCCGGTCACCCCGGGCCGTGAGGCCGGAGGCCGGCGGCGCCAGGGCCTGAGGGTAGGGCCGCCGGACGCCCCGGGTCAGCGCAGAATCACCTCATTGACCTCAAGGGCCCGCTCGCCGTCGCCCGCCCCGTCCCGCCACGCCAGCCGTACGCCCTCGACCCGGCCGCCGCCCGTCGCCAGCCGGGTGTACGCGCCGCCCAGCGCGCCGAGCGTGCGCCAGGCTCCGCCCGTACGGACCTCGACCTGCGCCGCTTCGGCCGGTGCGCCCTGCGGCCGCAGCACCACCACGGACCGCGCGCCGCGGGGCGCCTCCGGCGTGAACTCCAGCGCCTCGCCCCGCCGGGCGGGCCGCGCCGCGCGATAGGCGGTCGCCGGGTCGCCGTCCGCCGCCGCCCGCAGCGCCCCGCCCCGCGCCGCGGGCGGGTCCCCGGCGACCGTCACCCGATCGGTCCCGGCGACCGCGAACTCCCGTACCGCCAGCCAGCTGTCCTGCGCCTGGGTGGCGCGGGCCCGCACATACCGGGCCGTCGTTCCCGCCGGCGGTTCGGCGGTCACCTCCGGCTTGCCGTCGAAGACGGCCAGCGGTCGCCAGTGCGTGCGGTCGGAGGAATACTCCAGGACCCCGTGGTGCAGATAGTCGTCCGGGCTGCCGCTCTTGCCCATCGCGAGGGTGACGGTGCCCAGCGGGCGCTCGGTACGCAGATCCAGCCCGACGGCGGACTGCGCCTTGGGCCCCGCCGCGCTCCAGTAGAACGTCGCATCGTCGCCGTCGGCCATCCGGGAGACGGCGTTGTCCTGATAGGCGGCGAGGTCCGATGAGGCCTTGGGGCGGCCGATGACGCCCAGCGCCTCGTCATGCGCGGCGACCGCGTCCTCGACAAAGGTGTCCAGCACCCCGTCCGCCACCACCACCGGGATCTTCTTGCCCTTCATGTCGACATAGACGAAGGACGTGGCCGTCTTCACCAACTCCGGGATCCGCTGCCGCAGGCGCCATGCCGTCGCGTCGTCGCCCGCCCTGGTCGCCTCGATCAGCCGGAGGGCGGTACGGGCCGCGACGCCCCACGCCTCGGTCGCATCCAGCCATGGCCCGCTGTCCTCGACGAAGCCGCGGTCGGCGAGCCGGTCGCGCAGCACCGCGGGCGCCTCCTCGACGGTACGCAGCGCCGCGTCCAGCCGCCGGGCGTTGCCGTCCTTGCCGAACTCCGCGAGGGCGGCGGCCAGTTCGGGCGCCTGCCGCGGGTTCAGCGACGAGGCGTAGCCGGTGTCCGCGAAGGCCCGCAGCGCCCGCGCCGTACGGGCATCGCCACCGGCCAGTTCCTCGATCGCCGCGCTCCAGGAGGCGCGCGGGTCGTATGCCGCGTCGTTCCACGCGTAATCGGCCACCGTGTGCAGCGCGATCTTGGACGCGGACGGCTGGATCATCGGGTTGGCGGTGATCCCGGCCAGCTGCGCGGGCAGCCCGCGCTCGCGCCCGTTGAACGGCCCGAGCAGCAGCCGGCCGGTCACATAGTCGTTGACCGGGTAGTTGTCCCAGGTCAGGATCGGATGCCCGAACACCTCCCGGGCCTGCCGGGCCTGCGCGACGGTCATCGTCGGCGCGATCACGCCCACGCCCGTCCACTCCACCAGCACATCCTTGTCCAGCTGCGTGGCCAGCGCCTTCTTGTACGGCGACGGTTTCACGTCGTAGTACTCGGTCGGCACCATCTGCAGCGGCTCGGCACCCGGATGCTGGGCGATGAACTCCTTCTCGACCCGGTTGAGCAGATACGCCTGCGCCGCCCCCGCCGCTCCGCCGCCGGTGCCGAACTTCTCCTTGTCCGCCGCGCAGTTCCAGTCCGTGTAGCTGATGTCGTCCAGCGGCACCGCGAAGGTCCGTACGCCGATGTCCCACAGCGTCCCGAACTTGGCGGTCAGCGCCTTGAGATCCGCCTCCGAGCTGTAGCAGACGGACAGGCCGGGCGAGAGCGCGTAGGTGAACTCCACATGCCGCTGCCGCGCCCGGTCCACCAGCTCCTTGAGCCCTGCGAGCCGGTCGGCCGGATAGGGATCGCGCCACTTCTCGCGCAGGTAGGCGTCGTCCTTCGGCGAGTAGACGTAGATGTTCATCTTGTGGTCGGCGTAGAAGTCGAGCTGGTCGAGGCGGGCCGCATGCGACCACGGGGTGCCGTAGAAGCCCTCGATGACGCCGCGCAGCGGGGTGGCCGGCCAGTCCCGTACGACGGTGCCCTGGACGCGGGCGCCGGGACGGGAGCGGTGCGGCAGCAGCTGGGTGAGCGTCTGGGCGGCGTAGTAGGTCCCGGTGGCATCCTTGCCGGACAGCGCGATCCGGCCGTCGCCGAGCGCCAGGGCGTAGCCCTCCGCGGGCAGCCCGCCGGCGTCGCGGGTGCCCAGGCCCCGCAGGGTGCGGGCCGCGCCCGTCCCGTCCACGTAGACGGTCAGCTGCTTGCCGGCCGGGGCCCGCCGGGCGCGGACGACCCGGTCGGCGCCGGCGGCCTTGAGGGACTTCTCGACGAGGGCCAGCGCGGGTGCGTCGGCCCCGGGGCCCGCGACGACGGTCACGGACGGGGTGATGGTGACCCGGTCCCGGCGGGCGTGGACGGACTGCGGGGTGGGGGAGAGGGGCGCCCGGGCCGTGGGCCGGTCCGGGGCGCGGCCGGCGTCCGCGGCGGTGGCCGGCGGCCCGGTCATGCCCGTCAGCGGGACGGTGGCGAGGGCCAGGGCGAACGCGGTGGCCGCGGCGGTGCGCGTACGGGGCATCCTTCGGTCTCCTCGGTGCGGCGAGCGGCTGCGCGGAGCGGAGTGCGCATGCAGGCTTTACCCGCCCGGCGGGCGGAGGCAATGGACTTTCCCGCCGTATGGATGGACCCAGGTCGCGATCCACCGGACAGGCCCCGGCCGAGGCGGGCCCTGCTCAGCGGGTCTTGGCGGCGTACACCAGCAGGCTCATGAACGCCAGCAGCACATGCGTGGCGACGACGTAGATGAAGACGCGGACGTAGACCCCGCGGGGCGGCTTGGTCTCGACGTACTTCCGGGCGGGGCTGTCCTCGGGGGTCTGTCCGGGCACGGCGCGATCCTTCCCTGGGGGGTTCGGTGGGGTGGTGTCGGGTGTCACAGGCCGCGGCGCGGGGGCTCGTCCCCCAGGCACAGCTCCGTGGCGCCGCTCTGCAGCAGCGTGTGGACGAACAGCAGCTCCGTCCCGCCCCGAGAGGCGGCCGCGATCCGGTGCGGCGTCAGCGAGTCGAAGTGCGCCGCGTCGCCGGGATCCAGCACATGGACCGCGTCGCCGAGCGTCAGCCGCAGCCGTCCCTTGAGGACGTACAGCCACTCCTCCCCCGGGTGCACCCGCACCAGCTCTCCCTGCGCCCGCTGCGGCACATGCACCCGCAGGGCCTGCATCGCCCGCCCGGCGCCGCCCACGGTCCAGTACGTCCAGCCGCCGGCCTCCGACGGTTCGGCGCGGCCGGCCCGCATGATCGGGTCCCGCTCGGGTGCGGCCTCCCCGAGCAGGTCGGATACCGTGGTTCCGTACGTACGGGCGAGGGCCAGCAGCATCGGCAGCGACGGCTGGCGCCGGCCGGTCTCCAGCCGGGACAGATGCGCCGGCGACAGCCCGACGCGGCGCGCCGCGGACTCCAGGGTCAGACCGCTGTGCCGTCTCAGGTCACGCAACCGTGGGGCGACCGTGGACAGTTCCTCGGTCGGGGCCGGGGCGGCCGGTGGCTCGTCGGAGAGCCCGGCCGGGAGCGGATCCGTCCGTCGCTCCGCGGGCGGGTCCCTGCGCGTATCGGTCATATGCCCGGTATAGCGACCCTTCGCCTCAGAGGCAAAACTTTTGCCTCTGAGGCAAACCCGCCGACGGCCCGGAGCGGGCGCGTGGTCAAGGTGGGGATCCTGTGAACTCCCGGGAAACTTAAGCCCGTTGGGATTGACAGGGCCATGTCTACGCGCGTCATGCTGAAAGGCATGAGAATCCCCCCACGGATCACCCGCATCGGCGCCGCCGGCGCCCTCGCATCGGCCCTGCTCATCGGCGGCACCGCGGTCGCCGCCACGCCCGCCGTCGCCACCCCGCACCAGGTCACCGCGTACGCCGCGACGGCGCACGCAAAGACCGTGCAGGTGAACGCGGTCGGCGACATCTGCTACTCCAAGCTGCCCTCCCAGGCCCACGACACCCTGGACCTGATCGAGAAGGGCGGGCCCTTCCCCTACCCGAAGGACGGCACCGTCTTCGACAACCGCGAGGGCATCCTCCCCTCGCAGAGCACGGGCTACTACCACGAGTACACCGTGATCACTCCTGGCTCGCCCGACCGCGGTGCGCGGCGCATCGTGGCCGGTGAGAAGAAGGACGAGGACTACTACACCGCAGACCACTACGAGTCGTTCGACCTCGTCGACCGCAGCTGCTGACGCAGCGGACGCGAACGGCGGCGGACCGGGACCGCTTCGGCGGCGGACCGGAACGCCGTGGACGAGAACCGCGGCGGGGGGGGGGGGGCGCCCCCCCCCCCCCCCCCGGGGGGGGGGGGGGCGCCCGGGCGCGGGGGGGGGGCCCCCCCCCGGGGGGGGGGGGGGGGGGGGGCGGCCCCCCGCGGGGGGTGTTTG